>DAOUKJ010000027.1:0-97572 GCA_034421435.1 Dehalococcoidia bacterium | reverse complement strand
CTCGTCCCACGACCTCATCGCGCAGGCCTGCACGATCTCATACGACCGCTCGCGGCTCAGCCCGCTCTCCAGCAGCGCGATCAGCACTCGCTGCGAGAACACGAGCCCCCTGGAGAGCGGGCTGAGCCACGAGCGGTCGTACGAGATCGTGCAAGCCTGCGCGATGAGGTCGTGGGACGAGTCGGCGGACTTCCGTGATCTGCTCAGGCAGGAGCCTGAGGTGACTGACAGGCTGCCCGGCGATGAGCTGGAGGCCATCTTCGACTACAACTACTATATGAGATACGTCGAGGACTCGTTCATGAGACTCGGCTTGGACGGCTAACGGAGGAGCGTAACGACATGACTGAGAGCGCCATTGCCTACACGGATATGCCCAACCTGCTGCACCGCGGCAAGGTGCGGGACACTTACGATCTGGGAAGCGGTTGCCTTCTGATGGTGGCCTCGGACCGCATTTCGGCGTTCGACGTGGTGCTTCCGACGGCCATACCCCAGAAGGGGCTTGTGCTCTCACGCCTGTCAAGCTACTGGTTCGAGAAAACGGCTCACATCGTGCCCAATCACCTCATCGCCATGGCGAATCAAGCGGACAGGCTGGAAGCCGGTTCAACGGGCGCATCTCTGCCCGACGACCTCCCGCCTGAGATCGCCGTCAGGGCCATGGTGGTCCGGCGGGCGGAGCGCATCGACATCGAGTGCGTGGTGCGGGGCTACATCACGGGATCTGCGTGGGCGGAATACCGTTCGAGCGGCACGGTGGGAGGCGCGGCCATGCCGGAGGGCATGAAGGAGGGCGACATGTTCCCGCAGCCGCTATTCACGCCCACCACCAAGGCCGAGACCGGCCACGACATGCCCATGAGCATGGATGAGGTGCGCGACATGGTGGGCGCGGAGCTGGCGGAGAAGCTGGAGGATGCGAGCCGCCGGGTGTACGAGTTCGCCAGGGACGAGGCGAGAGCCCACGGCATCATCATCGCCGATACCAAGATGGAGTTCGGGCTGCTGGACGGCGAGCTGATACTCATAGACGAGCTTCTCACTCCCGACTCCAGCCGTTTCTGGGACGCCGCGGGCTACGAGCCAGGCAGGTCTCAGCCCAACTTCGACAAGCAGTACGTGCGGGACTGGCTCTTGAACAGCGGCTGGGATCGGGAGCCCCCTGCCCCGGAGCTGCCGCCGGACGTAGTGGACATGACCCGCGAAAGATACATTGAGGCGTTCGAGCGCATCACCGGACAGGCGTGGGCCGGCGCGGAAGGGCAGGCTGGCTGATGGCGGCAAGGGCGCGGGACCGCAGGCGCAGGGCGCTGGAGCGACACGAACGGCGGGAGTCGCGTCGTGTACGTCAGCGGTCTCGCAGGAGATTCAGAAGATACGCATTCGGGGCCATTGTCGGCATCGGCGGCGTGATGATCGTGCTCTCGCTGATCATTCCAGGCAATCTGGGTCAGGTGGGCCTGACTACGGACTCCTCTGCCGAGCAGGGCGTCCAGGTGAGCCTGCAGGGCAACGAGGTGGTTGAGCCAGATCAGCCTCATCCGGCCTACAGCACGTCTCCACCCACGTCCGGCTGGCGCTACGACATCCCGCTGGAGGACATCACCTGGGGCAGCCGCGACGAAGAGGTCCCCAATGAGGAACAGGTGTCATATCTGGAGCGGGGCGCCGTCATGGTGCAGTACAACTGCACTGAGGAGTGCACCGCTCTCATAGACGATCTGGAATCGGTGGTCAATCGCTACCCGGAGGGCGTGGTACTCGCGCCGTACTCAGGGATGGACGCCACGATTGCTCTCACGGCGTGGGGATGGATAGACACCTTCGAGCTATTCGACGACCCGCGCATCGACGACTTCATTCAAGCGTACATTGGCCGCGGGCCATCCACCTTCCGCTAGGAGCGCCGATGTTTCTCGCCAGGGTGTACGTCACTCTCAAGCCCACGGTGAACGATCCGCAGGGCCGCACCATCCTTGGCGGGCTGAGGAGCCTTGGCTTCAGCGGGGCCGAGGACGTGCGCGCCGGCAAGTACCTTGAGATCAGGCTGGACGCCGGGGCGCGGTCGGAGGCTGAGGCAATGGTGGATGAGATGTGCCAGCGGCTGCTGGCCAACCCGGTTATCGAGAGCTACCGCTACGACGTGGAGGAGGCGCCCGCCTAGCCTGCTGCGTCCTACTCGCTGATTGTGCCCTTGGTGCTGGGCACCTCGCCGGCGGCCCGCGGGTCAATGGCAACCGCCGTTCGCAACGCCCTGGCCAGCGCCTTGAACAGCGCCTCCGCGCGATGGTGGTCGTTGGCGCCGGCAAGCACCTGGGCGTGCAGGTTCATCCTGCCCTCCAGCGCGAAGACCTCCAGGAAGTGGCGCACCAGGTCGGACGGCAGGTCGCCTATGGTCGGGCCGTCGAAGGCTGCCTTCACCACCGCATACGGCCTGCCCCCCAGGTCGAGCGCCACCATCACCAGCGTCTCGTCCAGGGGCACCATCTGGTGTCCCATGCGAGTGATGCCCTTCCCCTCTCCCAGTGCCTGGTGAAGCGTCTGGCCCAGAACAATGCCCACGTCCTCCACCAGGTGATGCCATCCCGGCGAGAGGTCTCCCGTAGCCGTAACGCTCACGTCCATGAGGCCGTGGCGTGCCAGCTGCTCCAGCATGTGGTTCAGCATGCCGTTGGGGGTGTCAACGGAGGCCTGACCGGTGCCGTCGAGGTCGAGCGTGACCTCAACCTGGCTCTCCCGGGTGTCCCTCCTGACCGTTGCCTTCCGATCGCTCACGTGCGTCTCCAGAATGTCGATTGCGTACGGCGCTTGCCTCGCGCCGGAAGCCTAAGACCCTCCTAAGGTCTCCTCCAGCGCGGCGATCAGCGCGTCGGTGTGCTCGGGACGGCCGATGGATATCCGCAGCGAGTCCCTGAGCCGCGGCGCGTTGAAGTATCGCACAAAGATGCCCTTGCGCGCCAGCGCCTGAAACACTGGCACCGCCTTCCCGTCGTCGACCTCGCACAGCAGGAAGTTTGCCGAGGACGGAAGGGGGTGCATGCCCGGAATGTCCTTCAGGCGGGCAAAGAGGCGCTCGCGCTCCTCCACGATCGCGGCCACGTTGCCCAGCAGGTGGTCGAGGTCGGCCAGCGAGGCAAGCATCGCGACCTCCGCGGCGGCATTGATATTGTACGGCTGCTTGATGTCCATCAGCAGCTCCAGCAGCCTTGGAGCCATGATCCCGTAGCCGATCCTCAGTCCTGCCAGACCGGCCCACTTGCTGAGCGTGCGCAGCACCACAAGGTTCGGATGCTCCGGCACCAGGTGCGCAAACGTCTGGCCGCTGAACTCGTAGTAGGTTTCGTCTATCACCACGAGAATGGAAGAGTCCAGCAGGTCCAGCAACATTTCCTCGGAGATGGAGTTGCCCGTGGGGTTGTTGGGAGACGTCAGGAAGATGGCTTTGGTCATGGTGCCAATCACGCTCTTGACCTGGGCGATGTCCACCTGGAAGTTCTCGTCCCGGGGGATGTTGACCAGCGTGCCTCCGTTCACCTGCGTGCTGAAGGAGTACATCCCGAACGTGGGCGGGCAGCTGATGACCCTGTCCGCGGGCTCAAGCGTGGCCCTCAACACCAGGTCAATGAGCTCGTCCGCTCCCGCGCCGGCCATGATGTACTCCGCGGACATGCCGGTGTACTCCTCAAGCGCCATTCTGCAGGCGATCTGGCCTGCGTCCGGGTAGATGTGGTAGCCCCGGTAGCTCGCGAGAGCCTCCAGCGCCCGCGGCGATGGGCCGTATGGGTTCTCGTTGGCGTTCAGCTTGATGACGCTCTCCGGCGGTATCCCGGCGGACCGAGCGAGTGCGGCAGGAGAGTCTACGGCCTGGTAGGGCCGTAGCTCCCGGAAGTGTGACCGAAAGAGCCTGGAAATGTCCAATTCGTACTCCTAAATGCGGTTCAGACCGCTCCCCTGCTTCCCGCACCGTCACGCCCGCCGCGCTCCAGCCTGACCTCCACCGCCCTCGCGTGGGCGTCGAACTGCTCGGCGCGGGCCAGTGTTGCGGCCGCGTCCGTGAGCCTGCGTGCCATCGCGGGATCCAGCGACACCACCGGCGTTCGCTTGATGAACTGCGACACGCCGAGGCATGAGTTGAAGCGGGCCGTGCCTCCCGTGGGCATCACGTGGCTGGGCCCGGCGACGTAGTCGCCCATGACCTCCGGCGAGTGATCACCGAGGAAGATTCCGCCGGTGTGGCGCACCTTGCCCACGGCGCTCCAAGGCTCCGCGATCATGAGGCACAGGTGCTCTGGGGCGTACTCGTTGGCGAGCTCAATCGCCTCGTCGAGCGTGTCCACCACGACGAATGCCCCGCGCCGGTCGATGGAGGCCGCTGCGGTGTCGCCGCGAGGCAGCTCGGCCAGCTGCCGCTGTACCTGCTCCTGAATCGGCGCGACCAGGTCCTCGCACGTGGTGATGAGCACCGGAGTCGCCAGCAGGTCGTGCTCCGCCTGGCCCAGCAGGTCGGCCGCGCAGAGGGTTGGGTCGGCGGTCTCGTCCGCGATGATGAGCGTCTCTGTGGGGCCTTCCAGCCCGTCGATGCCAACCTGGCCGTAGACCACCTTCTTGGCAAGCGTCACGAAGACGTTGCCCGGGCCGCAGATCATGTCCACCTTGGGGACTGTCTCGGTACCGTAAGCCATCGCCGCGATTGCCTGCGCGCCCCCAATCTGGAAGACCCGCCTCACTCCTGCCACCTGCGCGGCGGCCATGACCGCAGGCGGCGGCCCCTGCTCGCCGCGTGGCGGAGTCGCCAGCACAATCTCCCGCACGCCGGCCACGCGGGCTGGTATGGCGGTCATCACCACGGTGGATGGATACGCGCCTCGGCCTCCGGGAACGTATATGCCCACGCGTTCCACCGGCGAAATAATCTCGCCGAAGCCGTTGTCCATGTCCATCCATGGCTTCGGCATGGTGGCGGCGTGGTACTGGCGGACGCGGGATGCGGACGTGTTGAGCGCGTCCACAATCTCCCGCGGCACCTCTGAAGCCAAACCCCGCACCTCATCGCGGGTCAGCTCCAGGGACTCCGGTTCCGCCCCGTCTATGCGGCGCGTGTACTCGCGAACGGCCTCGTCGCCGCGGTCAGCCACGTCGCGGACGATGCGAGTGACGGCCTCCTCAGGAGTCAATGCCTGCCCGAATACTCGCTCTATGCCCGCGGCCATCTCAGGAGAGGACTCTTGCTCCCGCAGGAAGGCGTCGCGATCCAGCGCCCTTCTGCCCTCCTCCATTCCCCTGACGACCCTCATGCGAGGTACCCCCGCGAAAACTCCATGAGGTCGCTTATGGTGCGCTCACGAAAGTCCTCGAATAGCTGCCGGTCGATGGTCTCGTAGATGCGGTCCAGCCCGCGCGGGACGGACTCAAGGAAGTCCTCCACCATCTCCCGCGTTCGGTCGGTCTCGTCCGCCCTGTGTGCGACCACGCGGCGGGCCATGAATCGCAGGCGTTCCCAGGTGAAGCTCCAGCTCAGCGTGCCCTCGATCCACTCGCGCCACTCGCACATGGTGTCCGACGAGATGAAGCCGACGTCCACACCCTTCTCCGCGTGCGCGATGAGCGGCCGGAGCGTCTCCAGGCCGCCGAGGGCAAGCTGCTCCCGCCTGTCCAGCTCAAGCTGCAACGCCCTGTCCATCAGGTCGCCCTGGTGGGGGTCTTCGTAGACGGATCGATTGCCGAAGTACGGCCGGTACAGGCCGAGGATCCACAGCTCGTCGGACAGCAGGTGGGACGCGTATCCGACCACAAAGGCCGCGGTGGCCTCGGAGAGGGCGTCCGGCCTGGCCAGGTGGGGATGTAGCCGGAACATGCCGTCCAGGCCGTCCCCCTTGTTCTGGAAGTCCAGGTGAGCGAAGTGGGTGTCGTCACGCTTGCCCTTGGTGATGATCCGTATGTCTGGACTCACCGAGCCTAGCAGGAAGGCCCCCAGATTGCTGTCGATGACCGGATGCTCAAGCCGCGAGGCCGCTTCCTTGGCTATGCCCAGGTGGGCGCTGAGATTGGGCATTGCTGCTTCTTCCCTTAGCCCGCCCGTCCAAGCGCCTGCAGAAGCGACTGGTAGGAGTTGCAGCGGTCCTGGAATACGTAGTGTGCCTGGGAGACCGTGACGCTCCCCGCGCCTATCTCGCGCAGGTGATCGACAGCTTCCAGCAGCCGCTCCCGCGGCACGACCAGCGTCACTGCGAACCACGACCCCTCGTCCTCGCTGTACACCCTTGCGATCGTGGGGCCTTTCAGGCCGGACACCTCCGGCCGTCGCGTGACCTGCTCCGCCACGTCCTCAGGCGAGCTGCCGAGGATGTTGGCGGTGATGCTGAAGAAGTCTCTCGCCCGCAGGTGCGCCTCAGCCTGCTCCAGCAGGATGCGCGTCTCGCTCAGCGCGCCGGGCTCCTCAGCAAGCCGCCGCCCGTTGCCGATGATGCACGCCTGCGAAGTCAGAATGGTGCCGTTCTCCACCGTCTTCAGCCGGTTCTCGCGCATGGTGGTACCTGTGGAGGAAATATCCGCGATGATGTCCGCGAATCCCATGGCGGGCGCTGCCTCCAGGGTGCCGCTGGACTGTACCAGTGAGTAGTAGCTGACGCCGTGCCTGAGCATGTGCCTCTCGACGAGCCTCGGATACTTGGTGGCGATCTTGAGGTCGCGGCCGTTCTCGCGCATGTCCACGGAGAGGTCTGCCAGATCGCTCATGGAGTCCACGTCAAGCCACGAGTCCGGCACGCCCACCATGAGCTTGCAGCCTCCGTAGCCAAGGTCGTCCATGACCAGGATTGCGTCTCCTCCCTCCGGGCACATCTCCATATAGCGGTCCAGCCCGGTGATGCCGAGGTCAACGCTGCCGTCCTCCACCTTCAGCGGTATGTCCGCCGTCCGCTGGAATAGCGCGGTAGCGCCGGACCCGCCGCCGATGGTGCCCGTGTAGCGGCGCGAGCTGGCGCGCTCAACAGGCAGGCCGCTGCTGCGCAGGAAGGTCAGGGTGGACTCGTAGAGCTCACCGTCGCTGGGAATTGCCAGGCGCAGAATGCGACTCCTCCAGGCTCCGGGGCGTGTCCTCCGGGAGCAGCCCCAGCAAGTTCTCAAGTGTGTATGCGAAGCCGAGCGCGGGCACGTCGTCCTGCCCGCCCAGTGCTTTCACCAGGCCGTCGTAGCGTCCGCCTCCGCACACGGCAATGTCGCCGCCGCGGGCGGTGGCGCGTATCTCGAACACCATGCCAGTGTAGTACGCCATCCCGCGCACCAGGCCGACGTCCACCAGCAGCGGCGTCTTGGGCCTGCGGAGGTGGAACGCGGCGAGCGCCTCCTCGAGAGGCGAGAGTGACTCGCGGCCGACGCCGTGCTCGCGCAGCGCCGAGGCCAGCCGCGGCATCGCCTGTTCCTCGTCACCGGCGGCGGTTGCGACGCGTGAGAGCAGCGAGATCCCCTGCTCTACGCTCTTGGCGTCGTCGCCCTGCTCCTGCTTGCTCATGAAGCGGCTGAGAATCTCGTCCGTGGAGCGACTGCCCTGAATGCCGCTGAGAGAGTCGTGGAACAGGTGGCGCAGCGCGTCGATGGCCTCCTGCCTGCCCGTGCCGTTCGCAGGCAGCACCGACGGGCGGCTGCCCTCGTCGCCCTTCACCAGGCCTCGTGAGCTTGCCTGCTCCAGTGCTTCCGCCGCACCGGCAGAGTCATCCCTGAGCCTGGGCATGCAGCCGATGAGGAAGTCCTGCGTCCTTGCCGATATGCCAAGCTCGCTAAGCATCAGGTGCAGCACGCCCACGTGTCCCACAACGCATGCCGGTGAGGACGCGCCGAGCTGCGACAGGCCGTCCATCGCCAGCGCGAGCAGCTCGCCGTCGGAGTCGGGCGACTCTGCGCCGATGACCTCCGCGCCGGTCTGATGCACCTGGTTGAACCGGCCGGCGTCGTCGTAGCGGAAGACAGGGCCGCTGTACTGGAGGCGCATGGGAAGCGGCTCCCCTTCCGCCCGCTCCAGGTAGTACCGGATGACGGAGGGCGTGAACTCCGGTCTGAGGCTGACGCGGTTGCCGCCCGGATCGTTGAAGGTGTACATGCGCGTGGCCAGCTCGCCGCCGGACTTGCGCAGGAACAGCTCAGTCGGCTCCAGGAGCGGCGTGTCTATGGCGCGGTAGCCGTGCGACGACAGGTGCGCTTGGAGTATGTCGCGGGCGGATGTCCTGCGATGGAGCTCCTGGGGTGTCTCGTCTCTCATTCCGGGCAGCGGCCGGACGGGTGGCATGGCGTGATCAGACCTCTGAATCGGGCTGGGGCTATTCTACAATATGGCACAGGGTACTTCAATGCGGCGAGGGGTGGGCGACTGAGTCCCCGGTGTGGTCACTGCCGGGTAGTCAGGGGACTACCTCTACTTCGCTGTCGACGTTGAATAAATCAATTCCCTCAGTGTCGACATG
This sequence comes from Dehalococcoidia bacterium, assembly GCA_034421435.1. Classification (GTDB taxonomy): domain Bacteria; phylum Chloroflexota; class Dehalococcoidia; order Lucifugimonadales; family UBA2985; genus JAPPHY01. The sequence continues at coordinate 89,113 of DAOUKJ010000027.1, read as the reverse complement.
GTCGGCGCATTGTTTGGCCGCGTCGGCCACGGCGTCCCCGACGACATTTTTGATGTACCCAACACTAGAAGTCTCGCCGCCTCCACCATTGACAGACATGCCCGGCTCGATCAGCTGACCCTGCAGCTTCACAGCGGGAGGATCGGCCTGCCAGGATGCCCCGAACGGCCACACCACCGGCCTTAGCTGCGTGGAGTTGGAGTTTCCGAGGTACAGGCATCCGGCGCTCTCGTCGAAAACCACGGTCCCACTGACTATGGCATCCCTTCCGTCATATACTCCGTCAGGACGAGGCCAGGTCAGCACCGGGCCATCCACCGGATCGACCCAAGTCGGGTCAGTGGGGTAAACGATCAGGTCGCTCTTGATGCTGTTGAGAATGTCGGCTCTGGTCGCATCAATGACAGCCTCGGTTGCACTGGCCCGGACGTCGTCGATAACGGCGGCGTCACAGGAAGGGGCATTTACCCAGAGAGTCGTCGTTAGATGGCCGGTCTCCACGTCTAACCCGGAGCGGCCCACGCCGACTCCAGGCGCATCGAACACGGCGTAGTGGACTGCGCTGGTTGCATTCTGCTTCTCCGACTCATTGAAGCCCACGTGGGAGTGTACCTCAACGGTAGCGCCCCACTGTCTATTGGCGTAACCATCGATCATCCAGAGCGCGGCCGCCGGCGGCCGCCGGGCGAATCCGACCTGGCCGCTGCCGCCCAGCTCGACCCTTGCCCAGGCGTAATCGTCGGGAAACGTCTCCCTGATTGTGTCGACCAGTGCGATGAAGCTGCCCTGCGACCCATACCGTTCTATTGCCTTTTCGAGCGATATGCCCTTCTGGAGGGCGATGGTCTCCAGGTCCTGCAGCAGCGCATCACTGAGCTGCTCCTTGAGTTCGGTCGCTGGAATCGGTTCTTTTGGCGATTCATACAGCTTGACTGGCTCTCTTATCCTGACGGCAACCGCCTCACGAGGCACCGGAAGCTCCTTCAGCTTCTCCTCAACCCTTTGCGCGGAGGCATCGTCGACTACGCGTATCTCAAGCCGGTTCTTGCTTTCATCAAGGCTCGTTTCAACTATGCCAGGGTCGGTCATCCGGCTAACGTGCTCGTACCACCGGCCCAGTTGCACGATGGAGTAGTCTGCCTCTACCGCATACACACCGAAAATGTCCTCCCCGAATCGCTCAACGTCAACCAATCGCTTTACTGCCATTTCGGCCGCTTCATGCTGGCAGGCGTCCAGCATGTAGACGTATGCCACATACCGGTGGGGTGGTTTGCGGGTGTAGCGGTCCAGGTAGTACCCGCCGAAGCCCGGCCATTGCTCAGCTACTCGCGCAAGACCCTTGTCCACGATGATGGAGGCGACTGGCTCAGGCGTTGGTTCTGGAGGCGGGCCGGGAATGCTGACGCTCACCGACTTGCCTGTGAGCATGTCTACAACCCCCCGATCTCCCAGCGGCTCGCGGAGGGGGACCTCAACGTGCGCTTCGCACGCCGCAGGCGGCCCGCCCAACATCCTCAAAGAGGTATTGAAGTGAAAGAGAACGTACAACTTGACTTGTACGTCTACCTCAGTCTCTCTGAGCTCCGAGAATCCCGGACGTCCTTCGCAGGAGTAGACTTTGAGTCGAAGCATGTCAGGCTCAACCAATTGTGCCTCCTCTACACTCTTCCAGCTACCCCAAGCTCCTCCACCGACATGGTACCAGACCATGAAACAGGCCACGAGAATGACCAGCCCAGTCACCACCGACGCAGCAATTGCTGCGACAATTGGGCGTCCCAATAGTTTGGACAGGAAACCAACTGAGCTGGGAATGTTGGGCATTAGGTTCTCCGGTGGACTTGGGCACTCGCGTGCGCCGCGAGCCGGCAAACCCTAGATGCGGGCCACGAACTGCTGGAAGATGCTCAGCAGTATGATCGCCACCATGGGGCTGAAGTCGATCATGCCCATGCGCGTGAAGCGTCGTATGGGCGCGAGAACCGGCTCCGTGAGGTAGATCAGCGCGTCGCGAACACGGAATAGTGCGTTGTCGTAGCGCAGCAGCCCGCCCACGACCAGCCAGTCCAGGATGACGCGGCCGAGAATGGCGAAGATCAGCAGGGTTATGAGGTAGCTTAGCAGCGCTCCCATTGCTTCCCTTAGCCCAGCTCCATCGCCTTCTCGTGCGCGGCTATGACCGCATTCATCACGGCCGCCCGGAATCCGGCGTCCTCCAGCGCCAGCAGCGCCTCCGCCGTGGTGCCGCCGGGTGAGGTCACCATGTTCCGCAGGTCTGCCGGGTGCCTGCCGGACTCCCTGGCCAGCGCCGCGCTACCTTCTATGGTCTGCAACGCCAGCGTCTGCGCCATCTCGCGAGGCAGCCCCATGTACACGCCGGCGTCGATCAGCGACTCCAGGAACAGGAACACATACGCCGGGCCGCTGGCGCTCAGTGCCGTGGCCATGTCCAGGTACTTCTCCTCAGCGACGTACGTGGCGATGCCGAGAGAGTCGAAGATCTCGCCTGCCGCCTCGCGGTGCGACTCCGGGACCTCCGGCGAGGCCGTCCACACGGTCATCCCCTGCCCCACCTGCGCCGGCGTGTTGGGCATGACGCGTATGACCGCCGCGTGATTCGCTCCCTCCATGATTGACTGCATGGAGGCGCCCGCCACTATTGACAGGAGGCTCTGTGAGGCGGTTAGGTTGCCTGACAGCTCATCAAGGACCTCCGAAAGCTGCTGAGGCTTTACTGCGATGACTACAATGTCCGCCCCGTCTATGGCGTTGTGGTTGTCGGTGACGGCGCGCGTCCCGTAACGGCCGCTGAGGTACTCGCGCCTGCGCAGCACTGGCTCGCCGACCACGATGGATGCGGCCTCGGCCACGCCGCGCGCCAGCACGCCGGCGATGATGGCCTCGGCCATCGTGCCCCCGCCTATGAAGGCCAGCTTGAGGCTCCCGTTGTCCAGTCCCGCGTTCGTCGTCGACATGGCGCTACTCCGGCAGTCGCCCGGTCGTAGCGATGTAGGCTGCGGCCAGCACGGCCTCCCGCATGCCGGTCTCGTTGGCGATGCCCTTGCCGGCGATGTCGAAGGCTGTGCCGTGGTCAACGGACGTTCGCACGAACGGGAAGCCCAGGTTGATGCTGACGCTGCCCTCGAAGTCCTTGACCTTGATGGGGATGTGGCCCTGATCGTGGTAGTGGACCAGCACGGCGTCGTAGCGCCCCGCGATGGCCTGCGGGAACACGGAGTCCGCGGGCACCGGCCCGGTCACGTTCATGCCCCTGCTGCGAGCCTCCTCAACGGCAGGCGCGATCTCGTCGATCTCCTCGCGGCCGATGAGTCCGCCGTCGCCGCCGTGCGGGTTCAGCGCGGCCACGCCGATGCGCGGCGGATCGAAGCCCCAGGCGCTGAAGCAGTCGTGGGTTAGCTGGAGCTTGGCTAGGATGTGCTCCTTCGTGACGTACTCGACGGCCCTCATGAGCGAGCGGTGCGTGGTCAGGTGCACCACGCGGAGGTTGCCGGCTGTGAGCATCGTCGCCACTTCCTTGGCACCGGTGAGGCTCTGGTACAGCTCCATGTGCCCGATGTCCTCGTAACCGGCAGCCCTGGCGGCCTCCTTGTGTATGGGCGCCGTGGCAATGGCCTGGACGTCGCCGGAGAGGGCCATCTCGCCGGCTTGCAGGATCCACTCCACCGACGCCTTGCCCGCGGCGGCGGAAACCTGGCCGGGCGACACGTCCTCTGCGTTGAGGTTGCCCGGGTCCAGGATGGACACGGCGTTCGCCGGAGCCTCTGCGGCGGTCGATACCTGCGTCACCTCGTAGGACAGGCCCAGGTCGCGCAGCGTCTTGCCGAGCAGCGGCGCGTTGCCGATGACCAGCGGGTGGCACGAGGCGACCACGTCGGGATGCGCCAGGGCCTTGGCGAGTACCTCCGGCCCTATGCCGGCGGGGTCGCCCATTGTGAGGGCTATTGTGGGTCGATCGCTCATCCTGCCCCCCCTTGCAGAGTCGTTTAGGGCATTATATGGGGTGAGAGGCTGTGGTACAATATCAGCGGCCCCGATGGTCCGGGGCCGCTGTAATGCACGCTCCTTCGAGGGGAGCGCCGCTCCGTGGATCGATAGACGCCAGGCGTCTAGTCCAGCTTCACACCGTCCCCGTCCGAGCAGCCGCCGGGTCGGTGTGTGTTTGGCAATGTTTCCTCCCTACCCGCACTTCTCGTAGCCGCAGGTGCGGCAGCTTGCGCAGCCCTCCTGGTGAATCAAGAAGTCTGGGCATTCTGGGCACTGCGTCCTGCCGTTGAGGCCGTTGCCGTTGGCCTCCATCTTCATGAACAGCCCCTGCTGCACCGCGTAGGGCGCAGGAGTCTCGGCGACGGCATTGCCCTGCGCCAGCGCCATAGGCCGGTTGTCCGCGGGCGCGGTGTGCCGGCTGAGCGCCAGGGCCACGGCGTCCGGCGCGGAGCGCACCAGCACGCCATTGTCCCACTGCGGGCAGCAGGTGATGCCACTTAGCTGGTCGATCACATGCGAAGAGTCGATGCCTGAGCGCAGCGCCAGAGAGACCAGCCGGGTGATCGCCTCGATCTGGGCGGAGTCGCAGCCTCCGGCCTTGCCCAGGTTGGAGAACACCTCGAAGGGCTGACCGTCCATGGAGTTTATGGTGACGTACATGTTGCCGTGGCCGGTGCGGATTCGATCGGTGACGCCCTGGACCTGTGCGGGCCTTGCCATGGGCACGGGCAGGACGCCGATCACCGGCTCCGCGCCGGTGGCCGCTCCGGCCGCTTCCAGCGCCAAGGACGCGGTGGCGCCGGAGGTCAGTACCTCCGCTTCCCTGCTGCCTGAGCGGTACACCGTGATGCCCTTGCAGCCCAGCTCCCAGGCCATCAGGTAGGCGGTGCGCACGTCCTCGCGTGTGGCGGAGTTGTGGAAGTTGATAGTCTTGGATATGCCAGCGTCCACGCTCTCCTGGAAGGCAGCCTGCATCCGCACGTGGTCCTGCGGCGAGATGTCCGCGGACGTGACGAATACCTCCTTGATCCACTCCGGCACGTCTTCCCGGTCCTGGATGGAGCCGCCGTTGGCCAGGTACTCCATGAGCTCGTCGTTGTAGAACTCATCCTCGATGGCCATGCGCTCGAAGTTGGAGTCGATGTACAGCAGGCTCTCGCCCTCCAGGATGTTGTGCTTGCGGTAGCAGAGCGAGAAGAGGGGCTCGATGCCGCTGGAGCAGCCGGCAATCATGGAGATAGTGCCCGTGGGCGCCACCGTGAGCCGGCAGGCGTTGCGCATGAGCCGTCCCTGCTTCTGGTGTGAGCTGCCGGGGTACGCCGGGAAGACTCCTCGCTCGTGGGCCAGCTCCTCGGACGCTGCGTCCGCCTCTTCCTTCACGAAACGCATGATGGAGCGGCCGAGCTCCAAGCCTTCCTGGGAGTTGTAGGGAATAGCCATCATCACCAGCATGTCGGCGAAGCCCATGACGCCCAGGCCGGTCTTGCGGGTGAGCTTGGTCATGCGCTCGATCTCCGGGACCGAGTAGCGGTTGGCGTCGATGACGTTGTCCAGGAAGCGGGCAGCTATGCGGGACACCCGGCCCAGTCGGTCCCAGTCGATGGTGGGCTGGCTCCCGCTCTCGATGACGAACCTGGCGAGGTTGATGGAACCCAGGTTGCAGGACTCGTACGGTAGCAGGGGCTGCTCGCCGCAGGGATTGGTGGCGGTCATGCGGCCGATGTTGAGCGTGGGGTTGTCCTCGTTGACGCGATCCAGGAAGATGGTGCCTGGCTCGCCGTTGCGCCACGCTCCCTCTATCATGTGGTTGAACACCTCGGCGGCATTGAGCCGGCCGACCACCTCGCCCGTGGTGGGGTCTCGCAGGTCGTAGTCTTCGCCCCGCACCGCGGCCTGCATGAACTCTTCGCTGGCTCCCACCGAGATGTTGAAGTTGTGGATCTGGCCCTCGTGCGTCTTGCAGGTGATGAAGTCCATGATGTCCGGGTGGTGGACGTCCATGACGGCCATGTTGGCGCCGTCACGCTTTCCGCCCTGCGTCACCAGCGTGGACACGGACGAGAGGTGGCGCAGTACGGCCACCGGGCCGCACGCCCTGCCGTGAGTGGTGGAGATGTTGGCGCCCTTGGGGCGAATCTTGGAGAGGGCAAAGCCGGTGCCGCCACCGAACTTCTGCACCATGGCGGTCTCCTTGGCCGTTTCCATGATGCCCTCCATGCTGTCCTCCAGGCCTATCACGAAGCAGGCCGAGAGGGTGCCTGCGCCCGTACCGGCGTTCATCAGCGTGGGCGAGTTGGGCACGAACTCAAGGTCGGCCATTATGCCGTAGAACTGATTCTCCCAGCGTGCCACGTCCGCGCTGCCGTCGTATAGGGTCTCCGCCTCGGCTATGGCGCGCGCCACGCGACGGCACACGTCCGACCAGGAGTGCTCCACCGTGTTGCCCTTGTCGTCCTTGAGGTAGTAGCGCTTCTGCAGGACCACCTTGGCGTTCTCGGACACGTCCGGTCTCTCCGCGGTTGCTGCGCTGCCTGAGGAACCGTATGCCCTCCTCGATGTGTAGCCGCGCTCCCAGTGGTATTCTTCGCCGCTGCCGCCGGCCACCGACAGCGCGGCCTGCTGGGCATCGGTGGGCACCTCTATTCCGGCTGCCTCCAGGGCTGTCACCAGCTCCTTCATCAGCGCCTTCCTGTTGGTGCTGCCGTTGTGTCCGTTGCCGTTGCTGTGGATGGTCATGGTTCCTTCTCCGGTTCCTGTATGGTCTCTGCTTCCCCGCTGCTCCGGCTCGCCGACTTGCGGGGATGGCTTCCTTCTTGTACCGCCTGCCCGGACTGGCTCGCGTGCTGCTTCTAGTCGAGTCCTCCTGCGATGTCCATGGGCAGGCCCGCGGTGCTGCTCCTTGGTCTGCGGCCGCGGCGGCGCCTGGGTGGTTGCTCAGTCATCAGCGGAAGCTGCGACGACGAGTCGCTGTTCTCCAACGCCTGCTTCGCCGCCTCCAGCGCTTCCACGGCGTCCCGGAAGCGCTCCACGTCTGCGAAGTCACGGTACACGCTCGCAAAGCGGATGTACGCCACGGGATCGAGAGCGCGAAGCCGTTCCACCACCATCTCGCCGATGGCGTGGCTTGGGATCTCGGCTCGGCCCAGCGCCTGCAGCTGAGTCTCTATGTCGTCCGCCAGCTTGTCGATGGTGCCGGTTGGCAGGGGCCGCTTCACGCAGGCCATCTGAACGCTCCTGGTCAGCTTGTCGCGGTTGTACTCCTCCCGGCGGCCGTCCCGCTTGGCAACCATGAGAGCGGTGGTCTGGACGCGCTCGTAGGTGGTGAAGCGCAGGCCGCACATGCTGCACTCGCGGCGACGCCGGACGCCTTCCGGGGCATCCCTGGAGTCGATGACCCGGGAATCCGGGTTGTTGCAGTATGGGCAGCGCACGACCTGTTTGCTCCGATTTCGTGATTGAAAGTACCAGATATGGTACTGTGGCGTTTTCAGACTACCAGCGCCTGTGCAAAAAGACGTAGGGCTATTCTATTGCTGCGATAAGACCCTGTCAATAGCCACGCCCACATGATTTTGTAGGAATTCCCCTGTCCTGCACAAGATGTGGTTGTCAACCGAGAGTATTTCTGCCCACCCCCTCGCGGCGAGCCACACTGACACTTTCTCCGGCATTACGGCCTGTGTCATAATGTCAATTGCTCATGGTGACAAGTTCAACAAGCGGCCCCGTGGTACAGGCCACCGGCCTACGGAAGAGGTACGGCGACCTGGTGGCCGTGGATGACGTGTCCCTTTCGGTCCGGCCCGGCGAGATCGTCGGGATTGTTGGCCCCAACGGTTCCGGCAAGACCACGACAATCCGTATGCTCCTAGACATCATCCAGCCTGACGAGGGAGAGGTTTACGTATTCGATGCAGCCCTGACTCCGGACGCCAGGGAGCGCATCGGCTACCTGCCGGAGGAGCGGGGCCTCTATCGCGGCCTGCGCGTGATTCCGAACCTGGTGTACCTGGCTGAGCTAAAGGGCCTTTCCAGGGAGCAGGCGCTTCGCGGTGCCGACCGGCTGCTTGAACGCCTTGGGCTGGAACAGCACCGTGGCAAGAAGATACAGGAGCTGAGCCGTGGGTTGGGTCAGCTCGTGCAGTTTGCGGCCACGCTTGTCCATGACCCCGAGTTCGTGGTGCTGGACGAGCCGTTCAGCGGTCTTGACCCCGTGAACGTGCGTGTTATGAAGGACGTGGTCGCCGACCTGCGCGGCGCGGGCGTGGCGATCATGTTCTCCACTCATCAGATGTCGGACGTTGAGGAGCTCTGCGACCGCATCCTGATGATCGACAAGGGGCAAGTCGTGCTGGACGGGCCAGTGGCTGAGATCAAACGCCGCTTTGCCGGAAGCGAGGTATTCGTGGCCAGTGACCAGGTTCCCGAGGGTATCGACGGCGTGCTGGAGTGGCGGAGAGAAGGTGTCGGATACGTCCTGAGGCTCTCGCCCGGCTACGCACCGGAGGTTATGCTGAGGACACTGCTAGACCGCGGCGCGAAGATCGACCGGTTCGAGCTGGCGACGCCGAGCCTGGAGCAGATATTCCTGCGGGTCGTCGAGGGTAGGAATGCGTAAGACCTGGCTTGTTGCGCGCCACGAGTTCTCCGTTACCTTTGGACGCCTTTCCTTCCGCATATTCGTGGCCTCGGTGCCCGTGCTTGCGATAGTCGCGCTTATCGGGATAGCCGTCTTTCAGGCCTTGACTTCTGATGACTCCCCCGGAGAGGTATCATCCGCCTCGGCTGCCGAACCGACGGCTGTTGGCTACGTAGACTTGACAACCGGCGCGGACGGGCGGCCTCTCTTTACCCGCTTCCATCTCCAGGGCAGCACGGTGTTCACGCTCTATCCCCACCGAGACGCTGCCATGCAGGACCTCCTCGCTGGGCGTATTGACAGGTACTACGTATTCGAGACTGACTATCTGGAGACCGGGACAGTCTTGGAGGTGCGTGAGCAGCGCGCAGGGCTGTCGTTCGTGGAGGGCGGCAGAGGCGCCCTCCACAGGTTCGTACTGGAGAACCTGTTCGAAGGGCAGGTCCAACCCCAGCAGTTGGACCGCATCAGGACTCCCTATCGACTTGTGACAGTCGAGGTGGGTGAGTCCGGCGCTCCGGCAGAATCAGATTTTGACGTCGGTGCTACATTGACCTTCATCGCGGCCGGAATTCTGCTGCTTGTAGCCGGCTTCACCGCATCCGGCTATCTGCTGCAGGGGCTGACGGAGGAAAAGGAGAACCGCATCATGGAGGTGCTGCTCTCTTCCATCAAGCCGGAGCACATGATGTTCGGCAAGCTGTTGGGACTCGGAGCGGCGAGCCTTCTGCAGGTTGCCGTCTGGGCCGCAACAGCCGTGGCGTTCCTGCTCATCCTGAATCTCATCGTGGATCTGCCCATCGAACTCGGCAGGGAACTCCTGCCTTCGCCTGGTGCCCTCCTGATTGCGTTAGTGTACTTCCTGCTCGGCTACTCTCTCATTGGCACGTTGCTGGCTGCCATTGGTGCGGTCACCACAAACCAGAGGCAGGCTGGCAACATCAGCGCGTTCGTCATTCTGCCTACCGTGGCTCCGATGTGGCTGTTGAGTGCGCTGCTCGAGAACCCCGATGGGTTGCTTGCGCGGGTACTCAGCTTCGTCCCCATTATGGCGCCGGTGACCAGTCTGGCGCGGCTCAGCCTGGGTGGCATGGGTGGTGTGGAGCCGTACCTCAGCCTGCTGGTCCTGGCTCTCAGCGTTGTGGCAGTCGTGTGGCTAACGACTCGCCTCTTCCGCGCCTACCTGCTCGTGTATGATCAGCAGCTAAGGCTGGGCCAACTGGTCCGAACCCTGCGTGGCCGCTAGCCGGACGCGCCTGGGTGAGCTACTGGCTCCCGTAGGCGGTCGGCAGCTCGCGTACGGCCATGCCCACCTTACGCTCCGCTACGGCGAGGTCGAACTGCGACTGGAGGTTCAGCCAGAACTGCGGATCGACGCCAAACCAGTGCCCGAGCCTCAACGCTGTGTCTCCGGTCACCGACCGCTTGCCAGCGATTATCTGGCCCACCCGATTAGGCGGCACGTCAATCTCGCGGGCCAAGGCCGCCGGCGAGACGCCGCGCTCCAGCAGCTCATCTTCAATTATCTCTCCGGGGTGAACAGCACGTCTGAACATATTAAAGCTCCTCAGTGGTAGTCTACTATCTCTACGTATGTCGGCCCTGGGCCGTCCGGCCACTCAAAGCAGATTCTCCATTGGCGGTTTATGCGAATCGAGTACTGTCCTTGTCTATCCCCCCGCATTGCTTCCAAGCGGTTGCTGCGCATGGTTCGCAGCGTATCCAGGGAGGGCGCCGCGTTCAGAATTGACAGCCGCTTGGCAGCCTGCCGCTCGAATCCATCGAACGCAGCGACATACTCTCCGGCAGCAAACCGTTCGGTGTCTCTGTCTCCGTAGCTGAGTATCAACGCGGTGAACTATAGCACATTGGACGCTTGACGTCAAGCGTCCAATCTTCTCAATGTCACGCTGGGCTTCCGCGGCCTCTGGGCCACTCTACACCGTCTCCGCCATCAGCCTGCGTGCCAGCTCCAGCGCCTCCTCCCGTGTGGCCACCTCGCCCGCGCCCTGCGCCTCCGCGACGGCCTCCAGCAGCCGTCCGACCTGCGGCCCAGGCGACAGCCCCAGCGCCTCCATAAGTGCATTACCGTCTACCAGCCTTGGCGCGGCCTTGGGGGTACCCTCCTGGTCCAGTCCGCCCTCCAGGATGTGCGCGATCAAGCGGCAGTGGCCCTCCCAGTCGCCTGTTTCCACGGCCGGGCCCTTGGCCGACAGGTAATCCGCCATGTTGAGGTACAGGGTGTCCACGGCCGCCTCACCGAGGTCTCGATAGTAGCGGTACACGGCGCGCGGCGTCGGCAGGTCTTCGCCGTGGCGCATCTGCGTCGGCCGCAGGTGGTGGCGCACCATGGCCGCAATCAGGTCGATGCCGCGGCTGCTGATTCGCAGGCGCCGCAGGATGCTCTCGCACATGTCCGCGCCCTGCGCGTCGTGCCCGAAGAACCGCATGCGCCCGGTGTCGTCGATGGTCTTGGTGGCGGGCTTCGCCACGTCGTGGAGGAGGCAGGCCAGCTTCACTATCGTACGGCGCGTGTGGCCGTCGCTGACTTCCTCCTCGAAGTGGGCCTTCAGCTGGGGGCGCCAAGGCGAGATCGCGATTACGCCGTCCTCTCCCCCACCTCTGCTTGTAGTGAGGCGCTCCAAGTGCGAGGGGGTCTCCAGGCAGTGGTAGAAGACGTCCCAGTAGTGCTCTCTGGGCTGCTCCACGTCCCTTGATTCCTCCAGCTCCGGTATGAGCCGGCACAGGAGGTCCAGCTCGTCCATGAGGCGAAGGCTGGCTGTCGCGTCCGGCGCTGCAAGGGTCTTCAGGAACTCGTCGCGCAGGCGCTCTGCCGAGACGCTCGACAGGAGATGAGCATCCCGCCTGATCTGCCTGCGCGTAGGCTCGTCTATAGCGAAGCCGAACGTGGCCCCAAGCCGAACTGCCCGCAGCAGGCGAGCCGCATCGCCGCGGAAGACGCTGTCGGAGACGGCGCGGATTCGCCGTGCGAGAAGGTCGTCCAGGCCGCCGCAGGGGTCGAGCAGACGCAACACCACGGCCGCAGTGCCCGGAGCGGTCCCGGCGTCGCCCCAAGCGAGTACGTCTTGGAGAGACGCGGCCATCGCGTTGATCGTGAAGTCGCGGCTGGCCAGGTCCTCCTCAATGCTGCTGGTATACGAGATCAGGTCCAGCGTCCAGCGGGGCCCGTCATCGGATTCTGTGTGCGGCAGCACGATACGGGCGGTCGCGTGCTCCTCGTGCAGCAGTACGAAGGTGCCACCTAGAGCCTTGGCCGTGTCGCGGGCGATTGCGATGGCGTCGCCCCTCACCGCCAGGTCAATGTCGGTCGCACGGATGCCTAGGATAAGGTCACGGAGGAAGCCGCCGACCACGTATGCGTCCGCGCCGCTGTCCGCGAGGATGGCGCGCAGATGCCGGAGTGGCGCGACTGCCGGATTCGGGAGAGCTATGCGAGGGGCCGCTCCGGTCGACGGTGGGATCAACTTCCCTCTGAGGTGGCTGCGGCCTCCTGTGGCAGCAGCTTCCAGAGCTTCTCCGGGCTCTCCAGGTGGTCGATGTAGAGTGTGCCGTTGATGTGGTCGGTCTCGTGCTCCAGCGCCTGCGCCAGGAGCCCTTCCGCCTTGATGCGAATCGGGTTGCCGTCCCTGTCTAGCGCTCGCGCCCGCACTTTGAGCGACCGCGTCAGCTCGCCGCGGTAGCCCGGAATGCTGAGGCATCCCTCCTCCACGACGCGCTCCCCCTCGCGACGCACGATCTCCGGGTTGATGAGGACTCGAACCTGCTCCTCCTCGGGTATCTCGATGACCACGATCCGCTGTAGAACGCCCACCTGGTTGGCGGCCAGACCCACGCCGTTCGCTTCCCTCATGGTATCGATCATGTCGTCGATCAACCGGTGAAGGGAGTCGTCGAACTTTGTGACCCGCCTCGCCTTCTGGCGCAGGACCGGATCGGGAATCGTTCGTAGATGTAGGAGAGACAAGCTCTGCCTCCTGGCGGTGTTGATGTCGGCAGCCCACCGGTGCGCCCGTGGCGACTGCCGAGGCGGATTGTCTGCCCAATTATAGTGTGGCCCAACCGCCCTGTAAATGCGATTACTGGCGTCACATCACGGACATCGGGTCCACGTCCACGCTCCAACCGGGCGGGACAGTCACCTTCTCCAGCAAGGTGCGCGGTTCATGCCCGCGAAGCACAACGTGCCAGCGATACCTGCCTCCCACACGAGGCGGGTACGCCGGCGCCGGCCCAACCACGTCGACGTCCGTGATGCCCCATGCCAGCCGCTCGCGCCTCAGCGCCTCGCCGAGCGCGACCGCCTGCCGGCGGCAGTAGTCGGGGCCGGTGTGCGCGTAAACCAGGTGAATCAGGTTGGTGAACGGCGGCAGGTCCTGTTCGTCCCGGTACGCAAGCTCCTCCTGGAAGAACCTCTCGTAGTCCTGTTCCGCCGCTGCCGTGATCGCATAGTGGTCCGGCGAGTACGTCTGCACGACGACCTGCCCTCCGCGCGGCCCCCTGCCGGTACGCCCTGCCACCTGGCACAGCAGCTGGAAGACGCGCTCCGATGCGCGGTAGTCCGGCAGGTACAGCCCGATGTCGGCGCACATCACCCCTACGACAGTCACGTCCGGGAAGTGGAGGCCCTTGGCGATCATTTGCGTGCCCACCAGCACCTGGGCGTCGCCGCGCAGGAAGCCGGCCATCGCCTGCTCGTTGCTGCCCCGCGTGGAGGCCGCGTCCCTGTCCCATCGCAGGGTCTTCACGCCCGGGAACTCCTTCTCCACCTCCTCGACGACTCGCTGCGTTCCCAGACCGAGGTAGCGAATGCGAGGCCCTCTGCACCGCGGGCACGCCTGCGGGTAGCTCTGCCTGTGGCCGCAGCGATGGCACAGCAGCCGCGCCGACTGCGCATGGTAAGTCATCGGCAGGTCGCAGCGACGGCAGTGCATGGTGTGGCCGCAGTCACGGCACTGCACCAGGCTGCCGCTGCCCCTGCGGTTCAGGTAGAGGATCACCTGCTCGCCCTCGCGTAGCGCGAACTCCATTGCCTGGCTCAGGGCGCGGCTGAAGATGCTGCGGTTTCCCTCCTTGAGCTCCCGGCGCAGGTCCACGACGCGCACCCTGGGCAGCGGAGTCTCGCCGGCATCCGAGGTGCGTATGCGGTGAGGCAGCTCCAGCAGCTCGAACTCGCCCTCAACGGCGCGGCTGTTAGACACTATGTCCGGCGTTGCGCTGCCCAGGATTACCACGGCGTTTGCGAGCTGTGCCAGCTTGATTGCCGCCTCGCGGGCGTGGTAGTGCGGCGACGAGTCCTGCTGCTTGTACGTCCACTCGTGCTCCTCGTCCATGACGATCACGCCCAGGTCCGGCTGAGGAGCGAACACCGCGCTCCGCGAGCCGATGACAACTCCGTATCCGCCCTGCCGGATGTGCCACCACTGGTCGAAGTGCTCACCTCGCGACAGGCCGCTGTGGAGCACCGCGACTTGACCCGGAAAGCGCCGCCCGAACCTGTCGATGGTCTGCGGGGTGAGCGCAAGCTCCGGCACCATCACGATTCCTCTCCTGCCGCGGGACATTGCGTGCGAAAGCGCCCGCATGTAGACCTCGGTCTTGCCGCTGGCCGTGACTCCGCGCAGCAGGAATACGCGCGCTGTCCCCGCGTCGATCGCGCTGCGAATCCGGTCGACGCAGTGCCTTTGCCGCGGTGTCAGGCTGGGCGGTTCGTCGGGCTGGAAGCTCCTGCCCGCAAGCGGGTCGCGGTCCTCGCGTAAGCGCACGAGGCGCAGGAGTCCCTTGCTCTCGAGTCCTTTCACCGCGGATGTGCCGTAGGCCTTCGTAGCTTCCGCCATGCGCATGGGCGCGCCCAGCCTCTCTACGTGGTCGAGCAGGGCTGCCTGCTTGGCGGCGCGTGCGCCGAGGCGTTCAGCGCGTTCCTCCGGCGTGGGCGATGGCTCCGCCGCCTCGACGTAGGTGGCATAGAGCGGCCCTGCCGCGGGTTTCCGACTCTCCGTCCAGCCCTCGATTATGCCGCGGGAGGCCAGCGATCCGAGCGACCTCTCCGCCGCATGGCCCAGGCTCCTGACCAGCGTGTCGCGGCGCACCCTTCCCCTGCGCTTCAGGTACGTTACGACCCTGTCCTGCGCCTGCGTGAGCCTGCCGGGCTCCGCGTCGGGCTGTGTCAGTGAAACGTAGCTGTTGGCTCGGAGCGAGAGGCCGGGGGGCGCAAGGAGCGACGCGCAGTCGAAGAGCGACGCCATGTAGTGCTCGCTGGCCCAGCTTGCGATCGCAAGGTCTCGATAGGACAGCACGGGTTCGCTGTACGCGAGGCGGTGAATGTCCCGCGTCTGCGGGACGGGAGACTCGTTCGACAGGCCGAACACGAAGCCGGAGAGCACCCTGCGCCCGAACGGCACACGCACGAGGTGCCCCTGCGCAACGGACATGCCGTCCGGTATGGAGTAGGTGAAGGTGCGGTTGTACCCCGCGGGGGCGTCTACGGCCACCTCGGCATACTTGGTCATTCGTGCCGGACCTGCACTCAGGGCGGGTTGGCTGGAAGTTCCCGCTTCTACCTGCCCCGGTTCCTGTCCTCTTTGATGCGGGCTGCCCTGCCGTAGCGGCCTCGCAGGTAGTAGAGGCGCGCACGGCGGACCTTGCCGTGCCGCACGACTTCAACGGACTCTACGAGCGGCGAGTGAAAGGCGAAAGTGCGCTCAACGCCGATGCCGTACGAAACGCGCCGTACGGTGAAGGTGGATCCCGCTCCCCTGCCCCTGCTCCGTATCACCGTGCCCTGAAACGCCTGCAGGCGCTGCCGGTCGCCCTCCTTGATGCGGATGTTGACCTTCACGGTGTCCCCGGGCCGGAACTCCTGGATCCTGGGGTTGGGCTCAAGCGTTATGACGGTGTCTAAGTCCATTGAAGTGTCCTTCCGAGGCGGGTGGATTCGTCGTACCCGCGCTTGATGCGACTGATATTGTACATGCCACGCTTTCGAAGGGCAAGCCATGCCTGGCGGCCGGGATACTAAGGTGCGATGGCCTGGCCAATGCCTGTAGGAGATTCACCTACGTCCCGCTCATGGTGAGCGTGTCGAACCAAATGAGCGGGAGGAAGCCTGTCGTCGTCTTCCGCTCGCTCCCTTCGACAGGCTCAGGGCGAGCGGCGCTATCCAATTACACAATCGCCTGCCAGAGATCTTCCGGCGACGGTCAGGCGGCCGCCTCCAGCTCCACGCCCAGCTGTCGAACCTGCCGGCTGGCGGCAGTCATGCCCAGCGCGAACAGGATGACCGCTGCACCGCCGACTCCCACGGCCAATGCCGCGCTCGTGTACTCCGCAATTGCGCCCGCCTGCATTGCGCCCAGCGGCAGCAGGCTCCACGTCATGCCGTAGATTCCCATCACGCGTCCGCGCAGCTCGTTGGGAACCAGCAGCTGAAGCGTGCTCATCACGGTGATCATGTAGATGGACGTGCTCAGGCCCACCATGAACACGAGGCCCAGCGCCAGGGGCAGGAAGGCGAATATCTCGCTGGTGGCGGCGAACAGTATGAGGAACACCCCGAAGAGCACTGCCCCGCCCAGCAGCAGCAAGCCCTTGCGCCTGAAGTTGCCCAGCGAAGCCGTGACAAGTGTGCCTAGCAGCGCGCCCAGGCCTGAGGCGGCGTTCAGGAATCCCAGACCGGTCGTGGGGGAATCGAAAGTCTCGCTCGCAAAGACGGGGAACATGAATATGTAGGACATGCCGAATACGCTGTTGAAGAACGTCATGCCGATGAGAAAGGTGAATATGCGGTTGGAGCGCACGAAAGCGATGCCCTGGCCCATGTCCCGTAGCACGGAGATGCCCCGAGACCGGGCCGCGGGCGCAAGGCGCAGGGTCGAGACCATGACGGCCATCAGGAGGAAGCCCACGAATCCGGCGTAGAATCCGGGCGACGCGCCCAGTTGAGTGCTGATGATGATGCCTCCAATCGCCGGCCCTATGACCCTTGTGCCCTGCCACACCATCGAGTTGAGGGCCACGGCGTTCATCATGTCCTCGCGCTCGATGAGGCGCGGAAACAGCGCCTGGCGAGTGGGGCCGTCGAACGCCTGCACGGAGCCGATGAGGAACGACGTGAGCATGACGTGCCAGATCTGCACCACGTCGGTGAGTACGAGCGTGGCAAGCGCCAGCATGATGAGGCTGGAGAGGGACTGCGTGACGATGATCAGCTTGCGCTGGTCCACCTTGTCGGCCACCACGCCGCCGACCAGGTTGAGCACGATCGCGGGGAGGCCGGCGGCCAGCCCCACGTAGCCCAGGTACAGCTCAGACCCCGTCAGGTCGAACACCAGCCAGCCCTGGGCGACCAGCATGATCTGGAAGCCCATCACGGACGCCACCATGCCTATCCAGAAGCGGCGGAAGCCGGGGCGTTTGAGGGCCGTGAACACACGCAGCCTGGAGGTGCGCTCGACTGCTGTGGTTTGCATGAGCTGGATACCTCTCGCTACTGCGTGAACGTGACCAAATTTCGGAAGCGGCTTGGGTGTGGGCCTCCCGCCGACGAGCTATATTGTCGCAGAAAAGCGAGGGTATACCAAGGGGAGGCTAGGGCGTTCACCCACTTGACTCCTGCGCACGGATACCTTTGCATGACTGCGTGGGGCATCACGCAACCCCGCTCATCCTGAGCTTGTCGAAGGAAATGAGCGGGGGCTAATGCGCCTACAGCCGGCCCGCTCAAGTGGTTCGACAGGCTCACCATGAGCGGGCTATCGCGCTCCCACTGCCTTCATCCCAAGCGGAACCCTAGAATCCAGGGCCTGTCGCTCTGCCGTACGCCCTTCCCCGAAGAACGGAGCGGCCCGTGCGTGGAAGCCCACCTGCGCCGTCATTGCGGCGCAAGCCGCAATCCAGGATGCCCAATATGGGAGGAGATAGATTCCCGCGTTCGCGGGAATGACGAGAAACGTATCCTTTTCGGCGCGGCACCGCTGTTACGTAAAGGTCTGCTTCCGCGGGGATTACGGCTGCGCCTACTGGCCCTGTAGCTGTCTCAGGTAGCGGACCAGGCTCCAGCGCTCCTCTTCGGTCAGCAGCTTGTTGAAAACCGGCATGGTTGGGGCATTGGCAATCTGCCCAGCCTCACGGAGAGTGTGTCCAATGCGCCCCCCGCCACCAATGTAGATGAAGAGGTCCGCGTCTGTGGTCGCCACAGTTCCTGGGCCGGTCAGGTCGGCCGGGGCGAGGGCCTGAGCGCCCGCAGTCGCCAGGAACCGCGTCAGGTGGCCGGCCATTGGGCCGTCGCCGGTACCGGCCTCTCCGTGACAGACCGTGCAGTTCACGGCGTACAGCGCCCTGCCCTTCTCAGCAGTTGCCGCTTCGATCGCAGGCGAAACGTCCGGCACCATGAGCGCGCCGTGGCCAACCGGCACGAACGGCACTGCGCCCGGCGCCGGATACAGCCGCGGAGGCTCCTGCGACTTGTACATCTGCGTGTAGTGCATCTCTGCGAAGACGTCGATGGGGTACGCGCCGCGGCCAAGGGGAAGACACCCCGCCGCGACAATCGTCAGCAGCAGCGCCGCTACCGCAATGGTCATTCGCAGTCTGAGCACGCTAGACATGGGCTTCATCACGCCTGAAATGAGCGTCCTCCCTCGTGGATGACGTCCACCGCCTTGCCGCGCCGGAGCGCCTGGTCGACCGCGTCGAGCCGTTCCTCGGGACACGTGACCAGCAGACCGATGTAACCCTCGGTTATGCGCGGGTCGTATGGGTCGAGTTTGGCCCTGGGCAGGCGGGACTCGAAAATGATGCCCAGAATCGTGAAGATGACCGCTCCCAGGAGCGTACCCTCGTAGGAGATGATGGTCATGGCCGGGAACGAGAGGATGGGCTTGCCGCCCGTGACTATGGGGTAGGCGATCTGGGTGCCGGAGGTCAGCAGGAAGGCCACGCTCAGGCCCATGAGCGCGCCGATCAGGGGGAATACGTAGATGTGGTGCACGGGAGTCTTTTCGCCGAAAGCGCCCTCAGGATACGGGCTGCCGGTCAGGACGTCGAAGTCCTCCTGGTTGACCCCGACCTCCATGAGACCGTCGGTGGCGTCGGCCGCCGTGTCCGCGTTGTCGAATAGTCCTAGTACGTTCTTGTTGGCCATTCTGGACCTCCGGGGATTAGTCCTCCCGCATGATAGCCGGGACGTTTACCTTTCCAATCTTGATCTCGTCCTGGAGCACCACGCCCTCCTTGGCGTCGCCAATGGGGATCAGCGGGAACACCTTGGCGAACAGCAGGACCAGCATTGACACCATGCAGAAGGTGGCGAAGACGATGATGATCTCCACCGCGCTGGGCGTGTAGCCGCCCCACGTGAAGGTGAGGCCCTGCTTTCGAGCCAGGCCGGGCACGATGATGATGAACCGCTCCAGCCACATGCCCACATTGACGAGCACGGTGGTGAATATCATCAGCGGGATGCTGCGCCGCACCGAGCGGAACAGCCACATTGGCACCGGGATGAAGTACGAGCACACCAGGAAGGCGATGAAGAACGCCGCCCACGGCATCTCAAACACCTGCATCTCCCTCAGCCGTATCTCCGGGCCCTCCAGGCTGTACAGCCCGAACAGGAACTCCAGCACGAAGAAGAAGAACCAGGTGGTCGCAACCACTATAAGGAGCTTCGCCAGCGCGTCCAGGTGCTCAAGCCGGATGTAGTCCTGCCATTTGAACATCGAGCGCAGGATGATCATCACGGTCACGACGGCCGAGACGCCGGAGTGGACTGCGCCGATGACGAAGTACGGCGCGAAGACTGTGCTGTGCCAGCCCTCGACTGACACGGCCGCGGCGAAGTCCCATGAAACTATGCTGTGCACCGATACGAAGATCGGGAGGATGACTGCCGAGAGCAGGATGCCTGCTATCAGCTGCAACTTCCACTGCCTTACGCTGCCTCTCCAGCCAAGGGCCAGCACGGAGTACATCACGTGCTTCCACCCCGTCGTCCTGTCCCGCGCGACCGCTATGTCCGGTATCAGCGCGATGAATACGAAGAGGATGCTGCTGGTCAGGTACGTGAACACGGCGGAGGGGTCCCACACCAGCGCAGACCGCACGTTGGGGTACACTCCCCTGGCCCAGTCGAAGGGGAACACCCAGTACATGACGCGCCAGGGCCTGCCTGCGTGGATCAGAGGCATGGTCATGGCCGTCATCAGCGAGAAGACTGTGAGCACCTCGGCTGCGCGGGTGGCGGGTCGCCGCCACTCCGCCTGTACCAGTCGCAGGATAGCCGATAGCATAACCCCTGCGTGGCTGATACCTATCCAAAACACAAAGTTGGTGATGAAGAAGCCCCACATAATCGGCCGGTTGAGGCCTGTGACGCCCAGGCCGCGGTTGAACATGTAGGCAACGGCGCCGAAGGCCACCAGGACTGCGAGGCCCAGCGCGCCCACCAGCAGCCAGTACCACAGCGGGTTCTCCGTCATCGAGCGGAGAAGGTCCCTGTTTATCTGGGCGTCGGTTAGCTTTACTCTTTCCTGCATTCGCTTATGCTCCGGCCTTCGTTACGGCCTGTCATTCTTGTGCCTACTCCGGCTTGGCAAGCACCCGTATGTCGATCTTCATCAGCCTGCGCACCCGCTGCAGTATCTGTCCTTCCCTCAGCTCCCACATCGACATGATGGGGAACACGCGCGTCGCCAGCATGAACGTGAGCACCGCGCCGGATAGTGCGCCGATCACGACCAGTACGTCGATTGCGCTCGGGAGGTTGGCGGTCGGGATATGCTCCAGCGCGTGCGGCGTCAGGTCCTCCACGGAGAAGGCTGGCACGTAGTATCGCAGCACGTTGAAGAACGTGCCCACCAGCACGACTGCGCCCGCAAGGGCCGGCCCCCACGTGGTCTTGCGCACGATGTTCCACATCAGGATGAAGAACGGCAGCGCAAAGCACAGTACGAACGCCAGGAAGAACGGAATCCAGTAAGTCTCGAACATGATGTACTTGAGCACGCCCTGCTCTGCCGGCGTCCGGCCATACCAGTATACGAAGAAGCCGGACCACCAGAAGTAGAACCACAGCAGCGAAATCGCCAGCAGGAGCTTGCTGAGGCCCCAGAACTGGTCTACCTCAAGGTACTTTCTCAGGCCGGTGGTCTTGCGCAGGATGAACATGGTCACCAGAATCAGCGCCACGCCCGACTGCAGGCCGTTGAGCGCATGGAATGCCGGGAAGATGGAGTCCTTCCATCCCGGAATGAGGCTCATGGCAAAGTCAACGCTGATCAGCATGTGCACTACGATAAGAAGCATGAAGTAGAAGCCGCCAAGCACTGCCAGCCCCGTGTTGAGCACCCTCCACTGCTGCACCGTGCCGCGCCACCTCGTCGACGGCGCGCCGCCGGTCTGGTCCTGCACCGCGGCCCTGTCCGGAATCGATGCGAAGTACAGGATGGCCAGTCCCAGCACCACGAGCGTACCCATCGCAATGGTGTCCCACAGGTGCGGGCTGTGGCCGGGCCAGTCGAACCAGATGCTGCGCCGGCCGGTGGTCACCGGCAGCACCCACAGCAGCGGTATGAGCAGTATGAAGTTGAACAGGCCCACGGCGGCGAACATCTCGGAGATGCGCGCCAGCGGCCTGCGCCAGTGCGCCTTCGCCATCCGCAGGGCAACCGAGACCAGCACCGCAGACTGCGCTGTCACGAAGATGTAGGCGAACGCCGTGGCGTAGTAGCCCCACTCCCTGCGCTCGTCGACGCCGTGCTGCGTCAGAAGCAAGATGAAGCCGATTACGCCCAGCCCGAAGAGTCCGGCCAGCGCTCCGGCGATCATCCAGAATGGCCTGCCCGGAGACGCGTGCCGCTGCACCACGTCCTGGGTCAGCTCCTGCGCCGTCATTCCCCAGTAGACCGGGGGCGGCGGATGGTGAAGCTCATGCATGGCTGTCGACCACATCCTTGGCGTGGATATCCACCTTCTTCAGGTAGATGACGTTGGGCTCGGTTCCCACGTGCTCCAGCAGCTTGTATCCCCTGCCGTGCCCGTCCAGGTGCTCCTCCTTGAGCTGCGACACCCGGCTGTTCGGGTCATGGAAGTCGCCGAAAACGAGCGCGTTGGTCGGGCAGGCCTGCACGCAGGCCGGCAGGAAGTTGCCTTCCTTCATATTCTCATCCGTCAGACGGCCGCCCTGCTGCCCTTCGATGGTCCTCTGGGCCTTCTGCAGGCGCTGGACGTTGAAGCTGCACTTCTCCATGATGCCCCGGCTCCGCATGGACACGTCCGGGTTCAGCTGGTTGCGGAGGCTCTCCGGCCACACCGGCTCCCAGTAGTTGAAGAAGCGTACGTTGTACGTGCAGTTGTTGGCGCAGTAGCGGGTGCCCACGCAGCGATTGTAGACCTGCACGTTCATGCCCTGGTTGTTGTGGTAGGTGGCGTACACGGGGCAGACCGGCTCGCAGGGAGCGTTCTCGCAGTGCTGGCAGAATACCGGAATGAAGCGGGCCCTTACGTTCGGGAACTCGCCCTCCCAGTATCGCTCCACGTGAATCCACTGGATGGCCCGGCGCTGCCGGAAGACGTCCTCCGTGTTGATCGGGACGTTGTTCTCCGCCTGGCAGGCCACTACGCACGCCTGGCAGCCGGTGCAGCGGTCTATGTCGACGACCATCCCCCACTTGTGACGAATCTGCTCTGTGGTCATACCATTCTCCTGGTGATCCTCTGCTTCCGGCCTAGTGATCCGGCTTGGTTATCTTGATGATGGCCTGCTCGTCGGCTTCTTCGGCGAGCTGGTTGCCCTCGAACCTGGGTATGTCGATGCTCAGGTTCGACTTCTCCACGCGAACTTTCGTGGCCGCCCATGCCAGCGCGCCAGTCTGGCCGTCGGTCAATGCGGACAACAGCGATAAGGTGTTTGCGCCCACGCTATCGGCGTACCTGCCGAACCCCGAATGGCCCTGACCAATCGGCATCGACACCGTGTCCGGCGGGACGCCCGGGTGCGGGTACACGGGGACCTCAAGCGTGCGGTTGCCCTCGGCGGTAACCACAACCAGGTCGCCCGTGTTCAGCCCCATCTCTTCCGCCGTTCGCGTGTTCATCTCGACCCACGTGTGCCAGACGACGCTGGTAATCGGGTCAGGCGTTGCCTGGAGCCACGGCAGGTGGGCCAGGTGCCCGTCCCCAATCGAGTTGGACACGAACGGGATGAGGCTGAATGCACGTCCGCCGGGCGCGTCACTGAATGAGATCTCCGGCCAGGCCGTGTCGAGTTGCTTGATGTTCCTGACGCCGCTGTTGTTGACGGCAGCGGTATCCCACCAGCCGCCTCTCTGGAGCACGCCGTTCCAGAAGCCGTCGAACGACGATGCCCTCACGGAGCCGCGATCCATCTCCCAGAGCCTCATTGCTCCCTGTTGCAGCAGGTCTTGCATGGTCGAGTCGGTCACTTCTGCGAGGCCCAGCCGGGAGTCAAGATCCAGGCCAAGCGCACGGCCAAGGATGAGCAGTTCGTCTCCGAAGCCTCGCGTGCCGTCGTGGAACGGGCTGACCACGGGCTGCTGCAGCCCGATGACCTCGTAGCCAGGCGCCGGGTCCGGGATGTCGTCGCCCCAGTCCTCCAGGTAGGTATGCTCAGGGAGAACCAGGTCGGCCATGGCCGTGGTCTCATCCATGAAGCTGGAGAAGGCCACGACGAACTCCGCGCCCTCCACGGCCGCGCGGAAGTTGGCGCTGGCAGGCAGGCCGTGAACGGGGTTGACTCCCCTGATCATAAGCACCTGCGGGCGGTCCAGGTCCCTCCACTGGCTGAAGGACGCAGGGGAGCCCATAGCCATAACGTCCGTGGTGGCAAGCTCAGGCAGAGGAGGCGCCGGGTTGTAGAGAACGCCGCCCGGCGTGTTCACGCTGCCCACGAGCAGGTTGAGCGAGTAGATTGCCTTGAGGTTGAAGAGGCCGCTTGTGTGCGCGCCCGCGGAGCCGCCGCCGATGGCCATGACCGGCCGGTTGTGGGGATCAGCGAATGCGTGGGCCAGCTCCTCGATGCGTGCAGGCTCAACGCCGGTTGCGTCGCGCACCTGCTGGTTGTCGGGACTGAACGCCACCAGGGCCTCGTGTCCGCCGCCGCCCGTGAGAGCGTCCGCGGCCGCAGAGTCCCCCAGGCCGTCGCGCATGATGACGTACGCCATGCTCATTGCGAGCACGCCCTCGCCGCCCGGCTTGACCGGTACCCACTCGTCGGCGTTTGCCGCCGTCATGGAGAAGCGCGGGTCTACCTGAACGTGCAGCCCGCGGTGCGAGCTGCCCTGCCGCAGTTCGCCGTATCCTCTGGAGAACTTCACCGGCGAAACCCACGTTGACAGGAAGTCCGCCCCAAACGACAGCAGATACTTGCAGTTCTCGATGTCGAAGACTGGCATCCTCTCCTGCTCAAACACCTCAAGGATTGCCCGGCGGAGAGTGACCTGCTCCAGTGTCTCGTAGGCCATCGATCTGCCGCCGTACGTCTTCACGAACTCGCTGGCCAGCAGCGCCTGGTGACCGCGCAATGGCTGCGTCACCAGGAGAAATCTGCTCCTGTCCGACAGGCCGTTCATGCGGTCGGTAATGCGCCGGCGGGCCTCATCCCACGAGATTGGGACGTGAGCGTCCCCCTCGCGAGCGAGCGGCTCGCTGATCCGGTCCGGGTGGTACAGGGCCTGCAGCCCGGCCTCACTCCTTGCGTTGTGCTTGCCCTGGTTGAGCGGGTAGTCCGGGTTGCCTTCGACCTTCTTTGCGCGGCCCTCAACGACACGGATGATGATGCCGCAGCCCTCCGCGTCCTGCCGGCAGAGCGTGGCGTACCAGTTGTCGATGCCGCTGACCAGGTCCTCGGGCAGGAAGACCGGACTCTCAATCTGGAGCTCCTCTTCCGGTATGAGACAGCCGTTGAAGGCCACGGCCCCTACGGCCGAGACTCCTGACCACTTGAGGAACTGTCTTCTGGTTATGCCCATGACTCTATGCAATCCTTAGTAGTGACACGTAGTGCAGTCCGTCGGGGCGCCGTAGTCCCGGTGGCAGTCCAGGCAGTCGCCCATCTTGAGGCTCCGCACCTGCTTCACCTCGGCCATGGCGGCCACGTCGCCGTGGCACGTTGAGCACACGTTGGCGGCGACCGTCGCCTGTTCGCCGGACGGCAGCAGGTTGCCCTGCTGCGTAAAGTAGCGGATGTGGGCCTCGTGCACAAACCGGACACTGTCCGGCAGCCGGTGCACGCGTTCCCATACAACAGGCTCCTTGTTCTCCCACGCGCTTAACAGGTTGGCTAACCCTGGAAGCGGGTTGTCCTCTCCTTCCTGCACAGCCTTGTGGCAGAAGATGCACTGCTCCACGGGCGGAACGGAAGCGGACGCGCCCTTGTCCACGTTGCGGTGGCAGTACGTGCAGTCCAAGCCAAGAGCAGTCTTGGGCTCTCCGTCGGCGTAGTAGACGACATTGCCGTCCGAGTCGAGCAGATCGCCGATGCCTGCGTGGACGGGGTGTGGGAATGGTATGGGCTGCTCCGGCGGGCCTCCGAACCCGAGGACCTCGAAGGGAGTGCTCCACCACGCGCGGAGCACAAATCCCAGGATGAGCACTGTTACGAGTCCTCCGGCCGCCAGGCCACCCAGCAACGCTCCTAGTGCAACAAACTTTAGCATTTGCGTGTAGTCTGGGTTTCCGTGATGGAGGCCGACGCCCGACCAGCCATCAAATCCACCAGCGCTCCCATACTGACTTCAGGATGTGGGCCTCCTGCACGATTCTCAGGAGGAAGAAGAGCACCAACCCAAGCGAGACCAGCGCGCCCATGTAGAAGAACCTACGGGACTTGCCAACGCCTTCGGGCAGATGCCCGGTACCGATGAGCGAGGGGATGATGGCGTGCGCCATCAGGAAGTTGAATCCAAACCCAATTGCAAAGAGTAGTACGAACCAATAGAAGTGGAGCAGGTTGCCGATCTCTTCCCAGTCGGCGCTCGTGATGAACTCTGGATCCATCTCTTTTTCCTAGTTCACTGCTTTCCTCACCCACTGCCTCCCCGGTGGGCCGGCGTCGCCGTTTGGCGCTCGTCCGTACCCGCCTGTTCTGCCCCTCCTATGGGCTTTGCAACAAGCCTCAGGTAGTGTACAATCGGGCTTGCCGGTAAGTCAATAGGAATTCACCGGGGTTGCAGCAAGTCTCAGAAGCGCTTCAGGAGGCATACATGACGGACAGCTCAGAGAGGACTGCACGGCTGCTGAACAGGCGCGAGTTTCTTACGCGGGCCGCCATCGCCCTTGGGGCCGCGGCCGCCGTAGCCGCCACCAGTCGAAGGCTGTCCCTGTCGTCCCGCTCAGGCGCCGCCGGTAGCCCCGCTTCCGATTCGCTCTTCACGCCAAGACCCGGCTCCCGCTTGCGGTTCTGGCGAAACAAGCTGGAGCAGATCAGGCTGAGATAGCCTCGTGCGGAAGCACATTCGCAAACCGTCCAAGTCCAGGCGCGCCGGCAGTCTCCTCCGGTCATGGAGCATTCCGGCGCTGCTGTTGCTCCTCCTCGCACCCGCAGCAGGCTGCGTCACCGACGAGATAGCCACCAATGCCGAGCTGGTTCTGGACGAGATCGACGCTGCGTCGGCTCCCAGCGGCAATATTGAGATCGACGGGAGCGTCCTGGTCTACTCCGACGACCTCCCTGACCTGGTCAGCGGCGTCAGGTCCGTTGACGTGCGTGAAGGCAAGATCGACCTGGTCATGGACTACCTCACTCTCCAGGAGCGCATCGACTGCATCCTAAACAACGTGGAGCAGGCCGCCGAGGACGAGGCGACCATCCAGTGCCAGGGCAAGGTGCTGATCTGGGTTGAAGGAGAGCACGGGCTGCTTGGCGTATCCCAGATCCTCGACGAGGTAAAGGCCAGGGACGGAGGGCCTCCCCAGAGAGCCTACCTTTCCGACTACCTGAGCTTCTGGGACGAGGTTCAGCGTGTGGAGCGGGTTGTGGAGAGCCTGGGCCAGATCCAGAGGAGCAACTCGATACCGCTGTTCGGCTCGCTGCTCAAGTCCATTCACCGCTTCCCCATCCTGTACGAGGGCGACGAGCTTGTGCCTTACTCGGACGTGCCGGGCCTCCTTGAGCAGTACCGGGCGCGTGACACTGAGGACGCCCGCCGAGATATGGTCAAGGAGTACCTGGAGCGGTAGCGCTTTCCGGTTCGCTCTCCCCTTCCTTCCACCCGCCATACGCGTCGCGACCGCAGCGCGGTCTCCCGACTAGCCCGTTCGGCACGCGCAGGCTGGCGCCAGTCGCTATCGCCGTCCAAACTCCCGCTGCAGGTGCGCGGAGCTGAGGTGCAACATCGTGGGGCGCCCGTGCGGGCAGGTGTTGGGTCGCTCGCAGGCCACAAGCTGCGCCAGCAAGCTCTCCATCTCCTCCTGCCGCAGGGTCTTGCCTGCCCTGACCGCAGCGTGGCAGGATAGCGACTTTGCCATCTCTTCCTCCCACTCCGTTGCGTTGACGCCGCCGCTTACGTCCTCCAGGATGGCGAGGAACGCCTCTTCCGGGTCGGCGTCTCGCAGCGTTGCCGGCACCGCCCGCAGCAGGTAGGTCCGCTGCCCGAACCTCTCCAGTTCGAACCCGTAGCGGGACCATATGTCGAATCCGCCCTCCAGGATCTCCTCCTGCGTTGCGCTCAGCTCGATCACCACGGGTTCGAGCAAGCCCTGCACCTGCGTTGCCTGCTGACTCAGTTCCTGCTGCACCTTCTCGTACAGCACTCGCTCGTGCGCCGCGTGCTGGTCGACCAGATACACGCCGCCCGGGCCCTCCGCAACGATGTACAGGCTCTGCACCTGCCCAATCACCCGCAGCGCGGGCACAACCTGCCGGGGCGTTGTCTGCTCTGACGACCATCCTTCCGGCGCGAGCATCGTCAGGGCCTGCTGCACCTGCACCTGCTGCGGTGGAGCCGTTGCGCCCGTCGTGAAACCGCCAACGGGCCTCGACGGCGCCAGGCCGACGCTCACCGTGGGCACCGGCGACTGCGCCACCAGCGCGCCCCTTACCGCGCGTTGCAGCACCGAAAAGACCTCCCGCTCCTTTCGAAAACGCACCTCCAGCTTGGCGGGATGAACGTTGACGTCTATGTCCTGTGGAGGCACGGTGATGTGCAGGACAGCAAGCGGATGGCGACGCTCCATGAGGAAGCCCTGGTAGGCCTCTTCGAGTGCGTACGTCAGCGCTCGGCTCTGGATCCATCGCCGGTTCACCAGCAGGCTGATCTGGCCGCGCGTTGATCGGCTCACGTCGGGCGGGCTTATGAGTCCGCGGATAGCCGGCACGTCGGGGCCGGCATCTTCAGGAGAGGCGGCGTCCAGAAGCGACTGTGCGATCTTCACTCCGTAGACGGCCGCGCAGGCGTCGCGCAGGCCTCCGCTGCCGGGCGCAGTGAACGCTGCCCTGCCATCCACCTCCAGGCGGAATCGCACCTCCGGGAATGCCAGCGCGAACTGCTGCACGAGCGTCTGTACGCGCCCGGCCTCGGCCGACTCCGACCTGAGGAACTTGAGCCGCGCCGGTACGTTCCGAAACAGCCCGCGCACGGCCACTGACGTGCCGGATGGGCTTCCCTGCGGCGACACCCGCACGATCTCCCCGCCCTCCAATTCAACCTGCGTGCCTGCCGACTGGTCTGCCGTGCGTGTGACCAGCGTGACGCCGGACACCGAGGCGATGCTGGGCAGAGCCTCGCCCCGGAAGCCAAGTGTATCGATATTATCGAGGCTACCGTCGGCGGGCAGCTTGCTTGTGGCGAAGCGCTGGAAGGCAAGAGGCGCCTCCTCTGGCGGTATGCCGCTGCCGTCGTCCACCACGCGGATCAGCTCCAGACCGCCGCCTCGAATTTCCACGGTGACGGATCCTGCGCCCGCGTCGATGGCGTTGTCCACCAGCTCCTTGACCACGGAGGCCGGCCGCTCGACGACCTCGCCCGCGGCGATTCGTGCGGCCTGCCGTGGTGGGAGTACCCGGATCGGCATGGCGCGCCTAGCGGGAGCCTCGCGACTGATGCGGGGCGCCGTCGTCGAAATGCGAGAGCTTGTCACAGAGAGTCGTGATGATGGGGTAGATGCGCTCCATCTCCCTGTCGGCCTGATTCTCGTACAGGTAGGCCTTGACGCGGACGCCGCCCAGGGTCGCCACGATGTCCGGGTAGTCGTCGATTACCAGGTCAGGCTCAACCGTGACGCCAAGGGTCTTCATGCGGTTCCGGTAGTCGAAAATCGGCTTGTGGAAGCAATCGGTTACGAGGTCGTCCAGCTTGTGCTTGCGGACCTCCCGCCACCTGATGCCCATGCCTGACCAGACGTAGAGGGTGTGTCCGTCGTCCGTGAGACGCTGGAACAGCTCGCGAACTCCGGGGCGAAGGCCGCCGTTCATGGCAATGATGGTGTAGTCGCAATCGAAGAAGATGTTCACAGTGGGCAACCCGGGCATCCGATGTAAATTATACCGGCCGCCCGCGGGAACGGGCAAGGCGTAGGACTCGCGTCCCTATCCCTCCTCGCTCGCGCGGCGCTGTAGCTCGTACAGGGCGGTGATGGCCTCCAGCGGCGTCATCGACGACACGTCCAGCCGCTTCAGCTCCTCCACCAGCGCGCTGTCCACAGTGAACAGCATCCTCTGCCGGGGCGTGACCTTGAGCCCGTCGCGCTCCAGCTCCGACAGCAGGTCCCACGCCCGCGCCACCACCGAAGGCGGAATGCCCGCGAGCTGCGCCACGTGCACGCCGTAGCTCCTATCGGCGCCGCCGGGCACGATGCGGTGCAGGAACACGACTCCACCCTCGGACTCCACGGCCGCCACGTTCAGGTTACGCACTCGCGGCAGCGTGTCCGCCAGCTTGGTCAGCTCGTGGTAATGAGTAGCAAACAGCGTCTTGCAGCCGAGGCGCGGGCTGTTGTGGATGTGCTCGGCGGTGGCCCGTGCGATCGCCAGGCCGTCGTAGGTGCTTGTGCCCCGCCCTATCTCGTCGAGCACTACCAGCGACCGCGGCGTCGCGTGGTGCAGGATGCCCGCCGTCTCCACCATCTCCACCATGAACGTGGATTGGCCCGTGGACAGGTCGTCCTGCAGGCCAATTCGGGTGAACACCCTGTCCACTATCCCTATGGTGGCCGAGTCCGCGGGCACAAAGCTGCCTATCTGCGCCAGCAGCACGATGAGTGCCACCTGTCGTATGTACGTGGATTTGCCGGACATGTTGGGCCCGGTGATGACGGACAGCTGGGCGTCGCTGCTGCTCAGTCGCGTGTCGTTCGGCACGAATGCGCCCGCGGGCAGGGTGCGCTCCACCATGGGATGCCGCCCGTCCTTGATCTCTATGGCGTCCTCCAGGTTGAGCGCTGGGCGCACGTAGCCGAAGCGCGATGCCCCCTCCGCGAGGGCGGCCAGCACGTCCGCATTGGCCACGGCAGCGGCCGTCCCGGCGATCGCGCGGTCGTACTCAGTGACCTGGGCGCAAACCTGCCGGAACAGTGTGTTCTCCAGTTCCTCCATTCGCTCCTGGGCGTTCAGGAGCATCGACTCGTACTCCTTGAGCTCGGGCGTGATGAAGCGCTCCCCTCCCACCAGGGTCTGTCGCCGGGTGTAGTCGTCAGGCACCTGCGCCAGATTGGGGTTGCTCACCTCGATGTAGTAGCCGAATACGCGGTTGTAGCCCACCTTCAGCGACCTGATGCCCGTCTTGTCCCGCTCCTTGCGCTCCAGGCCGGCGATGTACTCGCGCCCGTTGCGGGAGACGTCTCGCAGCTCGTCCAGCTCCGGCGAGAAGCCCCTGCGAATGGTGCCGCCGCCGTCGGGCGAGTCCTCCAGCGCATGCGATATGAGCGTTGTGACGGCCTCGCAGGGGTCTATGGTGTTCCAGAGCCACGTGGGCACGGCGTCGCTGGATTCCAGCAGCGCGCGCAGCCGTGAAGCGGACTCCAGCCCGGCCTTCAGCCCGACCACCTCTCGTGGCACCGCTATGCCGGTGGCCGTGCGGCTCAGCAGGCGCTCCAGGTCAGGGATGTCCCGGAGGCAGGCCAGCACTTCCCCGCGTCGTATGCTGTCTGAATGAAGGGCCTCGACTGCGTCCAGCCTGCGCTCAAGCTCAGCCAGGTCGAGCAGCGGCTGGCCTAGCCAGCGCCTCAGCAGGCGTCCGCCCATAGGCGTGGCCGTGAGGTCGATTGTGGACAGCAGCGAGTGCGAGGCTTCGCCCCACCTGCCTGCCTGGAACAGCTCCAGGTTGCGCCGCGTCTGCTGGTCCAGCACCATGAACGCCCTCGGTGAGTAGGTGTACAGGCCTTGGAGCCGCCCGAGCGCTGGTTTTTGCGTTTTGTTGAGGTACGCGAGGATGGCTCCCGACGCGCTCACTGCCAGCGGCATGCCGTGGCAGCCATAGGCCTCCAGCGTGGCTACGCCGAAGTGGTCCAGCAGCGTCTGCTCGGCCTCTGCGTGGCGGAATGTAGCTGGATCCTGGGCAGTTAGCAGGAAGTCGTGGCCGGAAGGCGGGACGTCGCAGCCTTCCGGCGCCACCACCTCCGAAGCGCCCAGCCGCTCAATCTCCAGCGGCAGGTCGTCGACGGGAATCTGCGTTGTGGCGAACTCGCCCGTGGTGATGTCCACGTAGGCAAGGCCCGCGTCGTTGCCCTGAATCGTCACGGAGGCCAGGTAGTTGTTGGCGCTCTGCTCCAGCAGCGAGGTTTCCGTGAGAGTGCCAGGCGTGACCACCCGCACGACTCGACGCTCCACCAGCCCAGGCCCGGAGGTGTCCCCCACCTGCTCGCAGATGGCCACCCGATGCCCCTTGCGGATCAGCCTGGCAAGATAGCTTTCGAGTGCGTGATACGGAATACCCGCAAGCGGGACTCGCTGGCCCTTGCCCATCTCACGCGAGGTGAGCGCGATCTCAAGCTCCCTGGCAGCCAGCCGCGCATCCTCGTCGAACGTCTCGTAGAAGTCGCCCATGCGGAAGAGCAGCAGGGCGTCCGGGTGCTCCCCCTTGATGCGTAGGTACTGCTGCCTGAGTGGGGTTTGCGAGGTCAATGTGGGTCGACCTTCGGTGCAGGGATGAGGTAATTCTACAGCACTGCGGCGCGCAGAGGAATAGCCCATCGACGCCTGACGAAACCTATGCTAATCGTCAATAACGGCCGTCAGCCAACGAGGATGCCATGGACTACCGGCCCATCTGGCATTCGCCGGACTTGTGGTGGGTCGCCGCGCCGGCGGTGCGTTAGGCCTCCGTCTTCGCCAGTCTCACAGGCGTGAGCGGAAGGCCGGGCACATGCGACATGGCGTCCGGGTCCTCGCTGCTCTCCAGCTGCGTCACGAGGTTGCCGAAGAGGTATGTGACCGACACCGTGCCTGGCAGGTTCTGCTCGGTCAGCGACGCCCTGGCGCGGAGGCTCTCACGGGCTGAAACAATCTCCACCATGTCCCCGTCCGCCACGTTCAGCGTGGAAGCGTCCGAAGGGTGGATGCACAGCGTTTCTTCGCTCTGAATCCGGTTCTTCTGACCCACCAGCACTATGTCGAGTTCCCGGTCCGACTGGTGCAGTACCCGCCCCGGAAGGAGCAGCAGAGGAAAGTCGTCTGTGGTGGGCATGTCCGGCGCTTCCCTGAACTCCAGGGGGATGAAGTGGGCCATGCCGGCAGCAAACTGGTCTCCGTAGAGGATGGCCGTGCCGTCGTCATCCGTCGATGCGCAGGGCCACTGCACGCCTGCGTTCTGGCCTCCTGTGGTGGGCAGCAGCTGGCTCGGAAGCGGGTAGATCGGCAGCGTCACGGGCTGGAGCACGGACTCCTTTGCGAGCAGCCTCTGGTAGGAGACTCCGGCGTACATGGGAACCACGCGGGAAATCTCGTCGAGTACGTGCGCCGGGCAGTGATAGTCGAATCCCTGCGCGCCCATCGCCTTGGCGATCTCACAGACTATCCACCAGTCAGGCATGGCGTTCGAGTTGCGCACCTCAAGCACCTTCCTGAGGGGCTGCACGCGCCGCTCAAGGTTGGTGTAGGTGCCTTCCTTCTCGGCGAAGGTGCCCGAGGGCAGCACGACGTCCGCAACCTGTGCCAGACCGGTGAGGAAGGTGTCCTGCACCACCAGGAAGTCGAGGTTGCCGGCCGCGGCCTGTATGTCGCCCAGCTCACCGCTGTGATAGGACGCGCTGTCTCCGATCACCATCATCGCCTTCACGCGGCCATCGGATGCGGCCTGGAACGCATCCAGGACGCCGATCCCTGCGCCGCTTGGCAGCTCGGAGCCCCACGCTTCACCCAGGACTGAACGTGCGTCGGCGTCATCCACCGGGCGGTATCCCGGCAGCAGGTCAGGCACGCAACCCACGTCCCACGAGCCCTGATCGTTGGTGCCCGGCCGCAACGGGTAGAGGCCGCTGTGTGGCCTGCCCACGTTGCCCGTGAGGAGCGCGAGGTCCAAGATGGCGTTCACGCACGCCTCCCTCTCCGACGCGGGCACGGTATCCAGCGCGTAGAGGATGGCTGCGGGGCCGTTGCCGGCGAACGTGCGGGCAGCGGTGCGAATCTCTTCCTGGGGTACGCCCGTGACGACTTCCACTCGACTGAGATCGAACCGCCAGAGCGAGTTCTTGAGGCCGTCCAGGTTTTCACACCGCTCTCGAATGAAATCCTGGTCTTCCAGCACCTCGTCGGAAATGACCCGCAGCATGCCGCCGAGCAGCGTTGCCTCGGTGCCCGGCCTCGGCCGGACCCAAACGGTTGCGTAGCGCGTCAACTCAACCTCGCGAGGGTCGATGACTACGAGCTTGGCTCCGTTCTGCACTGCCCGCTTGACGGGCACTGCGGTCACGTTGTGCTCCTCGGTGACGTTGGTGCTCACGGTGAGTATGCAGCCCGCCTTGTCCAGGTCCCAGACGGGGTTGGTTGCCGCCTGGAATCCGAGAGCGCCCTGCAGGGGCCTCGCAAGCTCCGGCTTCAGGTTGGAGGCGTGGTCAACGTTGTTGGTGCCCATCACCGTGCGCGCGAACTTCTGGACAAGGTAGCTCTCTTCGTTGGTGCCGCGGTAGGACGCGATGGCGGCGAATGAGTCTCCCTTGTACTCTCCCAGCTTCTCCGCCACGAGCGCAATCGCCTCCTCCCAGGACGCCTCCTCCAGCACGCCGTCGCGCCTGATCAGCGGATTTCTGAGCCTGCTGCGGCTGTTGACGAAATCCAGGCCGAACTTGCCCTTGAAACAGGCCTGTCCCCTGTTGGCCTCGGCCTCCAGGTCGGGTATGGCTCGAATGACCCTGCCCCGCCGGTTTACCTCCAGCTTCAGCTGGCAGCCCACCGGGCACTGCGGGCACGTGGTGGAGACCGTATCAACGGCCTTCTCCCACTTGTATGGGGACTCTACGAGCGCTCCCACCGGGCAAACGTCTATGCAGGAGCCGCAGAACTCGCAGCCGGACTCCAGCAGCGACGTGCCATGCGCGGGGCCAACCAGCGATATGCCGGACCGCTCCGTGAACGTGATGGCGCTGTCTCCGCGAATCTCCTCGCAGGCACGAACGCAGCGTCCGCACACGATGCAGAGGTTGTAGTCCATGTCGTAGAACGGGTCCTGCGTGACCACTGGCAGCTCGCGGTACTTGTACGTGAGTGGCGTAGTCAGGCCGGTGCCCACGAATATCGTGGTGTCCTTGAGCTCGCACCGCTCGTTCTTGGGGCAGGCCACGCATCGGTCGGTGACTGAGACGTGGCGCTGGCAGATGTCCTCGGGGCCGCACAGGTCTGCGCCGTCAATGTTCGTGCGATGGCAGGTGAGGCAGCCGTGCGGATGCTCTGAGATGATTAGCTCGGTGATGCCCTTGCGGAGCTCCTGGATCTGCGGCGTGTTGGTGTGCACCACCATGCCGTCGGCGGCGGGGGTCGTGCAGGACGCGGGTGTGCCGCGGGCGTTCTCGACCTCAACGACGCACATCCGGCAGGCGCCAAACGGCTTCATGCCGGGGTAGTAGCAGAGATACGGGATGTAGAGACCCGAATCCATGGCCGCCTGGATGATGGTCTTGCCCGGCTGGGTGATTACCTCTTTTCCGTCGATGACAACCGAAATCGCAGAGGCCA
This sequence comes from Dehalococcoidia bacterium, assembly GCA_034421435.1. GTDB lineage: Bacteria > Chloroflexota > Dehalococcoidia > Lucifugimonadales > UBA2985 > JAPPHY01. The sequence continues at coordinate 54,329 of DAOUKJ010000027.1, read as the reverse complement.
TGAGTCTCCTTAGAATCTAAGCTCCAGGGGCTGGGCTGACGTCCAGCGCGAACGCGTTCGTTGAGGCGTGAATACGGGCGTCATGCTCTGCCCGGTCGGGCTCCGGCCCTCCTCCATGTGGGCCGCAAAGTCCTCTCCGAAGTACTTCAATGCCGAGGACACGGGGTTGTAGCCAAGCTGCCCGTGCCCGCATAGCGAACCCATTCTCATATTGTTGCCGATACGCTCCATCAGTTGCAGGTCGGACGGTCTCGCCTCGTGCTCGTAGATGCGCTCAAGTATCTCCAGCATGTGCGTGTTGCCGAGCCTGCATGGGAAGCACTTGCCGCACGACTCGTACTGGTTGAACGCTATCAGTACCCTGATCAGGTCAACCACGTCGACCGTCTCGTTGCCGACGATGATCCCGCCGGACCCCAAGATTGCGCTCGCCCTGGACATTTCGTCGAAGTCGATTCGCACGTCGAATGCCTCGTCGCCCAGCACGCCTCCCAGCGGCCCCCCCGTCTGAAGGACCTTGATGCGCTCACCGGGTGATACGCCCCCGCCCACCTCTTCGAGCACATCCCTGATTGTCAATCCCATCGGGATCTCGTACATGCCTGGGCGCTTGATGTGTCCGGACAGGCAGAGAATCGCCGTGCCCTTACTGCCCTCCGTGCCGATTCCGGCGAACCACTCGCCGCCGCGCGACACGATCTCCGAGACGTAGGCCAGCGACTTGATGTTGTTGATATTGCTGGGAAGGCGCCACACGCCGGACGCCGCCGGGAACGGCGGACGCGCCCGCGGCATCGCCCGGTTGCCCTCTATGGACTCCATGAGCGCCGTCTCCTCACCGGCGACGTAGGAATCGCCCGTGAGTGACACCTCAACGTGGAAGCTGAAGTCGGAGCCCAGGATGTTGTCGCCAAGCAGGCCCAGCTCGTACGCCTGCTCGATGGCGCGCTCGGTTCGGTGAATTGGCCCCTCGTGGCCGTGTCGAATGAACACCACGCCGTTGGAGGAGCCGGTGGCGTATCCGGCCAGTATCGTACCCTCGATGAGCGAGTGCGGGTCGCTTTCTAGTATGCCCTTGTCGTTGTACGCGCCCGGGTCGCCCTCCTCGCAGTTGCAGAGGATGTACTTGACCGGCCCCGGAGAGCGTGCCAGGAAGCCCCACTTGGTGCCCGTCGGGAATGCCGCCCCTCCCCTGCCCCGCAGGCCTGAGTCCTGAACCTCCTTCAGCACCTCCTGGGGCGTCATCCGATTGACTGCCTTGTCGAGCGCTGCGTAGCCGCCCTGGGCGATGTACTGGTATATGTCCAGAGGGTCTATGTGGCCGCAGTTCCGCAGGGCTATGCGCACCTGCTTGTTCCAGACCGGCAGGTCGTCCAGCCGCGGAATGCCGTCGAGGGTGACTCTTCCCGTGTAGGCCAGTGCCCAGTCCGGCCTGAGGTCGTCACCGGCTACGCACGACTCCACGAGCTCGGCCGCCATGTCGGGCGTCACGTTGCCATAGAACACCCGCGAGCCTCCGGGCTTCTGCAAGTCCACGAGTGGCGCGGCATAGCACAGGCCAAGGCATCCGACGATGTTGACGTTGGCATCGATCTTTCGCGTCTCAAGCTCGGCGTGGATTGCCTTGAGAGTCTCGTCTGCGCCGGCGGCCTCGCAGCAAATGGCTGAGCCGACGCGAATCCACGGCTTCCCGCCGCCTTCCAACTCAAGGAGGCGGGTCTGGGCTTCCTGATGCAGCTCTTCGTAGTTTGGCAAGTTCTCTCCGCTCAGGATGTCCCGTTTCTCAGCCGGGACACCAGTTCTGCCACACGCTCGCTCATTGCCGCGCCGCCGTTCACGCCGAGGGACTGCGGGCTGAGAATCTTGTGGTCTACGCTTATGACTGGGCCTTGAGGGCATGCGCCCAGGCAGGTGTTGTACTTGAGCGAGACCTTTCCGTCTGCCGTGTCGCCCTCTTCATTGAGTCCGAGGGTCTGGAGCGCGGCCTGGATTATCTGCTGCGCCCCCAGCAGATGGCACGTGGGGCCCCAGCACAGCTCCACCACGTGCTCGCCGGGTGGCGTAAAGCGGAAGTTGGTGTAGAAGGAGGCGACGCCCCACACGTCGTTGATGGTGGAGCCGGTGAACTCGGCCACCTGCTCGATGGCCGGAGGCGGGATGTAGCCCAGCTCGTCCTCTATGGCAAGAAGCGAGGAGAGAACAGTCTTAGTTCTGGCCGATTGACCGGCCAGAGCGCCGCTTATTCGCTCTCTGAGGCTTTCTCCGCTGGCCACACTGTCTCCTCAGATTGTGATTTTTCTAGCTAGGGATGTTAGCACAAACCATGTGATGGTTCAATGGGGCGCGCTGCGCTTATCCCCGGCTTTGGGAACGCGGCCAGAGTCGGTGGTATAATGAGAACCCGTCCGACATCAATCTAGTTGGACGGCCGATACCCTGCCTGAGGAGTAGACGCATGGCATACAGCACTGCCACTACAGTCGATGAGTACCTTGCGGAGCAGACGCCGGAGAGGCGCGAGGCGATGGAGACGATGCGCAAGCTGATCCTCGACAACCTGCCGCCGGGATTCGAGGAGATAATGCAGTTCGGCATGATCGGCTACGTGATACCGCTGGAGCGCTACCCGGACACCTACAACAAGCAGGCGCTGCAGAACGTGGCGCTGGCGTCCCAGAAGAACTACATGTCCATATACCTGATGAACGTCTACGGCGACCCGGAGACGGCGCAGTGGTTCGAGGAGGAGTACCGTGCCAGCGGCAAGAAGCTCAACATGGGCAAGTCCTGCGTGCGGTTCAAGAAGCCGGAGGATCTGCCGCTGGACCTGATTGGCCAGGCGGTGGCCCGCACCTCGGTTGAGGGGTTCATCGAGGTCTACGAGCGGGCGAGAGCCGCCAGCAGGCGCTAGACGTCGCTGAGTTCCAGCCGCATCACCCTGCGACGCGTGCCCGCCGTGCCCACCTCTCGGAAGCCGGCCTTGTGGAACGACGGCACAGTCCCCATGAACCGGTAGCTTGGTGAGTCGGGGGCAACGGGGTACGCCTCCACGACCTTTGCACCGCCTTCCCGCGCGTAATCCACCGCCGCGGCGATGAGTCGGCGCGTTGCGCCCTGCCCTCGCAGGCGTCGCGGCACGTAGAAGCAGGATATCGACCACACGCCATCGCTGTCCCATGCAGCGGCCGTCTTGCCGGCAAGGCCGCGGCGGAAAGTGTCACGCGGCGCAACGGAGCACCACGCGACCGGCTCGCCGTCCACGTAGCCCAGAATGCCGATGGGCACCCCGTCTCGCATCCGACTCTCCAGGCCTGCGCGCTTGGCATCGTTATCGCTGCGGCTCTCCTTCGGAGGCATCGTGCGCCAGACCATGCACCAGCAGTACTTGGGGCCTCCCGGCGCCATGAACAGCCGTACCAGGTCGTCCCACGTCTCCGAGTCCACGCCACGACAGGTCATGCCGGTGAATGAGTCGGCCCCGCTTGCTTCTCGTTGACGCGCTGCCTTGCGCCCTGTCATGGCGGCCGTCACCCACCGCTCGGGGCGTCCTGCAGGGGCGGCAGTAGGTCGGGGTACTGCTCCACCCAGTGCCTGTAGAGCCTGCGCGCAGCGGCGATGTTGGCGCCCTGGCCGTGGCCCGGTAGCACGAAGGTGTCCTCAGGAAGCACCAACAGCTTGCGCGTGATGCCCTCGAGGATCTGCAGCGTTGCCTCCGGGCCGCGCGTCTCGCCCGGCCCGCCAGCGTATAGCGAATCGCCGGTGAACAGGTGGTTGCCAGCGAGAAAGCACGTCGAGCCGGGTGTGTGCCCCGGCACGTGAATGGCCTTCACCTCCAGCGTGCCTGCGTGGAGGGTGTCGCCGTCCGCGACGAGGATGTCTGGCGGCGATGGCAAGCCGTCTGCGTCGTCGGCATGAGCGACTACGGGCGCGCCGGTGGCCTCGACGATCTGGCCTAGTCCCTCGGTGTGGTCACGGTGCCGGTGTGTGATGAGAACGGCGCGGACGTGCGTGCCCTGCGCCTGAGAGATAATCGCCTCCGGATTGAGCGGCGCGTCCACGATGATGCTCTCCGCCGTCTCCGGGCACACGATCAGGTAGGCGTTGTTGCCGTCTGAGCCGCAGAGCGTCCAGTAGACGCGCATCTCCCGATCGTAGAGCAGGTTCACGCTACGCCATGTCCTCCATCATCATCGCCGCCACGCGCTTGCCCATGCGCACACTGTAGTTGGTGCCGCGGTCTTCCGGGTACACCTGCGTGGTGTTGGCCAGATACAGCCCGGAGATGGGCGTGCGGTGGTCCGGCAGCTGCTGCGAGTAGTTCACGCCGATGATCGGCTGGGCTGCCGCCACCTTGTGATAGTGCCACTCCTCGATCCAGGAGCGGTCGAACTGCGGGTTGATCTTCTTCAGGTGCGGCAGGTACTCCTCCAACAGCTCATCCTGCGGCATGTTGAACAACGGGCTGTCGTCGCCGAGGTAGTTGGAGATGTACAGGATGTGCTTGCCGCCGTACAGCGACGAGTCGACGAAGTTGGTCTGCTCTATCAGTCCCACGAACGGAATCGACCTGTCGGCGATGTTCAGCCAGTAAGTGTGCGAGAATGGCTCCTTCAGCACGAGGATGACGAGTACGGCGGCAAGGTACTCCACGCGCCGCAGCCTGTCCAGGTAGTCCTGCGGCAGGCCCTCCACCAACCGCGGGAACACGTAGGATGGCGTGGTGGAGAGGATGGCGTCGAAGTCGAGCATCTCTGTGCCATCGGCGCTCGTCTGCACCTCCAGGCCGTCGGCGCGGCCGTCTCGGACGCGTATCGAGCGTACCGGTGTCGAGAGGTGCACCTCGCCGCCAAGCTCCCTGATACGCGTGTCCAGTACCTCGAATATCTCCGCGAAGCTGCCGAGAGGGTATCCCAGCCTCTCCTTCTGCATCCCCTTCACTCCCTTGCCGCGGGAGGCGAACCGGGTCTGAATCTTTCCCCAGAACCAGGGCATCGCCACCTTGTCGTAGTGCGCTCCGAACTTGCCGCGCAGCAGCGGCCCCCACACCACGTCGTAGACGCCCCTGCCAGCGCGGCGGCGAATCCAGTCCGAGGCAGCGTGAGGCTCCAGCTTGCGCCAGTCCTTGTACCGGCGAAGGTACAGGGTCACGAGGCCGAGCCGGAACCGGTCGATGAGGCTGAGGGGCTTGAACTTCAGCAGGTCCATCGGCGTAACGAAGTCGTAGATGCGGCCGCCGTAGAAGAAGCCGACCTTGGACTCGATCCACGCCAGCTTCGGCCCCAGGCCAAGCTCGTGAATCAGGTCTACGATGTCCGTGTCGCTCGTGAACAGGTGGTGGTATCCGCGCTCTAGCCGGCCGCCTCCCACGTCGAACGTGGAGGCCTGGCCACCCAGGAATGGCGCGCCCTCGTAGACTATGGCCTGATGGCCCGCCTTGCCCAGCGTGTACGCAGCAGCCATGCCCGCGGCCCCTGCGCCGATGATCCCGACTTTCATGGCTTCTCCTCCGCTCGCAGGGGCATGCCTGCAGAGCCGTATGGTGTCGCATCGCGATCTGCTGTGCTCTCACGCGTGAGCCGACCCAGCGACGTCCGGTCCGTCCACAGATACAGCAGGCCCAACAGCGTCACCGGCACCAGAAGCGCCGCGTGGACGAGTATGGCGTAGGCCCCCGCCGTGCTCTCGTCCGCGCCCAGCAGGCTGAGCGTTGCCGCCGCCGCGACCTCGAACGCGCCGATTCCGCCGCCCGCCGTGGGCACCGATATGGCCAGGTTGGACACTGCCGTCACCAGCAGGATAACCCCCGCCAACTCCGTAACTTCGAATACGTTGTGCAGGTCAAGTGAGAAGGCAAGGACGTAGTACATGAACGCCTCCGCCAGCCATACCGGCAGCGAGAGCAGGAACACCGCGAGCAGCCGCCGCGGGTGCTGCAGCACGGTCAGGCCGCTGATGAACATGCCGACCAGCCCTGAGACCTTCGGTCGTATCGGCGCAGGCAGCACGGCTATGAGCCGCTCCAGCAGCACCTCAAACCACCTTGGCGAGTAGGAAGCCAGCACCATGAAGGCCGCCACAAGCACGAACGGCATCGACATTGCGAGCGCCAGCAGCACCCAGGGCACCCCCGCCCTGTCGGCGAGTCCCTGCAGCAGCCCGACCAGCGGCAGAAACAGCGACACCACGGCGGCGAGAAACAGCAGCGTCAGGCCGTCGAATACCCGCTCAACCGCTATGGTTGCCAGCGACGAGACCTTGCTCACCTTCTCTCGCTCGCCGAGGTAGTAGGCGCGAACCACCTCGCCCAGGCGAATTGGCAGCAGGTTGTTCGCCATGTAGCCGACTATCACCACGGGATAGAGGCGCGCCACAGCCAGTTTCTTCATCGGCGACAACAGGTACTGCCAGCGCAGCGAGCGGAAGTAGACGGCCGCAAAGTAGACGGCAATCGCCGGCGGCACCAGGAGATAGTTGGCCTCCCCCAGCTTCGCCCACGTCTCGCCTGGGTCAATGCGGGCAAAGAAGATGCCCAGAAAGAGCAGGCTCGCTGCTATGGCCAGCCAGAAACGCAGGGACCTATGCAATGCGGGATTCCATCAGTATGTATCGCCGGTAGGCTCTCACAGGTTCAAGTATAGCTGTGAGTGGCGGCCTTTGCAAAACCTCTTCCCCCTTGATGGGGGAAGATTGAGATGGGGGTGAACCGTGCGGACATATTCTTCTTTGCCCCCATCCTGACCTTCCCCCGCAGACGGGGGAAGGGATTCTTGGCTCTACGGTAGTCTCCGGTGTCGGAACGGGACAATCAGCCCCATGCCTCGCGGCCTACTCCTCCGCATCCTCCTTGGGGAAGAATGCGACCGCATCATGAGTCAGAAATTCGAGGTCTGTCTTGCGGTAGATGTAGTAGTCCAGGCCCTCTCGCCACTTATCCTTGCTCACCAGGTTGCTGAACAGGTCCGTGAGGCGGAAGCATGGCTCCGTGCCCGCCTCGCCACACGGCTTGTACCCTTCGGCCGGCCACCAGAGGTACGTGAAGTCCTCTGCTGGCGCGTACTGGTCAAGGTATGCCGTCATCTTGGACCGGTTGTTGTTGCTGATGAGCACCACCTCGCCCTGGGGGGCCTCAGTCAGGTTGTCCAGGTCCGCGTACTCCGCGTTGTTGAAGTCGCGAATGTACCAGAGCATGCCCCAGTAGGCGTCCTTGTCGACTGTAAGCGGCATGTCGTAACCCTCCTCAGACGACTCCGCAATCTCCCGCACGCGGTCGATTATCCGCGGCACGTCTCCCGAGTCTTGCGCGTAGACGATCATCTCGATCGGCTCGTCGCCGTGTACGTAGGTGGCCTGCCAGCCGGCCCTCGCCGAGAGCACGCCGAGCAGTAGCGCAAGCGACAGCGCCGTCAGTCGCAGCCCGTTCGCCGCGCCGGACCGCAGCAGCAGGTGGACGCCCAGGCCCACCAGCACAAGCGCGAAGCCCAGAAGCGTCACGAACTCCAGGAAGTTCAGCACGTTGCCGCGCTGAATGTCGAACAGCAGCAGCCTGGCGACGAGGTACACGAGAAGCGCAGCCAGGGGAAAGAGATATACGCCCCTGGCCTGCCGGATTCTCGCCCACGACGTAGCCGCCACCATGTCCCCGATGAGCTTGCCGGAAATAACGATCATCGGCAATGCGATGTTCACGACCAGCCACGGCATCTTCTCGCCTGCCACGGAGTAGAGCGCGAACGTCAGCACCGTCCAGTACGCGAGGAACCGCGTGAAGCTGTCGCCCCTGAACGCGTAGTAGATGACGGCGGCCACGGAGAGCAGCACCGGCAACGTTTCGTACAGCGGCGTGATGACGAAGTAGTAGTACCAGGGTTGGTCTCCGCGGTTCACGTCGTGCTGCGCCAGCCAGTAGCCCAGCGATTGCCAAAACCCGCTGCCCAGACCCAGCATGTTGGTGAGGAACGTGGTGAACAGCAGCAGCCAGATGCTGTAGAACACCACCGCGCAGCGCAGCCAGAGCCGACGGTTCCATGTGATGCCGACCATGGTGGAGAACCACAGGATGAGCACCAGCACGATGAGCGCCACAACGATACCCTTGGTGATGTCCACGTCCTGAATCGTGAACAGTGTGTCGCCGGACGGCGCGCCCACCAGGCCGTCGGAGCTTGCCAGTATGATCCCCGCTCCGGCGAGCCGGTCCTGGAAGATGCTCACCGCGGACGACACGTGCGGCGCCGTCAGCGTTGCCAGCAGCACCAGGTACGCTCCCCACCGCGAGAAGCTCGATAGGCGGGTTGGCTCCGGGTCTGGGCCGTAGCCGAAGCCCACGCCGGGTATGTATCGATACTCGCCGCCCGCCGCCGGGTCCGCAAACCGGGTTGGCGTTCTCTGCCGGAGCAGCCAGGGTATCCAGTCCGTCGCCGCCACGATGAGCAGGTAGCTGCCCAGGATGGCCACGAAGATGAATGTGGTCTCCTTGGTGGCGAACGACAGCGCGAGCACCGCGGCGCTGAGGTAGAGGTACCGTGGTTTGCCCTCGTCCACGTAGCGCCAGAGGAGCACCACTAGGGCGAGCGTCCACACCGCCATGTATATGTCGTTGCGGGCGTACCGGCTGTAGAACAGCATCATTGGAGAGAACGCCAGCATGAGGGAGGTGGCGAGCGCCCCGGCTCTGCCCAGCCGCTGCCTCAGAAATAGCGGAAGCAGCACGAGCGCCGCGCCGAACAGCGCGTGCGACAGGCGGGACACGTAGTCGCTGTCGCCCAGCAGGAAGTAGAATGCCGCCATGATGTGGTACTGGAACGGGCCGTGCGTAAGCGGGTTGTGGAGATACTCGAAGCCCTGTGCCAGGCGGAAGCTGTAGTAGGCGTGAAGGCTCTCGTCGTAGCCGAATGCCCTCGAACCCAGATCCCACAGCCTCATCGACAGAGCGACGAGGAATATGACTCCGAAGGCAACCAGCTCCCACCGCTCGAATGGCATGCCGCCGGCGGCGGCGCTCTGCGCCGGCCGCTCCTGCGGCTCTACCGTGTACGCTGTGTCGCTCGTCATCGAATGGTCACTCTGGAATCCTGTATATGGTCACGTCGTCCTGCGAGAATACCTCGTCTCCCAGCGCCGAGAACTTGGACAGGCCCATCGTCCCGTACGAGGCCCGCTCACGCGGCCCCACCACTACATATTTGATTCGGTATTCATCCAGAAGGTCTGCCGCCTCGGACGCATCCCGCGTCTCATAGATAGTCCGTACGTCCTCTTCCCTGCCCTCGAACGGCAGAGTCGAGCCGCGCCACTGATGCTCATGCCCAGGCCATCCCAGCACGGCCGGCAACCCGGTGCTGCTCGATATCCTGCCGTATGCTGTGTAGCTGCCACCCACGGCCTCCAACAAGCCGTCGCCCTCCTGTGCGTTGTCCTGCAGCCATAGAATGGCCGCGTACTCCCCCGGGCTGCTTCGCGCCACGTGCGCCAGGCCGTCCAGGGTAGTTTCGCCCTGAAACTGCCCGCTTTTGGTCAGCACCGCCTCCACCGGATAGTACAGGCTGCCCGCCAACAGCAGGCCAATCACGACCCACCAGCCCGTCATCGCCGCGCGGAGCGTCCCGCGGCTCGGCAGCCCGATTGAACTGAGGCAGTATAGGCCAAAGGCGGAGGCCGTCGCAAGGAGAATCCATGCCTGGTAGTACAGCTTGAATATGGTGTTCATCCTGTTGTGGAACAGGTCGTCCAGGCGCAGGAACTCCGGCCCCAGAATCAGCAGCAGCCCCACCGAGACCATTGCCAGCACGAACACAACTGCGGGCTGATCGCCTCTCTCACCGACGCGTATGAGAGCGTAGATTGCCGCGGCCAGCAGTGAGGCAAGAGGCAGCACGCTCACCAGCCGCTCCCCCACCACGGCGAACGGGTTGGATGTTCCGGCAACCGTGTTCCACCCAAGATGCCAGGCCGCCCAGATGAAGAACGGCAGCATGACGACTGCGAGCGAAACAGCGGCGCGCGGCCAGAACACCTCCGCGAACGCGGGCTGAGGCGCGCCGCCCGCGGGTGTCTCCAGAGTCGCGGCGGCCTCCGTCTCGTCGACGTCGACGGCTGCCGAGCTTGACCGTGGCAGTGGGAGCGCGTTGTACGCTTGCCGGAGCAGGAACGGCGCAAGTATCGCCAGGAACAAGCCCCAGAGTATCAGGAAGTGAATCGGGCGAGTGCCCACCTCCCCGACCGGAAGGATGCCGGAGGCCTGGCTGTCCAGGCTCACGTAGTACGGCGCGTACAGGACTACCGCGAGCAGCAACGTCACGGCGATTGGCGGCCACGCAAGGGATAGAGCGCGGGCCCAGTCGCCTTGGGTCTCGCGGACGGACCGGAATACGACCACCACGGCCCACAGCGTGCCGAACGTGGCGATGTCCCAGACGTTCACGAACGCGAGCGCGCCCAGCATCACAGCCGCCGCGAGGACAGTCCACAGCCTCTCTCGCAGCGCCCTCGCCGCGGCGCGCGCCGGCGACAGGTACAAGGCCAGGCAGAAGCACACGAACAGCAGCACAAACGGAATCGACATGGCGTGCGGGTGCAGGTCGCCCAGCAGAAAGCTGAAGAACGGGAACTCCGTGATCGTGTAGTCCAGGCTGCCACCGTCCTCGTTGAGCGTGTCTATGACACGCGTGCTCCGCCACCACCACAGGTAGTCCAAGGGACGCCACGAAAGCGATTCCACCGGGCCCAGGTCCTTTATGCCTATCCAACTCCACAATCCGGGCGAACCGAACCCGCGTATCCGCAGAAACTCTAGCAGGCCCACCAGGTTGCTCACCACCAGCAGCAGCACCGGAGCGACCAGCCCGAATCGCACCGCCTGCCACGCGTTCAAGCCGTGGGCGCGAATCAGGTTGTAGACCAGCCCGAACGCCGCTGACGCCGCCATCGCCGGTATGAGCGCCAGCGCCAGGTTGTACGAGACGCGGGTGGGGATCAGCGTCATCTCCGTGAGGTTGCCCATCATCAGAAAGCCGAAGTAGTAGTACGGCAGGTCGCCGCCGCGCAGCCACGGGTCTTCCGGCGGGAAGAATTCCGCAAGCACGGCGGCGTTGAGGAATGCGAAGTCCATCGGCTGCTCCGTGCTGCCGATGGCGGGGTCGTAGGCGCGGTAGATCACCCAGGCCAGGAACGTCAGGAGGAACACTCCCTCCACCATCAGAATGGCGTGGCCCTCCCGCCGCAGCAGCGCCGCGATCTCTTCGCGACGCACGTATGCGATCCGGCCTGCAACGAGGGCCATAACTGCAAGCGCTCCCCACAGCGAGAGCGTGTTCGTGGGCACGAGGTTGAACGAGCCGAGAAGCCAGAGCGGCCACGCTAGGAGGATCAGCCCGAGCGGCTTGGCGACCGAGTAGCCGCGGTCGCGCAGTGCCGGCATGAGCGCGAAGGCGATGGGGAATGCGGCCAGCCCGACCAGTTGTACGGCCAGGAGCCAGAGTACGACGCTCAACGGCGCAGTCCCCCGCTGCTCCCGCGCTTGGATGCGTCCGTGGCGTAAGGGGACTTACTGCCTGCGTTCACGACACCAAGAATGGGGGCGTCGCCCGCTAACCTGAGGCGGGCGAAAACAGCTCCTCAACGAACTCCCTCGCGTCGAAGGGGGCAATGTCATCTACGCCCTCGCCGGTGCCGATGTATCGCACCGGCAGTCCAAGCTCCCGCACAATGGCAATGACCACGCCTCCCCTGGCAGTGCCGTCCAGCTTGGCCAGCACTACTCCCGTGCACCCCACGGCCTCCGTGAACGACCGCGCCTGAGCCAGTCCATTCTGCCCGGTGGTGGCGTCCAGCACCAGCAGGGTTTCGTGGGGGGCCTGCGGGTCGAGGCGCGAGAGCACCCGCGCTATCTTCTTCATCTCCTCCATCAGGTTCAGCTGCGTGTGAAGCCGGCCTGCAGTGTCCACCAGCACCACGTCCGCCTGCCTCGCCCTCGCTGCCTCCAGCGCGTCATAGGCGATGGCGGCGGGGTCGCCGCCCGGCCCGTGCGCTATCACGTCCACTCCAAGCCGGTCGCCCCACGTCCGCAGCTGGTCGATGGCGCCGGCGCGGAAGGTATCCGAGGCCGACAGGACGGTCTTGTAGCCCTGCTCTCCGTAGTAGTGTGCAAGCTTTGCGATGCTGGTAGTCTTGCCGACTCCGTTCACTCCGACGGTCAAGACCACGTGCGGCTTGGCCTCGACGGCGTGAGTATCCGCTGGCTCGCCAACCCCCAGGGCGTCCACAATCTCGCCCTTGAGTATCTCCATGACGTCCTCGACGTCACGCGCACCACTTTCGGCCGCCCTCGAGCGGGTGCTGTCGATTAGCTGCGTAGCGGCGGCCACGCCCACGTCCGCCGAGATGAGCATCTCCTCCAGCTCCTCCCACGCCTCTTCATCCAGGCGGGAGCGCTGGACCATCTGTGCGACGCGGGAGTACCAGGACTCGCGGCTCTTCCTCAGGCCCTGCTGTACCTTCTCGCGTCTGCCAAGCAGCCTGCTGAACATGGTGGAATCTTAGCACGGCCCCCATGCCGTGGCAACGCGAGGGTCGATAATGCTCGCCGGTGCCCGTTCAGCCTGTTATTCGAATGATCAGCGGGACTGCGGTGGCCGTGAGCGCCAGAGCCACGATCACGCAGCCGAACAGCAGGTAGCGCATGCCGTAGTTGGAGACCAGGGACGGATCGTAGTACCTGTCCACCTCGTTGTCGCGGTACATGGCGACCAGCCCGTCGAGCAGCGTCCTTCGGTTGCGCCTGCCCAGGACGAGCGCAGCCACAGCCACAGCGTTGATCAGCATGGTCATGCCGATGAAAACGGCAAGCAGTATGTCATAGGTTGAGGCGGCTATCTGGATATCCGCGGCGCGGCCTGCACGCTCCTCCACTGCCGCGGCAGCCATTCCTGAGCTTACCGCCAGTGCGAGAAGATTGAACACGATGGCGGTGAGCACGAAGATGGTGTCAGTGCGGCTGCTTTCGCCAAGCTCCCTGACGATGTGGTCGTGTACCTGCCCCAGCATTGCCCCGCCCTATGTGCCCAGCCTGTCGGTCTTAGCCAGAAGCTCCAACGCTTCCAGCGCCGCGGCCCGTTCGCCGTCCAACTTGCGTTTGCCTGAACCAGTCCCCATAACCTGGCCCGCCACGAGCACCTCGATGCGAAAGGTCCTACCCTGCTCAGGTTCAGTTTGTGAGACAGTCCGGTACGTCGGAGAACCCATGCCCATGCCCTGCGCAGCCTCCTGCAGCCGTGACTTGGGGTCTCGCTCAGCGCCCTCCCGGGTCACTCGCTCAACCTCCGGCCGCATCAGCCGTAGCGCCACGTTGCAGGCCTCCTCCGCACCCAGGTCCAGGAGTACGGCTCCCACAAGGGCCTCCAGTGCCGCGGCGAGGTTAGAGTCCCGCTCTCGCCCGCCGCTGGCGTCCTCGCCCTGGCCCATCCGCAGGTAGTCGCCAAGCGAGATGCCTCTGGCCACGCGCGCCAGCGTTTCGCGGCGCACCACCGCGGCCCGAAGCTCGGTGAGCGAGCCCTCTTGCGCATCGGGCGCCAACCTGTACAGCTCCCTCGCCGCCACGAGGCCAATCAGGGCGTCGCCCAGGAACTCCAGGCGCTGGTTGGACGCAGGGCTGGCCTGCGGGTCTTCGTTGACGGCTGAGGAGTGCGTGAGTGCCTCTGCCAACAGCCGGCCATCGAGGAACGAAAGGTCGAGCCGCTCCTGCAGGTCTGCGGCAGGCATCGGGGCTGTCTTCGGACCCACTGTCCCTCTACTTCCCGACACCCAGCTTGCCGGCCAGCTCCGAGTTGGTTGGCTCGATCAGAATGGAGCCGTCCTCGAACACTATGGTGGGGATGACGCGCTTGCCGCCGTTCAGCTTGAGCACCAGATCGACGGCCGCTGGATCGTTCTCAATGTCAACCCAATCATACCCAACGCCATTGTCATCCATGAACTTCTTTGCGCGTCTGCAGTCACCGCACCAGTTTGCGCCGTACACCGTGATTTCGCTCTGCTCCATGCCAAGACCTCCCTTGGTTGGGACTGCGCGCCTGGCAGCCGTTGAACGTCAGGCGCGCGCACTGCGTTAATCATACCACGAGAGGGGTTGTACTTGCTCCGCGGGCTGCTTGTAGTCGGCACGGCGCCGCGGCGCACGGACTTGTTCCGGCTCATCATCAGATGAGCTTTCAGCGGGCGCGTCGAAGAGTTGCTTGCTCTTCCGCTACGATGCCGCTGCTTGGGCCGGAGCTGGAGCGCTAGAGGTTGATGGGCCGGAGGCTCACGACGCCGTCGCGCTCCTCCACGTAGCCTGCCCTGTCCCCGTTGCCGTGAGCGAAAATCACGAGCCAGCCGTCTTTCACGGCCTTGGCTATGAGCTCCCGCTTGATCTCCACCGTGTCCTCCGGGAACTGGTCGAGCGCGGAAACACACGGCAGATTCAGGTGGTGAGTAGTGGGTATCAGGTCTCCCAGGAACACCACCTTCTCTCCGCCGGAGTTCACGTGGACCACCTGGTGGCCGCTGCAATGGCCCCCAGTGGACTTCACCCACACGTTCGGGAGTATCTCGCAGTCGCCGTCTACCAGCGATAGCTGCCCGGAGTCCTTCAGGCAGGCGTAGTCCTCCGAGTGGTGGGACTCCCTGCCGCGTTCGCCCGGCTCCCTGGCGTACTCCCAGCAGGCCTTCTGCACAACGTAGGACGCCCTGGGAAACGCCGGCACCACCCGTCCGGAGCGCTCCACCTTGGTGCACCCGCCGGAGTGGTCGAAGTGGAGGTGGGTCAGGATAACCTTGTCGATGTCCTTGGCGGAGAGGCCGACTTCTTTCAGGCTCCTCAGCAGTTTGCTGGATGACAGGCCGAACGCCTCGCGCTGCCTGCCGGTGTCCTTGGTGCCCGCTCCCGTGTCGACCAGCACGTTGCCGTCGTCCGTGCGGATCAACAGGCAGTTGAGACCCAGGCTAATGCGGTTCCACCGGTCGGGCTTCATGTGCTGCTCCCAGTCCACCTTGGGAATCTGACCGAATATGGAACCGCCGTCATACTTGATGGTTCCGTCGCTTAGTAGATGGATTGACGGAGCCTTGGCGCCCACTGAACCACCTCCTGCAGGACAATAATTGAGTAAACCGACCCCTGGGAAGTGACCTGATCAGTTGGCAACCCGGAGGTCGCCAAGACGCGCCGCAGACCTGTGAGTGGTCTGGGTTGTGTACGTCGCGGGGAAGGCCCGGAAGGGCTATGCCGCCGCGGAAGCGTTCAACTCCAACCGATGATATTCTGTCGGAAGCGTAGCGTGTCAAGGACATTTGACGCCTGAATTTCCGAACTCTTCGCGGAGTTTTCCGGCGGCCGGCGCGGCGTCGGTTCAGTGCGGGCAAGAGCGCGGGGACGCGCGCCAGGGAGGAAATCGCAGAGTGTCGGTTTCCCCGGCAGGATTGCTCGCCGGCCGGCTCAGTCCACGAAGTCCACGGTGAAGCTCATCGGCAGGACGGCCCATCCGATTTGCTCGTTGTCCAGGTACACCCTGAAGGTGTACAGGCCATCCTCCGACACTTCCATGTCCAGGCTCGCGATGCACCGGTGCACGGTCTCCTCCGGATGCATCGCAAACTCCTCCAGGTCCACGGTGGTCATGATGCCGCCGGAGGGGCGCGTAATGCCCAGCTTGACGCGGTGCTTGCCCACCGGCGCGTTGATGCCCAGCACGACCTTCAGCGGGAACACCTTGGCCGGCATGGGGGAGCCTCGCGGGAGTGTACCGCGCACGTCCGCGCCATCCAGCAATCCGAACACGGACACCTGCCCCTGGTGCTCCACGAAGTCGCTGCAGAACAGCACGTACTGCAGGTTGGTGGACGGAAACTCGGACTCGCTCAATCCAGCGCCTCCGCCAGAACCTCCGCCAGATGCCTGGGCGCGCGGTTCGTGCCGTGCTGTATCTGCTGCCGGCAGGACATGCCAGTCACCACCACCTGTCCGCCCTCGCCGAGAGCGGACACGGCCGGGAACAGTCGCTGCCCTCCTATGGTCATCGACACGTCGTAGTGTTCCTTCTCATAGCCGAACGCGCCCGCCATGCCGCAGCAACCGGCATCGCTCTCCTGCACGTCCAGCCCTGGAATCAGACTCAGCACGGCCATCCCGGGCTCCGTGCCCACTAGCGACCGGGAGTGACAGTGCGTGTGGTACAGCGCGCGGCCCGGCGACTCCCTGAACCGCAGGTTGAGCCTGTCCTCGCTGAGCAGCATGTGGAGGAACTCCTCCAGCAGCATTGACTTCTCCGCCACGCGGTCGGCTTCCGGCGAGCGCAGGAGATCCGGGTACTCGTCGCGGAGGGTCAGCAGGCAGCTCGGCTCGCAGCCCACCACGTATGCGCCCTGCTCCACGTAGGGGTACAGCAGGTCAACGTTGTACTGTGCGTTGGCCTTGGCGGCGTCCAGCATCCCCTTGGAGATCATGGGGCGGCCGCAGCACTTGCGCTCCACAAGCGACACCGAGAATCCGGCCCGCTCCAGCAGCCGCGTGGCAGCCATTCCGATGCCGGGGTAGTTGTAGTTCATGAACGTGTCGTTGAAGAGCACCACGTGGCCCTGTATGGGCCTGTCGAAGGCGGCGCTGCGACCCCGGAACTGACGCGGGAACGTGCGGCTTACGAACTCCGGCAGGGGCCTTCGCCGGTCCACGTCCATGAAGCGGTCCATCACCCAGCGCGTGAACGGGAAGCTCGCGCCCCAGTTCGAAAGCGGCGCGAAGGCGCTGCCTAGCTTGCTCAGCGAGCCGATGTTGGCAAACAGCTTCGACCTCATTGGATAGCCGTGCTTGGTGTGATAGGCGTCCAGGAACTCGTACTTGAGCTTTGCCATGTCCACCTGCGACGGGCACTCGGACTTGCACGCCTTGCACTCCAGGCAGAGGTCCATGACCTGCTGCATCCTGTGACTCGTGAACTCCTCCGGCGGCAGCATGCCGGAGAGCACTGCGCGCAGAGCGTTGGCGCGTCCGCGGGTGGAGTGCTCCTCCTCCCTAGTCGCCATGTAGGACGGGCACATTGTGCCGCCCAGCGTGTGCCTGCACGCGCCAAGGCCGCTGCACATCTCCACCGCCTGGTGAATCCCGCCATCGCTGGAGAAGTCCAGCTTGGTAATCGGCGTCAATTTCTGATAGCTCCCGCCGTATCGGAGATTCTCAACCATTGACGGCGCGTCCACGATCTTGCCGGGGTTCATGATGCCCTTGGGGTCGAAGGCGTGCTTGACCTCGCGGAATGCGTTGTAGAGCGTGGTGCCGAACACTCGCTCGTTCCACATGCTGCGCACCAGGCCGTCGCCGTGCTCGCCGCTCATGGCGCCGCCCATCTCCGTCACCAGGTCGCAGGCGCCGCGGGAGATGCGGTACATCCGCTCCACGTCCTCCTCCTCCTTGAGGTCGATGAACGGCCGCACGTGGATGCACCCGACGCTCGCGTGGCCGTAGTACGCGGCTTCCGTGCCGTTCTCGCGAATCAGGTCGTCAACGCGCTGGATGTACTCCGGCAGCCTGTCCGTTTCAACGGCGCAGTCCTCGATGAACGGGATGGGTTTGGCCGCGCTCTTGACGCCCATCATCAGGCCTATGCCCGCCTTGCGAACCTCCCACACGTTGGCCTGCTCTGCCCTGTCGAACATCTTGATGAATGCGTATCCCCTGCCGCTGCGGCGCAGGCTCCGCTCGATCTCCTCCAGCCGGGCGCCAACCTCGGCCTCGGTGTCGCCTGCGGTCTCGACCAGCAGGATGGAGTGCGGATCGCCCTCGATGAAGCCGCTGCGGCGCCGGTAGCCCAGCGAAGCGTTGATCTGCTGAATGATCACGCGGCCCACCAGCTCCACGGCGGCCGGTCGAAACTCCAGGGTGGCAACCGTGGCCTCCATCGCCTCTATCAGGCCGCTGAAGTGGACGGCCATGAGAGCGGTGGCCGCCGGGCGCGGCTCCAGGTTGACCTTGACCTCCGTTATGGTGGCCAGCGTGCCCTCCGAACCGACGATCATCTTGGCCATGTTGAAGCCGTCGTCGTCCATGATCTCGTCCAGGTTGTAGCCCCCCACGCGGCGCATGACCTTCGGGAAGCGCCGGTCGACCTCAGGGGCATTTGCACGGGCGATGTCCCGCACGCGGCGGTAGATCTCGCCCTCCAGTCCCTCGCCGTGCAGCCGAGTCTCCAACTGCGATGGCGTGAGCGGCCCCAACCTCGCGGTCTCCCCGTTGGACAGGACGGTATCCACCTCGATGATGTGGTCTATGGTCTTTCCGTACACGATCGAGTGCGACCCGCACGAGTTGTTGCCAATCGCGCCGCCCACGTTGGAGCGGTTGGACGTGGCCGGGTCGGGCGTGAAGAACAGCCCTGTGTTCCGAATCTCGTGGTTGAGTCGCTCCAGCACGATGCCGGGCTGAACGCGCGCCCATCGCTCCTCAGTGTTCACCTCCAGCACGCGGTTCATGTACTTTGACATGTCCAGGATGATTGCGTGCCCGACGGTCTGGCCCGCCAGGCTTGTGCCGCCGCCCCGGGGCAGCACCGGTACGCCGTACTTGCTCGCCAGCTCCACCGCCGCTATAACGTCCTCGCGGCTGCGGGGAATCACCACGCCAATCGGCTCAATCTGGTAGATGCTGGCGTCCGTGCTGTACATCGCACGGGAGTACGGGTCAAAGCGTACCTCGCCCTCCAATGTCTGCTTTAGCTCGTGTTCCAGCTGCCCAGTCTGCATAGGACTCTCTCCGTGGGTGTAGTCAATGGGAGGCCTTGCCTCCGGCTGCCATGATTATACATGATGGCGCGCCACAGGGCTAACTCACGACTCGCGCACCTTTTGCCGCTGTGCTACAATATTCGGGATTCGTCATGGCAATTAGAAACCGGGACAGAATGGAGCGCCGCCGAAGCGAGCGGCGTACCCGCAAACTCACGCCGCGCAGCTGGCTCATGCTGGGCGGGGTGCTTCTGGGTTTCGTGGCGGTGCTGGTTTTCCTGATGATCACCACAGGAAACACCGGAAGCGGCGGCCGCTACCCGGGCGTCGGCGACCACTGGCACTCCCGTTACACCATCTCCATTTGCGGCGAGACAGTTGAGGCATTTCCGGCCTCCCCCGGCGAGGTACACACCCACGGCGACGGTCTATTTCACGTCCATGCCCTGCGCCTGGGCGAGGCAGGGCGCAACGCCAACCTGGCCAGGTATCTGGCTAGCACCGGCTCGCGGCTCACGAACGACACAATCGAGCTTCCATCCGGCGAGAGCTACACCAACGGCGACGAATGCCCGAACGGCACGCCGGGGCAGCTGTTCCTTCGCGTGAACGGCATAGCCATGTCGGAGATAGCCACCTACGTGCCTCGAGATGGCGACGAGCTGGTATTCGGTTTCGAGGTGCCGTAGCCCGAAAGGGCCAAGTTGACACCGGCCTTCCTCTGCCCTACGATTATTCTGAGGCCGTGCTACACGGGGAGCTAGCGGTGCCCTGAACCCGCAACCCGCTATAGCGGGGTGGAACTCCCTCCCCAGGTCTGTGTCCAAGACCTCTATCCTCACGGGCGGATGCGGAGAGCTGGGTCCTGGGCGGCGGAGGCCCGTGAACCCCGTCAGGTCCGGAAGGAAGCAGCGGTAAGCGGAATCCTCTGGGTGCTCCAGGGAATCCTGGCTTGAGTCCCCCGCGGGGACACGCCCTGGATTCCGGATCGAAGGAGGGTGCACGGCCCGTTTCCTGCCATGCAACGCGAGGCGCACAGCCCCCGACTCTCAGCAAACGCCTCCGAATCGGAGCAGCCCTCGGTCGTCGCGCGCAAGTCGTTAGGCCAGCACTTCCTGGTCGACCGCGGCGCGCTCAGGCGCATTGTGGATGCGGCCGAGCTGGAGCCTGCGGACGTCGTCGTCGAGGTCGGACCGGGCACCGGCCTCCTCACGCGACTCCTCTGCGAGAGAGCTGCCAGGGTGGTCGCCGTGGAGATGGACGGCGGGCTGGCCGCTCGCCTCAGCAGCGAGATTGGAGACCCCGCCAACCTGGAGGTCATCCACGGTGACGCGCGCGAGTGGGACCCGGCAGACCTGGGCGAGCCGTACAAGCTGGTCGCCAATCTCCCCTACTACGCAGCCGCGCCCATCGTCCGGCGGTTCCTGGAGTGCTCCAGGCCGCCGCAGCGCATGGTGGTGACTGTCCAGCGTGAGGTGGGCCAGTCCATGGCCGCGCGACCCGGTCGAATGCGCACTCTATCAGTGGCCACGCAGCTCTACGGGACGCCGCGCATCGTCGGATACATCAGGCCCGGTTCATTCCGGCCGCCTCCCAAGGTGACGTCCGCCATCGTGCGGGTGGACGTGCTCGACGAACCTGCTCTAGCCCTCGATGACACCGCGGCCTTCTTCCGGCTGGTGCACGCCGGCTTTGGAGGCGCGCGCAAGCAGCTTCGAAACTCCATCGGCCACTCGCTGGACCTGTCGGGTGCCGACGTGGAGGGAATCATGGCGGACGCGGGCGTCGACCACAGGCTGCGAGCGGAGGCATTGGGCCTGCCTGAGTGGGGCTGGCTGTACAATGCCTTCAGGAGCCGGGGCCTGTGCTGACCATACGCGCCCGCGCCAAGATCAACCTGACGCTGGAGGCGCTGGGCAAGCGCGCGGACGGCTATCACGAGGTGGTCACCGTGATGCAGACCATCGACCTGTGCGACGAGGTGACTCTCGAGGCGTCGGAGGGGATCAGCCTGACGTGCAGCGACCCCGCGCTGGAGACGCCCGACAACCTGGTTCTGAGAGCGGCGCACCTGCTGCGGGAACACTCCGGCTTCGATGGCGGCGTGGAGGCTCACCTGAGTAAGTCGATTCCGGTTGCCGCGGGACTTGGCGGCGGCAGCAGCGACGCCGCGGCCGCGCTCGCCGGTCTGCGCCGCCTGTGGGGCCTGGAGCAGGCCGTTCCCGACCTGCAACCGCTGGCGGCCGCGCTTGGCTCCGACGTATCGTTCTTTCTGTCCGGGGGTACAGCCATCGCGGAGGGCCGCGGCGACGTGATCACCCCCCTGCCCGCCCTCCCAACTACGCACCTGGTACTGCTCGCTCCGCAGGTGGAGATCCCGAACAAGACTGGCTACATGTACTCGCGTCTCACCCCTGAGAGCTACACCGGCGGCGAGCGGTCGGCGCGGCTGCGGTCCAGCTTGGAGCGCGGAGAGCGTCCCGACCCGGACGCGCTGTTCAACGTGTTTGAGATCGCGGCATTCGACATGCACCCCGCCATCGACGAAGGCCTCCGCGCCATGCTGGAGGCGGGCGCGCCGTGGGTGCGGCTGACCGGCAGCGGCCCGGCGATGTTCACGTTCGTGGCCTCCGCGGATGAGGCGGCCGAGCTTGCCCGCCGCCTTCGCGACGCCGGCCATCGCGCCTATGCGGCGACGACGACCGGCCCCCTGGACGCTTCATAGGGATAGCGCCCTCGCTCTGTTGACCCTCCCGCCCTGAGACAGATAGAATCTCGGCATGCCATATCGCTCACTCAGACCTGCCGCCCTTCGCGACGAGACCTCGCATGACCTTTGAACCGGCAACCATCACCGGCGAGCGGTGTGTCGCACTCGACCTGGAGACCACCGGGCTCCTGCAGGACTCCGATGAGATCATCGAAGTGGGAGCCGTCAGGTTCCAGGACGACCGCATCCTGGACACCTTCCACACCAGGGTTAACCCCAACCGGCCGGTGCCTCGCTTCATCACTGAGCTTACGGGCCTGACACAGGGCGACGTGGACTCAGCGCCGCAGTTCTCGGAGGTTGCGCCAGGACTCAAGGCCTTCATCGGCGACAGCCCCATCGTAGGTCAGAACGTGGACTTCGACCTTGGGTTTCTGGCGAAGAAAGGCATCACGACAACCGGCCCTGTATACGACACGCGGGAGATTGCCGCGATCCTTCTACCGCGGCTCCGGGAGTACTCTCTGGCCTACCTCACGTCCACACTTGGCATCAAGCACGCAAACCCGCACCGCGCCCTCGATGACGCTGAGGTGACGGCGCAGGTATTTCATGCGCTGACCTCGCGAGCCATGCAGATGGACCCCGGCTTGCTCTCAGAGCTGGCAAGGCTAAACGCGCGTGCCCGGGGCCGTCTCGGGCCGCTGATGCAACGGCTTGAGCAGGCCCGTGACCGCGCTCAAGTGACTGTTGTGTCGGTCGCCGGCCCGCTGGGACTGGACAGCGATGCGCTCGCCAAGCGGTTGGAGAGCGCCCCGGACCATCACCCTGCCGTGGACGGCCGACTCCTGACGGACGAGGCCGTGGAGGGCTTCTTCCGCGAGGGCGGGCCGCTCTCGGATGTGCTGGCAAGCTATCGCCCAAGGCCGCAGCAGACTCAGATGGCTCTCGCTGTGGCGCAGGCGCTCAGGAACGAGACGCACCTGGTCGTGGAGGGTGGGACAGGCGTTGGCAAGTCGCTTGCCTACCTGCTCCCCGCCATGCTGTTCGCTCTGGAGAGGGGCGAGCGCGTGGTTGTCTCTTCTAACACCATCAATCTCCAGGATCAGCTCATGGCCAAGGACCTGCCCACCCTGGCGAGCGCGCTCAGTAAGGTCTCCCCCGATTTCGAGGGCGTACGGTTCTCGCTGCTCAAGGGGCGCGACAACTACCTTTGCCTGCGGCGCTGGCGGCAGATGGTGCAAGAGGAAGGCGTGACTGCGGATGAGGCGCGCGTGGCGTCGAAGATCATGGTGTGGCTCCAGGACACAGCAAGCGGCGACCGCGGCGAGATGGGGCTGCCGGCCAGGGACATGCAGGTGTGGAGTCGCATGTCCTCGGCGGACGCGATCGACTGCCCGCCGCGCACGCGTGAAGCCTGCTTCCTCCGCACCGCACGCGATCGCGCGGAGGACGCGCACGTGGTCGTGGTGAACCACGCCCTGCTGATGCGAGACCTTGCGGAGGGAGGCGGGATCATTCCCCACTACGACCACCTCATCGTGGACGAGGCGCACCGCCTTGAGGAGGAGGCCACCAGCCAGTTCGGCGCAAAGCTCTCGCAAGATGATTTCGACTCCTGGGCGGATCGCCTAGAGGGCAGCCGAGGCGTGTACGGTGAGGCCAGGTTCTTGATGGGTCAGCTTCTCGCCACGCCGATGGCAGGCGTGCTGGAACCGCTGGTGGAGGACGGCGAGACCATACTGCCGGTCGCACGGCAGCGCGTGTCCGAGCTTTGGACGGCCCTGATCGGCTTTCTGGCAGGCCACCACGACGAGGGTGACGCACGCAACCTGCTCCTTCGCGTGACTAGGAGCACTCGGGCGCAACCCGGCTGGTCGGACGTGGAGGTTGTCTGGGAGAGTGCGGACGATGCGCTGACCCAGGTCGCTCGCAACCTGGAGCGTCTGCTGCACGCGCTCGACACGCAGGACGGCGACAACCTGGCGGGCTACGACTCCCTCTTCGCCGAGGCCACCGCATGCCTCAACCTGGCCGCTGACATCAGGCGCCAGTTCAGGGAGTTTGTGGCGTCGCCGGAGGACGACAGGGTCTACTGGATGACGCAGGAGGGACGCAGTGGTGAGCTTACGCTGCAGGCCGCGCCGCTCAACGTGGGCGGCATCCTTGCGGACGGCCTCTTCTCGCAAAAGAGCGCAGTGGTGCTCACCAGCGCGACGCTCGCAACGAGAGGCAGCTTTGCCTACGTCAAGGAGAGGCTTGGCATTGAGGACGCGGAGGAGCTGCTCGTGGACTCGCCATTCGATTACCAGCGCGCCGTCCTGCTGTGCCTGCCCAACGATATGCCGCTCCCCGGCACGCGCGGCTACCAGGCAGCCGTTCAGCAGGCCATCGTGGACGTGGGCCGGGCCGCGGGAGGACGCACGCTGGGGCTGTTCACGTCCCACGCAGCCCTGCAGGCCACACGCACCGGGATTCGAAGCGAGCTTGAGGGCGCGGGCATAAGGACGCTGGCGCAGGGCGTCGATGGAACGCCGCGCAGCCTGATGGACTCATTCCTGCAGAACCCGGAGTCCGTTCTGCTGGGAACGGCCAGCTTCTGGGAGGGTGTGGACATCTCCGGCGGGGCGCTCAAGGCGCTCGTGGTTGCGAGGCTGCCGTTCAACGTGCCCACCGACCCGGTCTTCGCTGCGCGCTCGGAGATGTTCGAGGACGCGTTCAACCAGTATGCCGTGCCCCAGGCCGTGCTGCGATTCCGGCAGGGCTTCGGCCGCCTCATACGGGGTGAAGAAGACCGCGGCGTGGTCATCGTGCTCGATAGCCGCGTCTGGTCGAGGCCCTACGGCCGCGCATTCCAGGAATCGCTGCCCAACTGCACCACCATGAAAGGAACGCTGCGGGAACTGCCGCAAGCAATTTCGCAATGGATAGCCAAGTCTCACTGACAATCGAGCTGCGGCAGCCCTTCGACCTGGCCTCCTCCTTGGAGAGCGGGCAGGCGTTTCGCTGGCACAGGCACGGCGACTGGCGATACGGGGTTATCGCTGACCGGCTCGTCGCGCTCAGGCAGGACGGCAACGAGCTGTACGTGCGCACCGCGTCGGAGCCGGAGGCCGCGGCCGCAGCCGTGCGGGACTACCTGCGAATCGACGACGACATGGAGGCCGTCTACGCACGCATCGGCACTGACGACCGCCTGAAGCGGTCTATCGCGGCGTACACCGGCATGCGCATTCTGAGGCAGGACCCGTGGGAGTGCCTCGTGGGCTTCATCTGCTCCGCCAACTCCAGCATTCCACGCATATCCGACAACATGAAGTCGATGGCTAAGGGCATGGGAGACCCGCTGCGGCTCGACGACCACGTTGGCTACACGTTCCCGTCGCCTCGGCGGCTTGCGGAGGCGGGCGAGCAGGCGCTGCGGGAGCTACGGCTCGGCTTCCGCGCCAAGTACGTCGCAAGGGCCGCTGAGCTGGCCGCAGGCGGCGAGCTGGACGTCGCATCCCTGCGCCGCCTCAGCTACGAAGACGCCAAGGACGTCCTCACCGCGCTGCCGGGCGTGGGTGAGAAGGTCGCCGACTGTGTGCTGCTCATGTCGCTGGACAAGCCCAAGGCGTTTCCGGTGGACCGCTGGATACGCCGAGCGGTTGAGGAATGGTACCTGGGCGGAGCTAAGCTAAACTACAAGGCTGTGCGTGAGTGGTCGTGGGAGCGGTGGGGCGACATGGCCGGATACGCTAACCAGTACCTCTTCCAGCTCCGGCGGTTGATGGGAAACGAGGCAGACAGCGGCGCCTGACGTGAGGGATCCCAAACGTCTTCCCCCTTGATGGGGGAAGATTGAGATGGGGGTGAACTTCGCCCTCTGGGTTGCGGCTTCCGCCGCAATGACGGTTTCGGGCGCTCGACCCGTTGCGGCGTGCCCCCCTGCTCCGCTCATGTCCTTCGACACGCTCAGGATGAGCGGACGGGATAAGCCCCGCTCATGGTGAGCCTGTCGAACCAGGAGAGCGGCGCGCATCCTCGGCAAGCCACGCGCGCACAAGCTCAGTCTCCTGCGCGCGTCCCTCCGCTGCGCCCTCCAGCCTCGCGGCCCGCAGCCGCGCCAGCATCGCGCCGACTGCCGGACCCTGCGGCACGCCCAGCGCCATCAGGTCTCGGCCGTTGAGCGCCGGCCTGACGTGGCGCAGCTTGTCCAGGTACAGCGCAAGCGCCTCTCGCGTCCCCTCGTCGGACGCGGCGAGCGTCCACGCCCGCACGGCAGCGTCATCGAAGGGCGACAGGTACTCGTACAGTCTAGAATTCGATTCCGCTGCCTCA
Organism: Dehalococcoidia bacterium; assembly: GCA_034421435.1. Lineage (GTDB taxonomy): Bacteria > Chloroflexota > Dehalococcoidia > Lucifugimonadales > UBA2985 > JAPPHY01. The sequence goes on along the minus strand of DAOUKJ010000027.1, from coordinate 28,552 downwards.
GCAAGCCCGGAGAGCCGTTCTCGCAGCTCAACGGTATCCCTGATCACGGCGGCCCACCCGGGAGGCATCCTCAGCCGGTGAATGATCGCCTCCCCGTCTGTGCGGCTCAACGACAGCACCAGCAGCGCCAGGCAGACCTTCGCGTCGGACGTGTGCCCTGCACCGCCGACCGCCGCTTGTCTTGCCGACGCGCCTGCGCCGGCCAGCGCCGTGTGGATGGCAGCCATCACGCCGAGCGAGTCGGCTCTGGCCAAGATGTTCAGGCGCGGCTCCTCCTCGAACCACAACTGCACTTCCCTGCGCAGCCTGTCGCCGCTGATGGTGTCTAGCATCGGCAGGTTGCGCCTGAGCAGCGAGTTGGTCTGCTGCTCCAGCGCGAAACCCAGGCGCTGCTCGTAGCGTACGGCGCGCATGATGCGCGTAGCGTCGTCAGTGAAGCTGCCGTCGTGGAGTGTGCGCACGAGGCCGCGCCGCAGGTCGTCGAGCCCGCCGTGCGGGTCCAGCAGTTCTGCTCCGCGGCCAAGGTGCAGCGGATACGCCATCGCGTTGATCGAGAAGTCACGGCGAGCCAGGTCCTCGCTCATCGTGCCGTGCGCAATCTGCGGCAGCGCGCCCGGCCTCGCATACCACTCGTTGCGAGCCGTGCTCAAGTCGAGCGTGCTGCCCCACACCTTGAGCTTCACGGTGGCGAACTGCGAGCGCGACACCACGTCGCCGGACATGCGCTTTGCGATGACGGCCGCGAGCGTCTCTGCATCGCCCTCGACGACCAGGTCCAGATCCTCCGTGGGCCTGCCCAGCAGCAGGTCTCGGACCGCGCCGCCGACGAGATACAGAGGCGTGCCTTCATCGGCGGCGATACCAGCCGCCATATCGATGAGGGCCAGCCGCTCCTGCGGCAGGCCGTTCTCCATCAGCTTGCGAAAATCCAAGCGCTCCTTCCTAAATGCGAGCCGATTGCGGGGTTGCGCGATTATAGCACGGGCCCTCGCGCGCCGAATCGCCTGCGCTCGCCATGGGATGCGCTTTACAACCATTCGGCGCGTTCTGATAGAATGTGGCGGATATTCGCAGTGCCGCGGCAGCCGCATTGACGGGCAAACACGAATACTCGAAAGGAAACAGAGCCTTGGGTACAAGAGTTGTAGTCACCGGCATCGGCATGGTCACTCCCCTAGGACTCAGCGCAGAGACCACGTGGAGCGCTCTCCTGGAAGGCAAGTCCGGCGTGGACTATATCAGCAGCTTCGATCCGGAGCCGTTTGAGACCAAGATTGCGGCGGAGGTCAAGGGCTTCGAACCCTCGGACTACCTTGACCGCAAGGAGGCCCGCAGGATGGACCGCTTCGTGCAGTTCGCCGCCGTGGCCGCGCAGGAGGCGGTGGCGTCTGCCGGGCTTGACCTCGCCGCCGAGGACGCGGAGCGCGTATCGGTCATGATTGGCAGCGGCATCGGCGGGATACAGACCCTTTCGCAGGAGTTTCAGGTGATGATGGAGCGAGGCCCGTCAAAGGTCAACCCGTTCCTCATCCCCATGATGCTGGGCGACATGGCCTCCGGCAGGGTGTCCATGCTCATGGGCGCGAAAGGCCCGAACTTCAGCGCGATCTCCTCCTGCTCCACAGGCGCAGACACCATCGCGGAGGCCTCGCAGCTGATACGCGGCGGCCAGATTGACGTGGCGATCACAGGAGGCAGCGAGGCCGCCATCTGCCCCATCGGCATTGCGGGCTTCAACGCTTGCCATGCGCTCTCGCGCAGCAATGAGGAGCCGCAGAAGGCGTCGCGCCCGTTCGACGCCATGCGCGACGGATTCGTCATGGGCGAAGGAGGCGGCATACTTGTGCTCGAGAGCCTGGAGCATGCGCTGGCACGCGGCGCTACTCCCCTCGCTGAGCTCGCCGGTCACGGCGCGACTGCCGACGCGCACCACATCACACAGCCCTCGCCCGGCGGTGAAGGCGGCGCCAGAGCCATGCAGCTCGCGATCACGAGGGCCGGACTCACGCCCGCCGACGTCGACTACGTCAACGCCCACGGCACCTCAACTCCCATGAACGACAAGTTCGAGACTATGGCGATCAAATCCGTCCTGGGCGACGAGGCATACTCGACACCTGTTAGCTCCACCAAGTCCATGACCGGCCACCTGCTGGGCGCTGCCGGCGCGCTGGAAGCGGCCATCTGCGTCATGGCGGTTTCCCGCGATGCCATTCCGCCCACAATCAACCTGGACAACCCGGACCCCGACTGCGACCTGGACTACACGCCGAACGCCTCTCGGTCAGTCCCGGTGTCTGCCGCGATATCCACGTCGCTGGGATTCGGAGGCCACAACACCTGCCTGGCCTTCAAGAGCTTCGCGTCCGATTAGTCGCCAGCCGGACTGCACCCAAGTCCGGCATACGCCGCCGTTGAGAGGTTTTGCATGACGGAGATGTGCGCATTTTGCGACATGGCGCTTGAGAAGCGCCGCACCATCGACGACCTGACTGCGCTGGACAGCTTTCAGAGCATGAAGGTGGGCTGCCGGAAGTGCCAGAAGCCCGTCTGTCTGGCCTGCGGTCGCGCCGAGGCTCTGGGCCGCGGCATCCCTCGCAACTGTCTGTGCCCGGCCTGCGGCGTTGAACTGGGGCTGGACGGGCTGGTAGACGAACTGGGTGAGGACTACTACGGATGGGGCTATTGAGCCGCCTGTCCGGCTCTCACAGCGACGAAAGCGAGGGCAGCAATGCCCTGTCCTCCTCCATGGCCTGGAGCGTTGCCAGCCGCATCTCGGACGAGGCCATACGCAGCATGGAGCCGTTCTCGCCGCTGGCCGCGCAGCTGCTGCACAACCGCGGCATACGCGACATCGAAGCCGCTGAGGCGTTTCTGGCGCGAGACGAGCGGCTGCTCGAGGATCCTGGGCTGCTGCCCGGCATGGATCGCGCCGTGGCCCGCATCCGCGCCGCAATGGACGCCGGCGAGTCAATCGGCGTGTTCGGAGACTTCGACGCCGACGGCGTAACGGGCACGGCCCTGCTCGCAGAGGGTCTGGAGCAGCTCGGAGCAAGGGTGATTCCGTACCTCCCGCACAGGGTGTCAGAAGGCCACGGTCTGAGCTCGGGGGCCGTTCACGCTCTCCACGAGCAGGGTGCTTCGGTCATCGTGACCGTGGACTGCGGCGTGGCGTCATTCCCCGAGGTTGCGGAGGCCGCATCTCTGGGCATCGATACCGTCATCACCGACCACCACACTCCTCCTCCGCTGTTGCCTGCGGCTGTGGCCATAGTGAACCCAAGGCTGGACGGTTCCGTGTATCCCAGCCCCGGACTGGCAGGCGTGGGCCTGGCATTCAAGCTGGTACAGGGCCTCTGCAACAGCCTGGACGTTCCCTGGGACGAGCAGCTCCTGCAGCTTGCGGCCATCGGCACGGTGACCGATGTCGCGCCCCTGGTCGGCGAGAACCGGTATATCGTGGCTGCGGGCATGCGCTCGATGACCGCAGATCCCAAGCACGGGCTGCGTGAGCTTCTACGCGTCGGCGGCATGGACGGCTCACCCGTCGACACGGATGCGATCTCGTTCGTGCTGGGGCCACGGCTGAATTCGCCTGGCAGGCTCGGTCACGCCATCATGGCCTACGACATGCTGCGGGCCGGCTCAAAAGAGGAAGCAATGCCCCTTGCGGAGCAGCTTCAGCGACTCAACCGGGAGAGGCAGGAGATGATGAGCAGGTCCATCGACCACCTCAAGGTGCAGGTGGAGGACGTGCCTGAGTCGGAGCCGTTGGTGATGCTGTGGAGCGACGAGTACGCTGCGGGCATCGTTGGGCTGCTGGCCAGCCGACTGTCCGAAGAGCGGTACCGACCTGCCGTGGTCGTTGCAATCGAGGGCGACCTTGCGCGCGCCAGCGCGCGAAGCATCCCGGAGTTCAACCTTGCGGCGGCGCTGGAGGAGTGCAGCGACCTGTTCGTGCGACACGGAGGCCACCCCATGGCCGCGGGGTTCGTCGCGCAGACTGACTTGCTGCCGGCGGTGCGCTCGCGCCTCACCGAGATCGCGCAGCGTGAGCTCGGGCACCTGCCGCTGCAGCCGAGCATCCACATCGACGCACACGTGCGGCTGTCCACGCTCAACTTTGAGACGCTGCAGTTCCTGGAGGAGCTGGCGCCGTTCGGCGAGGGCAACCCCGCGCCAGTGTTCATCACAAAGGGCGCGAGCGTGCTGGACGCCTCTCGAATCGGGAACGGCGGGCAGCACCTGCGCATGCGGCTCAAGCACGAGGGCGCCGTGTGGAGCGCAATCGGGTTCGGTCTGGGCGAGGCGTGGCAGGATGGGACTGAGCTGATCGACGTGGTTTACAGCCTTGGGCTGGACAGGTGGAACGGGAAGGAGGCCATGCGCCTCGTCGTCCACGACTTTCGCCCGTCGCAGCGATAGCCCGCTGCCCCAAAGCCCGCTCGTGGTGAGCCTGTCGAACCAGTCGAGCGGGCATCAAGTGCCGTCCGCTCATGCCCTTCGACTGCGCTCAGGATGAGCGGACTGGAGACAGGCGGGACGCGCGAGATTCGCCGCTAGCCCCCTACTTGCGGGCCTTACCCTCTTGGAGGGAAACGTGAGGCCCCGTCTCCTCGCCGCGTGCGACCAGCCGGAAGCGATACACCAGCAGAGGCACGGCAATGACCATCACCAGGATCGAGATCAGGTGCGCCTCCTGCAGTCCGGCAAACCAGATCTTGTCCTCGCGGAGGAACGTGATGAAGAACCTCCCGAAGGAGTAGAGGCTGATGTACATGGCGAACAGCATCCCGTCCGGCTTGATCCGGCCCCACATGTACCAGATGAGCGCCAGCACCGCCATGTTCCACACAATCTCGTATACGACCACGGGGTGCGACGCGAGGTCTCCGTGGATCTGATTGGACAGGCTGCTCGGATGGGAGTAGATGAACCCGTACCACGCATCGGTCGCCTTGCTCACGTGCTCCCCGTTGATGATGTCGCCGATGCGGCCGATGGACTGCGCGATGAGCAGCGCCGGCGCGGTCAGGTCGGCCAGCCTGCCGATCGGGTAGCCCCGCAGCTTCGCGTACAGAGCTCCCGCGAAGAAGCCTCCGATGATTGCGCCGAAGAGTGCGATGCCGCCCTTCCAGATCGCAATGACGTTGATCGGGTTGCTGCTGTACACGTCCCACCGGTCGATGACGTGCACAATGCGCGCTCCCAGAACGCCGCCGATGATGGCCCACACGGCCACCGCGTAGACCACGTCGCTGTCGATGCCGACGCGTGGCGCCCAACGGCCTACCAGGAACACCGCCGCCACAACGCCCACAAAAGCAAAAAATCCGTGCCAGGTGAATGCGAGTCCGCCCAGCACGAACATGGTCGGGTTGAAAGGTATCTCAATCATGGGTGTGCGCTGCTCCCTTGACGGCTAGGCGAGATTCTAACTGTGGCCTAAATTCGTGTCAAGGAGAGTCGGCTGCTGCCTGCGCCCTGCATGGGACGTGCGCCTGTGCTAGAATGGAGGCACATCTGAGCCTGCGGAGGCAACAAGTGAGGGATACCGTAACGTCATTCCTGGACTACCTCACCTCTGAACGAGGGCTGTCCGGAAACACGGTCGCAGCGTACGGCAACGACCTGGTCCAGCTCGTCGAGTTCCTGGAGGAGTCTGGCGGGCTGCCGGCTGGGCGCGCGGACTGGGAGTCGGTCGACCCGCAGGTGCTGACCCGCTACGTGATCGACCTGCAGGAGCGCGGCTACTCCCCCACCACCCGCGCCAGGAAGATCGCCGCGGTCAAGTCCTTCTTCAACTTCCTCATCGAGGAGGGGCTGGTCTGGGAGGACCCCACCGAGGCCATTTCCTCGCCGAAGATAGGCCGCTCGCTGCCCAAGTCACTCAGCGAGGACGAGATGGGCAGGCTGCTGGAGGCGGCCGCGACCGGCGGCTCCGCCGAGTCGCGCCGCGACTCAGCCATGATCGAGCTGATGTATGCAACCGGCATGCGCGTCAGCGAGCTGGTGGGCATGTCCATCGACAACCTGAACCTGAGGGAGAAGTTCGTGCGCTGCATGGGAAAGGGCTCCAAGGAGCGCCTCATCAGCCTGCACGATGAGGCCGCCGTTGTGCTGGAGGACTACCTGAGGCACATCCGGCCGCAGTTCCTCGAGAACCGCCGAGAGCTCGACGAGCGCGAGGACGCCCTGTTCCTGAACCGTCGCGGTGAGCGACTCACCCGGCAGGGGTTCTGGCTGGCGCTGAAGGAGTGCGGTCGCAGGGCCGACATCACGACGCCCATCACGCCTCACACGCTTCGGCACACGTTCGCCACGCACATGCTGCGCGGCGGCGCGCCCATTCGATACCTGCAGGAGCTGCTGGGTCACGCCAGCATCACCACTACGCAGGTTTACACGCATCTTGCGCAGGAGCACGTTCACGAGGAGTACGACCGAGCACACCCCAGGGCGTGACGGCTCCCTGCCGACGATCCCGGTCGCCGGTTGGGCGCCGGAGGCACTGACATCGTGGATTTCGCCCAAACTGAAATACAACCCCCTTCCATCAAGCTGCAATGAGCCTTATGCTATTGGGGAATCGGGATCTGCCCGCAGGTCAATGAACAGGAGACGATCCAATGCCTAGGAAGTCACGGCGAGTGGCCGCCAAGCAGGCTGAGCTGGGACAGAAAAAGCGAAGAGCGTCGAAGCATCACACCGGCGTTGAGGCGAGCTTGCCGGTGGTCAGGGAGGGCGTCCCGGTCGGGGCTGCGCCGGCTTCGACGGCCACGGTGACGCGTCAGGAGGCTGCCGCTCCCGCCGTTTCGGCCGGCACGCCTGAGACGACGAGGCCTGCGCCTGCGGCAAGGCAGGCGCCCGTCGCTGCTGCTCGCACGAACAACCCGTATGTCTGGCCGGAGATGAAGCGAATAGGCATCATCACCGGATTCATAGTCATCATTCTCGGCGTGCTCACTGTAGTGCTGGGCTAGGTGAGAGGCTGGGCCTGAAATAGAAACCGGCGCATGGACACTGCTGTAGCGGGCCTGCAGGTGGTGGTGGGGATGTTGCTCGCCGCAACGGCCTTTGGGGTAGTGCAGTCCTATTTCATGCAACCGGAGGACTTCTTCGTCAAGAGGCTCAGGCCTGAGAGGGAACGCAAGGTCACACACGCGCAACTTCTTGCCAGGGCGTATCTCGGGGCTGGGCTGCTAGCGGCCGGCCTCTGGATGCTCGGCTTTCTGCTGGTAGTTGGCATCGTGACCGGCGGGATGCCAGGGACTCTCCTGCTGTGGATCTCGGTTACGTTGGGGGCAAGCCTGGTCACGGGGAGCTTGGCCTACTTTCGCCTGAGGCTGGGCAGGTACGGAAGACCGGTTCCGGGCGCGGGTTATTTCACGATGCGCAATCCGTGATCCAAGTGGGAGAAGAGGCGAGGCGTGTCCGCCGTCAGCGAATCGTAGTGTCGTGCTGGAGGTCCCAGATTCCTCGACTGCGTTCGGAATGACCCTGGAACGGTCGCGCAGCCGCCACCAACTGTCATTTCGAGCGAGGCGCAGCCGAGTCGAGAAATCTAGGACATGCGCCGTCGTGGCACCTTCGGGCGTTAGCCTGCTGCACTCTCTCTGGATTGCGGCTTCCGCCGCAATGACGGCTGTGGGGATGGATTGCCTACTCAGGAATGGGGACTTGGAGCTGGAGCGCGGACTGAGCCGGCAAATCGTGCGGGCGCTTAGCGGAGGGCCTTGGGCAGCATGAAGCTGACGTTCTCCTCCATCGCTTCCACGTAGCGAACGGAGTCCGGCTTCAGGTACTCCACCACCCTGTCCACCAGCAGCTCCGGCGTCGATGCGCCCGACGTGATGCCCACGCTCTGCGCTCCCTCCAGCCACGCGTCGTCGATCTCCTCGGGGCCGTTCACCAGGTACGCGGGCACGCCCTCGGCCTCGGCGACCTCCCGGAGCCTGTTGCAGTTGGACGAGTTCTGCGCGCCGATTACCAGCACAACGTCGACCTGCGACGTGATGGTCTTCACGGCAATCTGCCGGTTGGAGGTGGCGTAGCAGATGTCGTTGCGGGTCAGCAGGTTGGGGAAGCGCTCCACAAGCACGTCGACGACCTCAGCCGTGTCGTCGACGCTGAGCGTCGTCTGCGTCAGGGCCACAACCCTGTCCGGGTCCGGCACCTCGACTGTGCGCGCATCATCCGCGTCCTGGACCAGTATGCTGACGTCTGGGGCCTCCCCCATCGTGCCGATGACCTCATCGTGGAAGGCGTGGCCAATCAGGAGGATGGAGTAGCCCTCGCGTGCGTACTTCAAAGCCTCAAGGTGGACCTTGGTGACCAGCGGGCACGTGGCGTCCACCACCTGCAGGCCGCGCTCACTGCTGTTCTGCCAAACCGTCGGGGCCACGCCGTGAGCGCTGAATACCACCCTTGCGCCCTCCGGCACCTCGTCGAGCTCATCGACGAAGACTGCGCCCTTGCCCCGCAGGTCCTCGACCACATACGGGTTGTGGACGATCTCCTTGCGAACGTAGATCGGCGCGCCGAACCGCTGCAGGCTCAGCTCAACCACGTCTATGGCACGCACGACGCCGGCGCAGAATCCCCTGGGCGCTGAAAGCACTACTTCCATGCTTTCCTCCTCTGTGGCAATTGTAGCCTAGCGCACGGGTAGATTCAAGGCGCGGCCTCAACTCTCAATGACTCCCACACCGGCCTGTGCTAGAATTCGGGCATGCCAAGCCCCGCCATTACCAAGCAGCTCAGGGCCACTCCCCTGCAGCCCGGCGTCTACCTGCTCAAGGACGCCCAGGGCCAGGTGCTCTACGTCGGCAAGGCGGCCAGCCTGCGGCATCGGCTACAGTCGTACTTCGGCTCGCCGCTCAACCTGGAGCCGAAGATACGCACGATGGTCGCGGGCGTAGCCGACTTCGAGTTCATCGTCACTGACACCGAGGCCGAGGCGCTCATCCTCGAAAACACGTTCATCAAGAGCCGCCGCCCCAAGTACAACGCACGACTCAAGGACGACAAGACCTACCCCTACCTCAAGATCGGCCTCAACGAGGACTTTCCGCAGGTCTACGTCACACGCCGGGTCACCAACGACGGCGCCCGCTACTTCGGCCCGTACGCCAGCGCAGGCTCCGTGCGGAAGACGATGGCGCTGCTCAAGAAGCTGTTCCCCTACCGCTCCTGCACCAGGGAGATTCGCGGCGACGACCCGCGACCGTGTCTTGAGTACTACATCAACCGCTGCGTTGCGCCCTGCATAGGCGTCGCGAGCCGCGAGGAGTACGGCAAGGTCATAGACCAGGTGGTGCTGTTCATGGAGGGCCGCACGGAGGCTGTGGTCAAGGACTTGAGGGACAAGATGGAGGCGGCCGCTGAGGATTGGGAGTTCGAGAGAGCGTCCCGGCTCAGGGACCAGCTCAGGGCAATCGAGCGGGTCACCGAGGGCCAGAAGGTGGTCTCGCTGTCCGGCCAGGACGAGGACGTGATCGCGATGGCCCGCGGTGGCGACGAGGCGTGGGTCGAGGTGTTCTTCGTGCGCGGCGGCAAGCTAATTGGGCGCGAGCACTTCGTGATGGGCGGCGTCCAGGACGACGCGCCTGAGCGCGTCATGGCGGACTTCGTGAAGCAGTACTACGACCGCGCTCCCCATGTTCCGCCACGGCTGCTGCTCCAGCACACGCCAGAGGACGCGGACCCGATACGGGCCTGGCTGGAGCAGAAGCGAGGCCGAAAGGTTGAGCTGCGTGCGCCGCAGCGCGGCGAGAAGCGCAGGCTGGTGGAGATGGTGGCGGAGAACGCCGGCCAGCGCATGGAGCAGTTCAAGGTGAAGTGGCTCGCGGACGAGGACGCGCTGGAGTCGGCGATGGAGGAGCTGCAGGAGGGAATCAACCTGCCGCGCCTGCCGCGCCGCATGGAGTGCTACGACATCTCCAACATCCAGGGATCGACGCCTGTGGGCAGCATGGTGGTCTTCGAGAACGGCCAGCCCAAGTCGTCCCACTACCGCCGGTTCAAGATCAAGAGCGTGGACGGCATCGACGACTACGCGATGATGCAGGAAATGCTGAGGCGGCGGTTCCAGCGCCTCGGGCAGTCCGCGCCGCAGGCGGATGCGGACGACGAGGCTACGCCCGACGACCGCGCCGCGCAGGGCCGCTCATGGGGCATAGTGCCTGACCTGGTCGTGATCGACGGCGGCAAGGGCCACCTGAACGCGGCCGTGGAGGTGTTCCTGGAGCTTGGCATCGACGACGTGCCGCTGGCCAGCCTGGCCAAGGAGCACGAGGAGATATTCGTGCGGGACACCCAGGAGTCGATCATGCTGCCTCGCAGCTCACCGGCGCTGTTCCTGATGCAGCGCCTCCGAGACGAGGCGCATCGCTTCGCCGTCACATATCACCAGCGGAGCCGCACGCGCAAGGGGCTGCGCTCAGCAATGGACGTGGTGCCGGGCATCGGCCCCAAGCGTCGGCGCATGCTGCTGAGGCGGTTTGGCTCGGTGAAGGGCGTGAAGGACGCGAGTACGGACGAGCTGGCGGCCGTGCCTGGCATGACCCGCACTCTGGCAGAGCGCATCAAGGACTACCTGTGAGGCTGAGCGGGGTAGTTCCCTGAAAATGCCCGTTTCAGGGTATTGATGGGATGTATCCAAGGGGTGTATCCCATGCTCGGCAAGCACAGGGAGGGCAGAAATGAGCAAGGTGATAAACTGGACAAGTGTCTCAATGGGAGCGGCCGCAGGGTTCGTCGCAGGTATCGTGTTCTTGGCAGTGGTCACGGCTAGCGATAATGCGAACAGCACGCCGGTAGTTGCAACGCAGGTGCTCGACCTTGCGCCCATAGAGAAGAAAGTGGATACCCTGGCTACACAGCAGGCGGCCTTGATAGAGGCTCTGGCGAGCACCAAGAGTCGGCAGGACATTTGCGACCGCTCGATACTCATGCAAGAAAAGTTGCTAGACTTACACAACGTCAATCTCTGCCGGTATGTGGGTGTCGAGGAATTGTCCCGCATTCAAGGTCTGTCCATTGAAGAGGAGGGCAACCGCTTAGAGGCTGGGGATTTCGCGGGCATGGACAACCTGCGCGGCCTTTCGTTGAGTAAGCGTCGAACGTCTCAGGATAGCCGAGACTCCGGCTTTGAACTCCCTGCCGACCTTCTCAGCGGCATCACGTCATTGGATTACTTGGGACTGACGGGCTATACGATGGAGTCGGTCACTGCCCCCGCATTCGTAGAGGCGTTGCCCCGCCTGGACATACTGGAGATAAATCACCACTGGGAGGAGGAAAACTGGGGCAGCGGACGATACGAATACACCATCAATTTCCAGCCTAACTTCCCGCCTTGCTTGGAGCATGACGGCGGGGTGACAGACACGGCCAGCGGCAGGGAAGCATTGATTCTCTTGCACACCGCATTTGACGGACTGACGACATGCGAAGGCGAGGCCTCCACATCGTAGCCGCGAGAACAAACGGCGATATGACCGGGCAAAGGCCGCCGACCGCGCCAGCCGCGGCCTTTGCCGTTTATGCAACGCGAAGGCGGAACGCGGGCGTAGCCGTTGCCAGCCATGTCAAGAGCGCAGGCGTGGAGGGACTGCGCTCAGCCATGGACGTGGTGCCCGGCATGACCCGCACGCTGGCAGAGCGCATCAAGGACTTCCTGTGAGGCTGAACAGTTATCTCTGGGAGAATCTGGGATTCAAGTACGCCTTCATCGGCTGCGGCGTGGCCGTGCTGTGCCTGCTAATACCGCTTGTTCACTTCGTGACGGGGCCGCTTTCGCTGATGATAGGCGGTTGGGTTGCCGGGTCGTCGGCCAGGGCGAGGCCCCTGAGGGCTGTATGGATTGGCGCGCTGATGGCGGTGATATTCGCGGGCGCGCTGGTGATTATTCTGCCGCTCGCTGTGACGCTCTTGCCGGGCCTGGGCTTCCCGGACCTGAGCGGGGGCGGTATGGCGCTCTACATCGCCGTCGGCGTCGCGGCCCTGGTCGTCGCGCTTGCGCCGGTGGGCGCGGTGATAGGCGGAAGCATGGCGCGCAAGAAGTCCGGCCTTTAGTGCGACTCCATTCCCGTTCCTGCCATGCGCTGCATCTCAGCCTCCTCCAGCAGGCGGCCGAGAAGCAGGCGCGCCTCTCGCTGGCGCAGGTCAAGCGCGGAGATGCCGACGGCGCGCCACAGCGTGCCCGACGATACTTGGACAGTTACGCCCTCGCCTACCGGTGGCAGGTCTATGCCCAGCGCCTGCGCCACGAACGCGGCGGTCCACGTTCCCACCCTGTCCGCTTTGCAGCGCGCGATCGCGCGGCGCTTGTGCAGCAACGTCGAACAGGTCTTCCACCTGCGGAGCGTCACCTCGACGCGGGCGGACGGCGACGACAGAAGCCGGTCGGCGTAGTCCTGCGCCTTCTTGCGGCTGACCGCCATCGTAGTATCCCCAGAAGCTTGCTAGCCCGGCTTGTTCGCCGCCATGTGCTCCATCAGAATGCGCGCAACCTCCGGGCGGGTGAACTCCTCCGGCGGCATATCGCCCTCCGCCAGCATTGCCCGGACCTGTGTGCCGCTCAGGCTCACAATGCTCTCCGGGCCGCAAGGACAGGTCTTCTCCGTAGCCATGCCCTGGCATTTTCGGCAGAAGAACGAGTTTTCGAAGAATAGAGGGGTGATTCCCAGGCTGCCGGCCGGAAACTCCCGGAAGATGTGCTGGGCATCGTATGGGCCGTAGTAGTTGCCGACGCCTGCGTGGTCTCGCCCGACGATGAAGTGTGTGCAGCCGTAGTTCTTGCGGACCAGCGCGTGGAAGATGGCCTCGCGCGGGCCTGCGTATCGCATGAACGCGGGAAGCACGGAGAGCAGCACGCGGTTGGTGGGATAGTAGTTGTCGATCAGGACGCGGTAGCAGCGCATCCGCACCGAAGCGGGAATGTCGTCGCCCTTGGTCTCTCCGACCAGGGGATGCAGCAGAAGGCCGTCTCTGGCCTCCATGGCACACTTCTGGATGTACTCGTGGGCGCGGTGAACTGGGTTGCGCGTCTGGAAGCCTACGACTGTGTTCCAGCCCAAGCCCTCAATGGCCTCGCGCGTCTCCGCGGGCGTGCGATAGTACTCCTCCACCCCCTCCTCCAGGTTGGGGCGGCCAGGCAGCATGGTGACCTTGCCGCCCAGGAGTACGTCGCCCTCCTGGTACATGTTGGCCACTCCCGGATGCTGCTCATCGGTGGTGCGGAACACCTCCTGGGCCTCTTCCGCCCTGTCGCGGCGGTATTTCCCCTCAAGCGTGAGGACGCCCACGACCTCGCCGCTCTCCGTCGTGAGGGACAGGCGCTTGCCCTCTCTGAGGTCTGCCGCGCGCAGGGAATCGACTCCCAGCGTGATGGGCAGTGACCAGGGCTGACCGTCCGCCAGTCGCATGGTCCTGACCACGGAGTTGTAGTCCTCGTGGCCCATGAAGCCCGTCAGGGGGCTGAACGCCCCCTGGGCTATCATGTGCGCGTCCGATAGCTGCCGCGGGTTGAGGGGCACGCTGGGCAGCGAGCCGGCTTCCTCGCGAATTGCCTGTGCCTGCTCGGCGTCCGCGTAGCCTTCTATGAGAGTGCCACCGTGCGGCGCAATCAACTTCCCTTCTCCGCTGCGGCCTTGATGCTGTCCAGGGTCTCGATGACGTGCAGGCCGCACTCCTTGGAGTTGGGGTCGCTCTCCCACCACCAGCGGCCGGCGCGCGGGTCCTCGTCAGGGCTGACTGGGCGAGTGCAGGGAGCGCAGCCGATGCTGGGGAAGCCGTTGTCGTGGAGTTCGTTGTAGGGCACCTTGTTCTCGTGGACGTAGGCCCACACCCTGTCCGACGACCATTCCGCCAGCGGATTGATCTTGATGCGGTTGCCGTGGGCTGCGTCGAGCTCAACCTTGCCGATGTCCACGCGAGTCACGGCCTGATCGCGGCGAAGACCGCTCACCCAGGCGTCAAGGCTGCCGAGCGCACGACCCAGAGGCTCCATCTTGCGGATCCCGCAGCATAGCTTGCGGAACTCCTCCGACTTGTAGAACAGGTTGAAGCCGTGCTCCTTGACCATGCCGGCCACCTGGTCCATGTCCGGGTAGTAGGCCTCAACGTCCACGCCGTAGCGCATCTTGATCTGGTCGATGACGGTGTAGGTCTCCGTGTGCAGCCGCAGCGTCTCCAGCGTGAAAACGCGAGAGCTGGGGTCGATGCGCCACATCATGTCGATCAGGGCCACGTCCTCCACGCCGAAGCTCGACGACAGCGCGAGGCGCGGGTGGAACTTCTCGAGCGCCCACTCCAGCACCGCCTGCGGAGACTTGCCCTCGAACTCCCTGTTCTTCTCGTCGATCTCCTCCTGCGACAGCAAGGGTTCCATTTGCTCCAACATTTGCTTCCCTCCTTGAGTGCCTTTGTCCTTCTGCTACAGCAGCTTGAGCCCCACGCTGGTCAGCGCGACGGCCACCGCTGCCCTCAGCCCCCTCTCAGGTATGCGCACCGTCATCCGGCTGCCCACGATAACGCCCGGCACTGATCCTATCAGAATGTTCGCTGCAAGCGCCAGATCCACGTTGCCGAACGCCAGATGCAGCAGCCCCGCTCCCGCGGTCAACAGCGCAGAGTGTGCTACGTCAGTACCAACTATATGCCGCATGGACATTCTTAGCAAGGCTACCATCATGACGATGAACAAAGTGCCGCTTCCCACGGACGTCAAGCCCACCAGCAGACCCAGCAGCGCCCCGATGGCGCTGAGCACCAGGAACCTGCCTCCCCTGGGCGCCTCCTCTTCCCAGGAGTGCGATCGGCTCCAGAGCCAATTCCGCATGAACAGCCGTATGAAAAGCGCCACGCCCGCAAGCGTGAGCACCACTCCCAGCAGCCGCGTGAGGAACACGTCCGCCGATATGCCGAAGCTGTTCTCCATCACGCGCAGTAGCACCACGCCCGCGATGGCCCCCGGCAGGCTGCCCGCGATCAGCGGCAGCACGACCCGGTAGTTCACGCTGCCCTGCCGGTGATGCTGCCACGCCCCGAATGACTTGGTGAACATCATCTGGAACAGGTCCGTGCCCACAGCGACCGTAGGGCGAACTCCGGTGAAGATGAGGAACGGGGTCATCAGGGCGCCTCCGCCCATTCCCGTGAGACCGACCAGCAGGCCCATCAACAGGCCGGCCGATATGATTAGTGGTTGTAGCTCCATTGAGTTTCCGTTCTACCTCAGACTCCATGTTTAGCGGGCAAACAAAAACCCCCTCTCAACCGTGTTGGAGGGGGCGCGCGCTGCTTCCAGACAGAAGTGTTCTGCCCCTATGGCACTCCGGTACAGCAGCAGGTCATTGTGAGAGATCGCACAAACATCATAACAGACGATATCACATGTCTAGCGTGGTGTCAACAGTCGCTTTTCGGCGGCTTGCAGGTGACCCTAACGCCCGCTCATCCTGAGCCCGTCGAAGGAAATGAGCGGGGCGATGTGGGCCGTCTCATCTTCCCACTCATATGGTTCGACACGCTCACCATGAGCGTGAAAGCTAGTACGCCGGCGGCAAACGAACTGCACGGAATCGCTGTGGACTTGCCGGCATCAGCTCAGGCCGTTGTATTCCCGCTGCGGCGAGTACATGTCCGCCTCAAGCTCCCTGCACTCCCTGTCGGGCATGTGATGCGTGGAGCACCACTCCGGATCGTGGGAGGCGGGCTCGCAATCGGCGGTGGAGAACGCCTGCTGCGCGCTCTCGACGGCCGGGCCGGAGCCGCCGGCCACCGGCGGCAATTGCCCGTT
Source organism: Dehalococcoidia bacterium (assembly GCA_034421435.1). Taxonomy (GTDB): domain Bacteria; phylum Chloroflexota; class Dehalococcoidia; order Lucifugimonadales; family UBA2985; genus JAPPHY01. The sequence continues at coordinate 12,747 of DAOUKJ010000027.1, read as the reverse complement.
CTTCATCGCGATCCACGGCTGGGAGACGGCGTCGTCCATCCACATGAAGTCGAACTCCGCCTCACGAGCGAACTGGCGATCCAGCTCCCTGTCGCCCATGTGAAGGTAGTAGTCGGCCTCGAACTTGTTCTTGATCTCGATGAGAACGTGCTTGTTGGAGACGAAGTCCACCTCGATGTTGTTCCTGGCCCACATGTCCCGCTGCGAGGTGATGGAGCGGTCCGATGAGCTTCCGATGATGCAACCCGCCTCCTTGGCCCGGATCACCATCTCCAGGGTGATGGGGCCGGGCGGGTCGCCGGTCTCAAGTGTGCCGTCTATGTCAAAGCTCAGTAGAATCCTCAAGGGCGGCGCTCTCCTTTCGTGACGAGCGTGAGGGTGCGCATCGACCAGCGGCTGATGCCGCTCCGCGATTGTCGTGGCGTTAGCTGAACGGATAGTAAGTGAGTGCGCAGGGAATGTCAAGGCGGCTCATTTGGATTGCAAGCGCATAGTCCAAGCCGCGCCCACCACGAGTAGTGCGGCGGGCAGAAGGAACAAGCCAATGGTCATAGCTCCCAAGAGGGAGACGATTAGCAAGGCAGCGGCGATGAGCGTGACTATGTCTCGGTTCCTGAACGGAACGCAGATGGCGGCTATGGCCGTGAGTGCGACAGGAGCCTTGATAAACAACTCGCCTATCTCGTTCTGGGTGTCCATCGCCACGTTGCGCAGGTCGTGTAAGAAATAGGCAGTGAACGCCCACGACAAAGCATGAGCGATCAGCGCCAGGCTCAGCGGAAGTACGATTTGCAGTCGAGTTTTCATAGGACGACGAAGATTGTCTCCCGAAAGAGGAGCCAAGACGCACTCACCCCGCCCAGGCGGACCCGAGCGGGGTGAGCATTTGACCTATCCTAATCGCCAACTACAGCTACGGCGTGGCGTTGGACAGCACGATGTAGGCTGCGCTGCGTGCCGGTGCGAATGCGCATATCGCCGTCTCCGGCCTGCCATTCTTGATCGTGACCTGGCGATCGCCGGCCTGCCCGCGCAACTGCTCGATGCTGTCGATGTACATGGCCGTCCTGGTGCGGCCCACGCCCAGGTTGCCGCCGCCGGGGGTGAACGGATGCGGCCCCTCCACCGAGATGTCGCCGTTGAAGAACGCCTGGGACTCGCCCTTCTTCACGCCGTGCCACTGGAAGCCCTCCAGGGTGAGCGGCAGGAAGAAGGAGTAGCCGTCGTAGGGGTTGAATATGTCCACGTCCTCCGCGTGGAGGCCGGATCCCTCGTACACCATGGAGGCTACCTGCGCCCTCGCCTCCTCCGACTCGTCCAGCGTCTCCTGGCTGCTGCGCACGGTTCCGCCCTGGCCGCCATTGTGGTTGAGCACCCAGAGAGGCTGCTGCTTCATGTCCTTGGCCCGCTCTGCGGTGGCGAAGAGGAACGCGCCAACGGCGTTGACCGGCCTGTCGCAGTCCCAGATGCGGCAGGGCCACAGCACGGGCCGCGCGTTCACGTAGTCCTCGAAGGTGAGGCCGGATTCGCCGTGGAGCGTGTAGAAGCCCCAGGAGTGCATCAGGCCGTTGCGATGCTCATTGAGGACGGCAGGACCGATCAGCTCCTCGAACGTGCCTCCGTAGCGAGCGCAGTACTGCTGGATGGTGATGGCGCCCGTGAGCTGCAGGCCGTCGCCGCTGCTCCAGGGGGCGTTCCACTGCCGGTTGCCGCGAGCCTCCGGCGATGCGTTCTCGCCGCCGTGGCGGTAGCGCCCCTCGAAGTTGTTCATGCCGTAGACCAGCAGCGCCACCTCGCAGTGGCCGTCGGCGACAGCCTGCGCGGTCATGCCCATCTGCTCGCCGATGGCGGGCACGTTTGACGGCGCGAACCTCACGTTGTCGAACCCCGGCATGTTGTCGATGAGCCACTTGGCGTTGAGACGGCTGAGGCCGTACTCAGAGTCGTAGGGAGGCTCGAAATAGGCCCGGTACGGCCCCCAGTCCGCCGAGCTGCCGCCCGTTGCGCCTGCGCCCGTCTCCGGGCACACCAGCATCCCGTCCACCTCTCCCCTGCTCACGCCGGCGTCGTCCAGGGCCTGCTGCACGGCCATCATGCCGTACGCGCCGTATGTCTTGTCCATGGACACGCCGTCCCATCGCCTGTCCACCGGGGACATGCCCCAGCCCACTATCGCAACCTTGCCCTGGTGCGGCCAGAGGCCCAGGCCGGGCTTGTCCCTTCTGTAGCCTGTGTACTCTCCCGTGAAGTCCGTGGTCATGGAATGCTCCTTCCCGCGTTCGAATTGCGTGCTATGCAGTCGGCCCGTGGCAGGTTACTCAACAACCTTCCAGTCGTGGATGAGCTGGCCCGGGGCCACCTCTTCGAAGATCAGCTCCACCGGCGCGCCGATGGGCACCTGCTTCACGGGCGTGCCCGGCAGGTTGGCATAGAAATTGATGCGTGGTTCCTCGTCCAGCGTTACGATTGCCACGTTGTACGGCTGGTCCGGGATGCGGACCTGGTACCGGCCGTCATAGACCACGAAGAAGGACAGGATGTGCCCCTTGCCCTCCACTTCCTTCCACCCCATCGACTCCGTGCCGCAGTCCTGGCACGTAGGTCGAGGCGGGTACTGGAGCGTGGGGCAATCGTTGCACTCCTGGACTATCAGCCGCTTCTCGTTGATGGCGTCCCAGAATGGCTTGCTCAGCTCGTCCGCTACAGGAATCAGCTTAGACACGTATCACCTCTCATAACTGGATTGCAGGTCTAGCCTGCATCGTAGCGATCGTATCCGTCGCGAGGCGACAGTCTCGATCCGTCCATCGCGTAGCCGGGGCCGGCCCAAGGAGGCCGACCGCTGTCCTGGGAGCCTGAGAGGCTAGTCCGGGCTGGTCCCGTAGACCATCCAGTCCGACATGTTGGGCGTGAACGCGCCCGCCAGGCCGGTCTCGGCCCGTATGCGCACCTGGCGCTCGCCGGCGCGGCCCTGAAGCTGCTGGATGGTGTCGGTCTGGTTCCACGTGCGGGTGCGTCCATTGCCCGCGTTGCCGCCGCTGGAGCTGAACGGGTGCGGCCCCTCAACGCGGATGTCTCCGCCGTAGAAGTCGTGTGCCTCGCCTCGCTTCACGCCGTGCCACTGGAGACCCTCCAGGTAGTACTGCGTGAAAAGCGTGAAGCCGTCGTAGGGGTTGCAGATGTCGAGTTCCGCGGCCGTGAGCCCGGAGCCTTCGTACACCTTCTTGGCGATACTGTCGGTGAACTCCTCCGTCTCGTCCAGCGTCTCGATCAGGCTGCGCACAATGCCTCTCTGCGAGCAGTGGTTGAGCACGTAGACCGGCTTCTGGCGCATGTCCCTGGCGCGGTCCGCGGTGGTGAACAGGTACGCCACGGCGGTCTGGATAGGCAGGTCGCAGTCCCAGAGGCCCATCGGCTTGCACACCCAGCGGCCGGACAGGTAGTCCTCCACCGACAGGGGCTCCGGCCGGTGCTGGTAGTAGAAGCCCTCCGGGAACATCAGGCCGTTGCGGTGCTGGTTCACCACGAACGGGGCCATCCTGTCGTGGCTGGAGCCGTACTTGCGGCAGTACTGGTCGAAACCGAACGCGATCTGGGGTATGAGTTGCCAGCCCCACGGGTTGGTCCACTGCGACGCGCCGGCCGCCGTGTCCATGGCCGCCGCGCCGTGCTGCCCGTAGCGCCCCGCTATGTTGCCCATGCCGCGCACCACAAGGCAGGTGTTAGTGAGGCCGGAGCCGACCGCCTCGGCGGCCACGACGAGCGCGTTGGAGATGCAGGCAGGGCCGTGCATCGTGAAAGACACGTTGTTCAGGCCGGGTGTGTTAAGGACGATCCAGTCAGCGCTTGCGCCGTCGAGGCCGTCGTTGGGGTCGTCCGTGGGCGTGTATGCGTTGGCGAAGTCCTCCGGGATGGGCCGTGGAGTCCACGGCTCACCCATGCCCTTGGGCGCGGCCACCACTCCATCGACGTCCTCGGGCTTGACGCCCGCGTCCTCGAGCGCCTTCTGAATTGCGAGTATGGTCAGCGCGCCGACGCTGGTGTCAACCGTCTCGTCCCAGCGGCGGGCCGTGGGAGCGTGTCCGATGCCGACAACGGCTACCTTGCCCCGGTGCTCCCACACGCCGAGGCCCTCGTCCCTGCGATACATTCCAGCGGGAGCAAATTGCGTTGGTGCCACTGCGGACTCCTTCCTGCCAGGCCGTGCGTTGTTGTCAGGCGGGGCGGCTGCTCAGCCGACCATGCGCCACTCGGGGACCTTCTGTCCGGTGCCGGCCGTCTCCTGAAACTCCACTCGTACGCTGGCGCCCACTGGCACCTCGTCAGGCGGGGTTCCGGGGAGATGGGATAGCATCTTGATCTCAGGCGCATCCTCCAGCTCGATGACGGCGATGTTGAAGGGCTGGTCTGCCTGGAGCAGGCGGATGCGGGAGTCGTGCATGACGCAGTAGCCGTGGATGCGGCCGTTACCGCTCATCTCGCGCCACTCAAAGGCGTCGGAGGGGCACTCGGAGCAGTTCTCCTGCGGCGGGAACTGGAGCCTGTCGCAATCTGTGCAGTGCTGCACAACGAGCCGTTCCTCGTTGCAGGCGTCCCAGAAGGGCTTGCTGAGATCGTCGGGGACCGGGGATTGCTTGGGCAACTCTCACCTCCGCAAGCTGAATCAGGCTGCGCATATCATACGGGCAGGCGCGGTGATAGTCAACATCTGAGACAGGTGCACGAAGGGCGCAGTCTGGACAAGACTCCAGCCTTCTGCTACCTTCAGGGCCGACCGGCGCGGACGCGTCCCGCCCGTCGAACAGGAGGACACACCGTGGTCAGGCCCAACTGGATTGCCAAGCACCCTCCCGCGTGCACCTGCGCCAACTGCGAGGAGAAGCGCTCCATCGGCAGGCTTTACGGCAAGGTGGGCCGCAACGCGCAGTGCCCCTGCGGCAGCGGCAAGAAGTACAAGCGCTGCCACGGCCAGTAGCGGGCCTTCCCCGCACTAGAGTCGGGTGGCAGGCGAAGCGGCAGCCGTCCCTCAGCCCGCCCTAACGTTGTGGAGTGGTAGCGCCCGAGTCTCCAGCGTGCGCAGATCCAGCCGAGTGGACGCCCGGTCGATGTCGAAGCCAACCACCTCTCCGTCGGCGTCTATGTCCACGTTCAACCCCAGAGCTACCTCAATGGTCTCCGTGCCCGGCTTCTCATTGAACTCAACGTAAAGGCTATCTGTGTCCGGATAGTAGAGCAGCTTCATGTTTGCTCATCCTTCCTAAGTCTTGATGGGTATAATGGCGCATCCCTACCGTCCCGCCCCTTGGATTACGGCTGGAGCCTGCCCCGTACTCCGATACGGGGCCGCAATGACGGATGGGGGCGACCACAACCCTAGAACAGCGTGTATATGAACGGCCCGCCGCCGCTCGCCTCCGCAAACACCAGCAGCAGCCCGAACAGCAGCAGCGTCACCACCATCGGGATCAGCCACCACAGCTTCCGGCTCCACAGGTAGCCTATCAGCTCCCCGGCTATGGCGAAACGGTCCGCAGCAAACCTCAGGGGACGCATTCGCTAGCTCTCCCTTGCACCGTCGCGGGTGACCAGGAACCGGTCCAGCACCAGCGCGTCCATGCCACTCTTGGCGAACGTGTCCAGCGCCTCCCCAGGCGTGTTCACGATCGGCTCACCCGCGAGATTGAAGCTGGTATTCAGCACAACCGGCACGCCCGTCGCCTCCCCAAAGCAGCGAATCAGCTCATGGAACCGCTCATTGACCTCGCGGTGCACGGCCTGCGGCCGGGCGGTGCCGTCGACGTGCGTTGTGGCTGGCACCGAGTCCCGCCAGGCGTCCTCAACGTCCACCACAAGCTGCATAAAGCGCGCAGGATAGTGCGCAGGTGCGCCGGGAAGCCGGAACACGTCCTCGCACCGCTCCGCCGGGACCGACGGCGCGAATGGCCGGAATGGCTCGCGGTGCTTGATCTTCAGGTTCACAGTGTCCTTCATATCCTCGCTGCGCGGGTTGGCCAGGATGCTGCGATGCCCAAGTGCCCGTGGCCCGTACTCGAATCCGCCATGAAACCAGCCAACCACGGCGTTGCTTGTCAGCAGGTCCACTGTTCGCTCGGTCACCTCATCCTCGCTCGCCAGCTCCGTGAAGGAAGCGCCCCGCGATTGCAGCGCCTCGGCGATCTCCGCCGGCGAGTAGCTGCGGCCCCAGTAGGCGTGCTCCATCACGAATACGCGAGGTTGGTTCAGCACCACGTGGTATGCGTAGAGCGCCGCACCGAGAGCACCGCCTCCATCGCCGGCAGCAGGCTGTATGTACACCTCCTCGAACGGCGTCTCCCGCAGTATCCTGCCGTTCGCCACGCTGTTCAGCGCCACGCCTCCGGCCATGCACAACCTGGTGAGGCCGGTCTCCCGGTGCAGTCCGTTGGCCATCTTCAGGAGCACGTCCTCGGTCACGGCCTGTATGCTCGCCGCCACGTCTGCGAAGTACGGGTCGACGACCGCGCTGAGCGACGGCGGGCGCGGCTCGCCGAACAGCTTCACGAACCGGTCGCTGAACATCCGGCGCGTGGAGCGATGGAACGAGAAGTAGTCCATGTCCAGCGAGAAGCTGCCATCGGAGGCCACGTCGATGAGCCGTTGCACCCTGTCCACGTACCGCGGCTGCCCGTAGGCTGCCATGCCCATGAGCTTGTACTCGCCGTCGTTCACCTGCAGCCCGCAGAATGACGTGAACGCCGAGTAGAGCAGCCCAAGCGAGTGCGGGAAGTGCAACTCCTGCGACACGTGTATCCTGTTGCCCTCTCCCCTGCCCTTGAGCGTGGTCGTCCACTCCCCCACGGCGTCCGCGGTGAGGATGGCGGCGTCATCGAACGGCGAGCAGAAGAAGGAGCTGGCCGCGTGCGACAGGTGGTGCCAGCTGAACAGGATGCGGTCCTTGTCGCGGACGCCTGTCCTGTCCCTCAGCAGGCCCTTCACCCACAGCTTGTCCAGCAGCCAGGTGAGCATGGCCTCCCGAAACAGGCCGAGCGTACGCGGGAATCCCTGCAGGCACGTGAGCAGGATGCGCTCCAGCTTCAGGAACGGCTTTTCGAAGAAGACCACGTAGTCCACGTCGCCGCCCTCGATGCCCGCCGCCTCCAGGCAGTAGTCGATTGCGCGCTGAGGGAAGCTGGCGTCGTGCTTGATCCGGCTGAATCGCTCCTCTTCAGCGGCGGCCACAAGCACGCCGTCCTCGATGAGAGCGGCGGCGGCATCGTGGAAGTAGCAGCTGATGCCCAGCACGTACACGGGCTCTCACTGCCTCCTTGCAGCCTCCGGCGATACCCTGTCCACGTCCGATGCGTCCGAAAAGGCCGCCTGCCGACTGCGGATGCGCAGAGGGTCCGCGAGCAGCTTGTGCGGTACGGCAATGACGGGAAAGAAGACGACGTAGGTTAGTGTGAGCAGCACCCACGCCTGCAGGTTGCCCAAGCGGCGAATAAACCACTTCCACCCGCGCCACGCTCTCGCAAGGGAGTGCATCTCAGCCCTTCCGGCCCGCACTAACGGGGCACATCGAGCCGCCGGCGCGGGATGCCCGCGCCTTGCCCGCGTCGATGCACAGGATGTCCATGAGCGCGCAGGCGAGCTTGTGCGGATCGTGTCGTACCGGCGTGTCGTCGCTCACCACGTCCGCCGAGACAAGGACGCCGTCAAACCCGTCCACCTCAGATACGGGCAGCACCGGCGTCTGACGTGGCTCTCCGTGCGCCTCCGGCACCCTGCTGTTCACCAGGAAGTGACTGACCGACACGCCACTGTGCGCTTGAAACTCAGTCAGGTGGTCGGCCGCGCTGAAGCCGTCGGTCTCGTGTCGCTGAGTGGCCACGTTGCACACCAGAACAGCAGGCGCGTTCGAGGCTGCCACGGCCTCACCGATTTCTCGCAGCATGAAGTTGGCCAGGATGCTGGTGTAGAGGCTTCCCGGCCCAATGACTATCAGATCCGCCTGCTGAATGGCACTCAGAGCGGCCTCGTTGGCATGGGTTCCGTCCGGCTCTAGCCATATGTGCCGTATGGGCTCCGGGGCGAGCCCCACCGCCGACTCGCCGCGCACCACCGCGCCCGATGATGTCTGCGCCATGAGCACCAGATCTGCGCGGTTGGACACCGGCACAACCCTGCCGGAAGCCCCCAACAGGCGCGCTGCCGAGTCCAGCGCTTCCTGGAACCCGCCCTGCTGCTCGTAGAGGGCGGCTAGGAGCAGGTTGCCCATGCTGTGGCCTCCCAGTTCCGAGTCGTCGCTGAAACGGTGGTCTAGAAGCTCATCCATGAGCGGGCCGGCTTCGGACAGTGCAACGAGGCAGCTGCGCGCGTCGCCCGGAGGCGGCATTCGCAACTCCTCGCGAAGCCTTCCGGAGCTACCGCCGTCGTCTGCTACGGTCACTATGGCCGTCAGGTTGCGAGTGTGGCACTTCAGGCCGCGCAGCAGCGTGGACACACCGGTGCCGCCGCCTATTGCCACAATTCGCGGCCCCTGTTCTCGGCGTATCATGCTGTCTGTGTCTGGAGAGTTGTCCATGCGCCTGCGTTCCGCCGAAGTTCCCGCGCCGCCCGCCAGTTTTACCCCTCTGGCCGCGACGACGCCCCGTGCTGCGCTTGACCATTATACAGCATAGGTCGCCTGAGTCGTACGGCGTCCACCGCCACGCACCGATCAGGCTATGCACAACGCCAATAAAGCCTTAGTGCGGGCCCGGTAGCGACTCATCGACCTTGATCTCTCCGAATTCCGCATCGAATCACATCCAATTGCGTCTAATTTACGTATATGTAAGTGAGGGCAAGTCTTCGGAGAATGACGCGTGAAGCTGGTCCCCTGAATGAGCCGGGCACTGCCTGGCAGACCCCTCGGTGGCGGCGGAGGAAGGGCGGGCGCTCATCCTTTCGCGTGTCGAACCCGTGACACTTCCACTGGGGGGTCACGTAGAAGCTGCAGCGCCGGATCCGCACGGCAAGATGGTGTGGCATACCGGCCAGATTTGTGACATGATGTAGAAGTAGGAGATCGAGCAGGGAGGAATCATGAGCTTGTTGATTCGGCTCTACCACACCATATTCGCCAGGGTACGCGGCAGCGACGCCGCCCTTATCGAGCAGCTCGAACGTGAGAACGCCGAGGACGTCCAGGCCGGACGCAGGTCCCGAAGGGGGAATGACAGCCTTCAGGACACCCGGTCCAAGTACCAGTATGACCTCCTGCACGGCGACGACACCGCCAACAAGATGATGCTCCAGTAAGCCTCTGCCCTGCCACACTTGCCCTCTCGCGTCCTGTACGCGCGCCGGGGGCTGCGGCATAGGATAACGCGGCCGCAGGGGCGACCCTCGTGAACGCCCTGGTTACTGTCGATACTCCCGGGTTGCCTGCAATAGTTGCCGGTCAAAGGTAAGCAGAGGGATAGACAATGCTCGTGCCAGGTAGAGGTAGCTGGCGTCGTAGGTGGTGATGCTCGCGTCCAGAGCTAGGCGAAGCGCTGCCAAGTGGTCTACGTTGCGCCAGTGAATCGGAAGCATCAGGGCCGCAGAGAGCGCCTCACTGAGAACCTCGGATCGCCCTGGGTAGGCTACAGCCTTCCTCCTGGCTATGCTGGCAAGCTCATAGGCCAGAAGGAGAGGCGCGTACAAGTCGGCTCCCTGGAGCAGGCGCAACGCCTCCGACGATCGTGGCTCCCTGAAGCACCAGGCCGCCACCACTGAGGCGTCGACTACTCTAGCCGGCATCGCGCAAGTCTCGCACCCATGCCGTAGAGTCGTCGCCTGTTCCGAAGCCAAGTGCGCTCAGGCGACTCTCGGCTTCATCCAGGGAAAGCCTCTCAGGGCCAATGGCCTCCTCCAGGATGGCCATAACTTCGCCCTGCAACGAACGATGGTGGCGCTTTGCCCTACTACGCAGCTTTTCCATGACCTCATCAGGCACGTTCTTGACGGACAGATTGACCGGCACGGCTTCTACTCCATAGTGCATCTATTTTAGCTCCATTCTAGACTGAATATGGAGCCAGGTCAATTTCACCGCCTCTCCCCTGGATTGCGGCTTCCGCCGCAATGACGGCTGAGTGGCGGCGCAGCCACCTATCACTGTCACTCCGAGCAAGGCGCAGCGGCCTTTCGGCCCGCTCATGGTGAGCGTGTCGAACCATTTGAGCGGGCATCGGTGCGCTTCCGCCGCAATGACGGCTGTGGCGTAGCCGCCGCATACGGAAGACACTCGCCTCTCCAACTTTCGTAACAGGCTTGTTACCTGCGCGCAGGCACACCAGTCTCAGGTGTGGTAGAGTTAGGATGCAGCCAGGCGCGGACCGGCGACCGCCACCGCACTGGCCCAGTACGCCTGAGGGCCGCTAGAAATGCTGTTTGAGTCCGTATCGCTTCAGAGCGCCGTGAACGAGTGCTACGGCCAGGACGGATCAGTCCGTCCCGTATACCAGGGCCTCATGGATAACCTGGAGTCCATGGGGGTCGAGGAGCTGCAGAAGCGCTGGCATATGGCCGACCAGTCCGCAACCGCCGACGCCTTCACCTTTCGCCTCGATCCCAGGGAGTTCCGGCCGGTGCCCACAGACTGGATACCCAGGATCATTCCCGCCGCCGAGTGGGAGACCATCGCCCGCGGGGTGTCCCAGCGCCTGCGCGCTCTCAACGCCTTCATCTTCGATCTCTACTGCGGCGAGCAGGACGTGGTGCCGCCGGACGTCCTCTACACTTGCCCCTACTACAACCCGCAGCTGCAGGACTTCCGCCCTGCGAGGGACCTGTTCGTCCACATCTACGGCATCGACCTTGTGCACATGGGCAACGGCAGGTACGTAATCCTGGAGGACAACCTGCGCATCCCGTCCGGCATCACCTACCAGATGAAGTGCACCGAAATCGGCCTGCGGGTCATGCCTGAGCTGGCGGCCGGGTACGACATTCAACCCTACGATATTCGAGACGCGTACCGGGAGATGTTCGCCTCGCTCTGCGAATCGGATTCGCCGACGTGCGTGATCCTGACCGACAGCAAGTACGGCTCCGCCTTCTTCGAGCACCGCTTCCTCTCCGAGCTGCTAGGCATAACGCTGGTCGAAGGCTCCGACCTGTACATCGGGCAGGACGGCCGCGTGTGGGCCAGAGCCATGGGCGGCGACTTTCCGGTGGACCTGATCTACCGCCGCGTAGAAGACCTGGACATGTTCGTACCCGGTCTCATGGATGCGTACCTGAACCACAAGGTAGTCCTCGTGAACGCAATGGGCACGGGCGCGTGCGACGACAAGCTGGTCTTCCTTTGGGTGCCGGACATGATCCGGAAGTACCTCGGAGAGGAACCCGTGCTCGACCAGGCCCTGAGCTACGACCTGCGCGAGTCCTCCAACAGGCAGCACGTGCTCCAGAACCTGGACCGCATGGTGATCAAGGCCCGCCACGGCTACGGCGGGCTGGGCGTGTACATCATGCCTGACTTGGGGAACACCTACAGGAGCGGCCTCGCGAGGCAGATTATCGAGCAGCCGCAGGGCTTCATCGCGCAGGAGACGCTGGACTTCTCCAAGCACATGGTGTTCGACGGCGCAGGCGGCCGGCTGGAGGAGCGATACGTAGACCTGCGCGTGTTCGCCACGCAGGACGGAAACGGCCGCGTCAATGTGTTCCCGGGCGGCCTCACCAGGGTGTCGCAGGCGGCAAGCCGCGTCACCAACAACTCGTCGGGTGGTTCATGCAAGCCAAGCTGGGTAGTAACGTAGGCAATGGCCCCGTCAACGTCCACTACGCCTACGTGGCACGATACACGTACTCTGACGTAGTGGTCCAGAACGACAACTTCCTGAGGCTCTCTGCCTACACGGATGTGCGGCAGACAGCCGAAAGCTATGACGTTCTCACCAACCCCGTGGGCAGGAAGGTCTGCTACTCGGACCGGCTTGGGAACGTGGTGCACAGGGTACGGGTGATCGAGCCGCACGACGAGCTGGTGATCGCGGCGTTCGGCAAGGCGGCTTTGGACCCCAACTCCCCGTCCGTGCCGGACCTGCCGCTGCCGGACCCGACGCCCGACCTGGTGGCGGACGAGTTTCTGACGCCGACGCCGCTTGTAGACCCTGCCGACGTCGAGGAGGCTGCCCGCGACTTGACAGCCGGCTCTGAAACGCTGCTCAAGGCCGTCGAGGCTGTCACGGAATGGGTTTGGAAGAACGTCAGGTACCGGCGCGGCAATACGTCCGTCACAACGACTGCGTCTGATGTACTCACCTCGCTGGAAGGCGTGTGCCAGGACAAGACTCACCTGGCGCTTGGCATGCTGAGGTCTCTGGGCATTCCCTCTCGATACGTGAGCGGGTTGCTGACACGGCAGCCGGGAGAGACGCACGCCTGGCTGGAGTTCTTTCATCCTAACGCAGGCTGGCTCCCAGCCGACCCTACCAAGGGAGTGGTCATAAACACGGGCACCAACTACCTCAAGTTCGGTGTGGGCAGGGACTACACCGAGATTCCCCCGGTGACCGGGTCATTCGTGTCGAGGGGATCGGGCGGCCTGGACGTGGCAACGGCCCGCGTCTTCTTCGACAAGGAGACCATAACCTTTCACGACGCCATTGACCTAATCGACAGCTACCTCGAATAAGGGAGGCACTGACTGACATGGTGGAACCGAGATCGATCTCGTTCAGCAACGACCGCTGGCTCACGGACTCCCGCATCTACAATCTCATCTGGATGGGCCGA
>DAOUKJ010000026.1:0-17117 GCA_034421435.1 Dehalococcoidia bacterium | reverse complement strand
CTCGTCCCACGACCTCATCGCGCAGGCCTGCACGATCTCATACGACCGCTCGCGGCTCAGCCCGCTCTCCAGCAGCGCGATCAGCACTCGCTGCGAGAACACGAGCCCCCTGGTCAACTCTATATTGTGCCACATCCTGTCCGAGTACACCCGCAGGCCGCTCATCACTCTAGTGAAGATGTCCAGGATGTAGTCCAAGGCCATGCAGGAGTCGGGGAGTATCAGGCGCTCCGCGGAGGAGTGGCTGATGTCCCTCTCATGCCACAAAGCCACATTTTCGAGCGCGGTTACGGAGTGGCCACGGATGAGCCGCGCCAAGCCGCAGACTCGCTCCGAAAGCTCCGGGTTCTTCTTGTGCGGCATGGCGGACGAGCCGGTCTGTCCCTGTCCAAACGGCTCTTCGACCTCCCTGACCTCCGTGCGCTGGAGACCACGGATCTCCGTGGCGAACTTCTCGAGCGAAGCCGCGACCAGGGCCAGCGTGGTGACGAAGTGGGCATGGCGGTCTCGCTGCACCACCTGGTTGGAAACGGGGCAGGGCGCTATGCCGAACTGGGCGCACACGCGCTCCTCAATCTGCGGAGGAACGGTGGCGTACGTGCCCACAACGCCGGATATCTTGCCCACGGCAATCGTTCGGCGGGCCTCCTCCAGGCGCTCCCGCTGGCGTCGCATCTCGTCCCACCAGAGCGCCATCTTCAAGCCGAACGTGGTTGGCTCGGCGTGGACGCCGTGGGTACGGCCCATCATGGGGGTATGCTTGTGCTCGACGGCCAGCCTGCCAATCGCGGACATGAGAGCGTCCACGTCCTCCAGCAGGATATCGGTGGCCTCCACCATCTGGAGGCTCTGCGCCGTGTCCTGGACGTCGTGGGAGGTGAGGCCCATGTGGAGCCAGCGGCCCTCGTCGCCCAGCCCGGACGTCACCGACTGGAGAAACGCCGTCATGTCGTGGCGCGTGCGCTCGAAGACCTCTTGCATGCGCACAGGGTCGTAGCGAGCCTTGCGGAGCTTGGCCATGTCGTCCGCAGGGATGGTGCCTTCCTCAGCCCATGCCTCGCAGACGGCCAGCTCCACCTGGAGCCACTTGTCGTTCTTGTTCTCCTCGGACCACACCCGCTTCATTGCGGGCCGGGCATATCTATCGATCAATCTGCACCTCTTGAGTCCGGCTCAATCGGCCGCCTGAAAATGATACCCCGTTCGCATATTCGCTACAAGGGAATTCTCCAAGCGATTGCACCGAAAAAGGCTGGGGTCAATTGCTGCGGAGCTCCTCCAGGAACTCTTCCAGCACTGCCAGCCCCTTGTCGAGGCCGGTCACGAGCCAGCCGTTATCTGCGCGACGCCATAGCGTGAACGCCAGTGTCTCCTCCACGTCGGCCTCATCGCCTCGCTCTAGTGTGAGAGCAATTTCCACGGTCGCAACCTGTGCCTCATCGGCGTTCTCGGCAATTTCGGGGATGCCCTCAGCCAGGTTGTAGAACACCAGGCCGCGGCGCTCCCAGCCAACGTCGTCACCGGCGGCTGCCAGGGCGCTCGTGAGTGCCTGCGCCAGCTCCCGGCGACCCTCCACGCGAGTCGTAGCCTGCTCCGGTGCAATGTCTCCTGGCGCGGGCCCAAGCTCCGACAGCTCCCATCGCTCCAGGGCCTTGTCCGCGTCACCGCTCGCGGAGTCCGACAGATAGGCCTCGACCACTTCCGCAGGCCTTGCAGCGCCTCCGCAGGACGCCAGGAGCAGCGAGAGTGCTGCTATCGCTAGCAGCGCGAGAACTGAACGGCTAGCCAGAGGCCAGCCGCTCCCTGTACTCGCCATACGCCTTCTTCACGTCGTCGTGCTTGAGCGCCAGGATGGCCGCCGCAAGGTAGGCGGCGTTCCGCGCGCCCCACGAGCCTACAGCCACGCACGCCACGGGCACGCCTGGAGGCATCTGCACGATGGAATGCAGCGCGTCCACACCGCCCAGCTGGCTGGAGGGCAGGGGTACGCCTATCACCGGAAGCGTGGACCATGAAGCCATCACGCCGGGCAGGGCGGCCGAACCGCCCGCGCAGGCTATGATGACCTCCAAGCCTCGTTCCGACGCGCTCTGCGCGTACTCCCTCGCCTTCTCCGGCGTGCGGTGCGCCGATATCGCCGACAACTCGTTGGGGATTCCCAGATCATTCAGGACGGTCACGGTGTCCTGCACCATGGGCTCGTCCGACCGGCTGCCTACGACCACTCCTACCAACGGCATTTCATGCCCCCTCTTCAGATTTCTGCATTGCTGCTATGTCAGTACGATAGAATCCGCCCTCGAAGCTCACCCTGGCAGCGCCGCCATACGCTCGCTCCCGCGCGTCGGCCAGGCTGCCGCCCGTGCCTACGACGGTCAGCACGCGCCCGCCCGCAGTCACCACACCGGCGCCGCCCGGCGCGTCCCTCGTTCCCGCGTGAAACACCTCGCCGAACTCCGCCGCCTCCGATAGGCCTGCTATGGGATAGCCGGTCACGTATGCCCCCGGATAGCCGCCGGAGGCCACCACGACACCCGCGCAGGCTTCATCGCTCCACTCAATTGTCGTTTCGCTAAGCTTGCGCTCAAGCACGGCGAGCACAACTTCGGCGAGATCCGTCCTGAGACGCGGCAGCATGACCTGTGCCTCCGGGTCGCCGAGGCGACAGTTGAACTCTATGACCTTGGGGCCGTCCTCCGTGAGCATGAGTCCACCGTACAGGATGCCGCTGAACGGACATCCCTCCCTTGCCATAGCCCGCGTCACCGGCATCATGATGCGCTCCCGGATGTCGCTCTCCAGTGCGTCGTTCCAGAATACAGGCGGGCTGTACGCGCCCATGCCCCCCGTATTGGGGCCGTGGTCGCCGTCGTGGGCACGCTTGTAGTCGCAGGCCGCAGCCAACGGCGACAGCGTCTCGCCGTCCACGAAGGCGAACACGCTCACCTCCAGGCCGGTGAGACACTCCTCAACTAGCACGCGCTCCCCGGAATCGCCAAAGGCCCTCTCCACCATGCACTCGCGCACAGCCCTGAGCGCCTCATCCTTGGTGCGGGCCACAGTCACTCCCTTGCCCGCGGCCAGGCCGTCCGCCTTCACCACCAGGGGGGGGGAGAGCCTGTTCACGAAGCGTTCCGCTTCCCGGTGCGAGTCGAACACCTCGGCGCGGCCGGTGGGGATTCCGTGCCTGACCATCAACTCCTTGGCGAAGACCTTGCTGCTCTCGATGCGGGCTGCGGCGGCGGTTGGCCCGAAGATGCGCAGGCCATCGGCCTGAAAGCGATCCACGATTCCCATCGCGAGCGGGACTTCCGGCCCAACGACAGTCACGTCCACGCCCAGCTCTCGCACCGAGCGCAACAATCCGTCCACATCTGTGTCGCTTACGGGCAGGTTAGTGGCGATTGCGGCCGTGCCTGCGTTGCCCGGCGCCACGTACAGCGCATCGACCAGCGGGCTGCTGCTCAGCTTCCAGGCGATGGCGTGCTCCCGCGCACCCCCTCCGACGACCAGCACCTTCATCGCACCCTCCCGGAAGCCCGTCTTCCATTGGGAGGCGACACTCGCACGTACTCGATGGCGGTTTCAAGCCAGGGTAGAAGCGCATCGACGCAGTCTTCATCAACGGGAAACGACACCCAGTCACCGAATCGACGGCCGGGCGTGGGCGTGAAGGGTTCGGCGAGGCCGCCATCCAGCGCCTGATTGCGTTGGGGATCGGGGAGCTTCGTCGCAACTTCGCCCCGCCAGTACACGGCAAACGTCCGGTCTCCCACGAAATACCCGTGCCCTCCGAACATCGTTCGAGTGGACACGTCATTCCAGGAGAGCAGGACTGCGTCCAGACCGTTCTGGACTGAGGCGTCGTTGGTCATGTGGTCTGCAATGCTCAATAGGAGGGAAGCGCTCCAGGTTGCTGCATCGGCTCCGGCTTGTCGGACGGCAAGCGACACTCTGAACCCATGCCGTCGGAGACGCAGCGATTATATCACACGGCTCGTCATTGCCGCCGCTTGCGAGCCTTCCCTGCGGCCCTGCTCAGCCGCGCCCAGCGAACAGGTCGTCTGCGTCGCGCTCCATCTGGCGCCGCATCTCGGACGCCTCCATGAAGCCAAGCTCGCGATAGGACTCTGCCGTGCCGTAGTCCCTTACGCGGAGCACCACTGGAATCGGCACCGAATGGCCGAACACAAGCGACTGCTGCTTGCTGTCCAGGCGGCTCAGCACAGAGCGCAGCTCGCGTGCGCCGTATGTCCCCGCCGTGACGGCGTCCACGTCTCGCTCGTTGTCCAGCAGGCACACCAGCTTGGTGCCCAGCTGGCTCATGACCTCCTCGTCGATGCCGCTGGGGCGCTGGTCCACCACGAGCAGCGTCACGTTGTACTTCCGCATCTCGCGTGCGATGTTGCCGAAAGTCGTCTGCGACGCGACCTCACGGCTCAGGAACCTGTGCGCCTCCTCGATGGTGATCACCAGCGGGCGCGGCTCCCTCGAGGCGTCGCCCATAGCCTCCTCCTTGCGCCTCACGTAGCGCGCATGTATGCGACGCGTCAGCAGGTTGGCCACCAGCATGTACGCCGACAGGTCATGCCTGTACCTGCCAAACTCAAGCACGACGTGGATGCCCCTGTCCAGGTAGCGGAGAATCTCCTCAACAGACTCGTCCGACTCCCTGTCGGTGATGAAGTCGAACCGCCGGAACCTGCTCAGCCGGTTGTGGAGCGTGGACAGCGCCCTCTCGTTGACGTTCAGCTGCGCGGCCAGATCGCGCATCTCCGCGCCGCCTAGCTCTAGGAACTGCCTGAACCATCGCTCCTGCCCGTAGTGCCGCGCCAGGGAGTAGGCGGCGTCCGCAGCCACCTCCGACAAATTGAGGTTCTCCCGCAGCAGGTCGATGTCCTCCGGCTCAATCTGGTTGTAGCCCACGCGCAGCAGATAGTCCGGCGACACGCCTCGCCTGCGGCTGTGGTCCTCGTCCAGCGAGAACACGCCAACCCTGGAAGGGAACAGCTGCTTGATGCCCTTCACCATGCCCGTGCCCTCGGACGTGCCCATCCAGCCGTACTCGCTCTCCATGTCAAACACCAGGTTCACCGCCGCGCTCTTCTGGAGAATGCCGGCGAGCAGCAGACGCGTGAGGAAGCTCTTGCCCGTGCCGCTCTTGCCGAACACGCCGTTGGAGCGCGTCACGAACTCCTCCAGGTCGAGGCAGACCCGAGTCTCCATGTCCAGCGGGCTGCCGACCCAGAAGTGGCGGCTGTCCTCCGCACCAAACACCACCTGCACGTCCTCCTCCGAGGCCAGGCGCACGGGCGCGAAGTGCGGGGGCACCGTCCGTGCTGGCGAAGGGCCCTCAATCATGGCGAGATCGCCCTCGATTGCCAGCATGGGCAGCACCCTGAGCGTCGAGTAAGCGGCGGAGCTTGCAACCACGCCTGCAATGAGCGGGTTGGACGTGTCCGGCGGATTGGTCCGTATTGCGTCGTCCGACCACTCCAGCGCGATGTCCGTGACCACCCCATAGAAACGGCGGCTCTGACCCTGAATCACCACATGCTGCCCCAACGCCATCTCCTCCACCGCCGCGCCCGACGAGAGCCGGACGTCCACGCCGCGCGCCATAGAGCCGCCAATGACGACACCAAGGTAGCGACCGGCTGCTTCCCGTTCCATCACGGCGCGACCCTTAGCAGTATGGACTCGACCGTGCGGAAGTCGCCGGGGAATAGGGCGGCGAGCTGCTTGCCTGCGCCGGCCAGGAACGCCTGCGGATCGGCCTGCGCTGCGACGGCGTGCCGCAGGAACGCGGACACCACCTCCTCAAGCGCGGCCACGCCTGAGCCCGCCAGCAGTCGCAGGCAGTCGGTCGACGACGAGAACACCGCCGCTTCGTCCGCGGGGCACTCGTGCACGAATGCGTAGATCGGAGGCGGCGACGGCGGCAGGCGGTAGCGGGTCTCGCCTTCGCCTACGTGCCCCACGATCACTGCGCGGAAGTCCGTGCGCAGCAGGTGCTCCAACTGTGGGTTGCTGCGGTACACGTCCTCCTCGGTGGCCTCGTCTTCGCCACGTGCGGTGGGCCTGCGGCTCGGATCAATGCCGCGGGTGGCGACCTCATGCACAACGCCATACGCGGGGTAAGGGCCGCCAGTCCTCACGAGAGCGCCAAGGTGCGGCGCGCCGTAAAGCCGGTAGCTCTGAGCCACAAAGCCGGTGGAGCTGCTCTCCACGACTTCGCCCACTCTCGCGTTTCCGTCTAGAGCCACTTTAGCCTCTTGCTGCGGTCCTTCAGTGAGGTGTAGACCGGCAGCCGGTGCGCGCCGAGCGCCGTCTCGACCATCACGCGGAACTCATCGCGGTCGCCAGCGGTGACCACAGCCTGCTCATGCGCCTCCGATAAGGCGACGGGATAGCCGTGTCCCTTCCGGCACTGGTCGACGAGGCCCGCGTGCACAAGCGACAGCAGATCCGGGGAGTCGGCCACCCACGCAGGAATCTCCACCCTCGCAATCTCCTCGCTGGCGTTCAGGTAGAAGAAGTTAACGGCGTGATCGCCGTAGGAGCGCTCCACAATTGACGATGTGGTTAGGTTCACGTCCGAACGTTCCCCGTAGTCAAGAATCGCACTGAAGACGTCCCTGTCCATCACGCCAGAGACCCCGTCGCACGGGCGCTTGCCCGAAGGGAGCTGCCCGCAGTGCATGTCGCAGTTGGCCCGCTCATAGGGGCAGAGCCGTTCGTCGAGGCGCAGGGCGTTCACCACGTCGGTGCTCCGGGGAAGGCTCACGTAGGCCGCCAGGGCCAGCGGGCGGTTGCGGGCAAGCTCTCGCAGCCTGTCCATCGCCGGAAGGAACATGTCGTCGATCAGGGCCGTACGCACGAACTCCTGGTACGCCTGGCCAGCCAGCGCCCACAGGATCAGCGAGCCGTCGATGAGCGCCAGCGTGGGTACGTCGGCGGGGGACTGCTCCGCAAGCTCGGCCAAGGCCCGTAGCTCCTCCACGGCGCGCAGCGCGCCCAGCAGGCCGCCCTCCAGCGCCTGCGTGCGGCCGCTGGCCGGGTCGCGCAGGTACATGTCGTCGTCCTCGGTGTAGAGGCGCGGCCGGCTTCCGAGCTCCGCCATCGGCCGCTCTCCGTAACGAATGTGCACCGTACCGAGATTGATCAGGTAGCAGCGAGCCGCCAGGTGTCTGTCCACGTCGATGTGCGAGCCGTCGACGGCCAGGGCAGCGTAGTCGGACGGCGGGGCAGGGCATGGGTGGCGGCCGCTCAGCGAGCCTCGGAGACCGGCGACAAGGAAGGTCGTCCGACTCCGTGTACGCTTTTCCTCAATAACGTCTGCCTGTGCGGTCGAGAGCGTGTCCAGGGCCAATGCTAGACTCGCCTCGCGCTCCGCACGGCGCACACTCAGTCCGGAAGCCATGCATTGTATCTGGCCGGCTATCTTGTGAAGGTCAAGTGACACGTTGGAACTCGACTCCGCCTACCGCAGGACCCGGTCGTCGCCCACGCGGCGGGTTATTCGCTGCTGGTCAAGGTGCTCCAGGAGCGCCAGCGCGTACTTCCGGCTGGTGTTGAACCGGTCACGCACCTGGCCAACGTTGATCTTGCCGTTCTCCCTGATGGCAGCCGTGACGGTGTCCACCATCTCCCTGTACGCCCCGGCCTCATACACCACGACGTCGCTGACTCGCACAACGCGGCCCTGGTCGACCAGCATCGCGAGCAGGTCCTCGTCGGGCTCGTCGCCAGTTGGCGGCGAGAACGGGTCCGAACGCAGCCGGCCGATGTATCGCTCGACCAGACGAGCCTGCTCCTCACTGGGCGCGGCCTCATGCTCCGGCAGGCGCATCAGCCCCGCATCGTCGATGACGGCGCCGTCATCTGCCAGCCTCGCCACGACGTGCGGAAACTCCTGCGACGACAACCCCAGCCTGCTGCGGAGCTCCTCCTTCTGCATGCCGCGGCGCAACGGGTGCTCTCTATGGTATGCGTCCAGCGCGGCATTTGCACGGCCCGACAGTGCGCTCCAACCGGCCGCGGTGTAGAGCAGCGACCTTGGCTGTAGCGAGCCTGCGGGAAGCGTCACAACCCCGCCCTCGGACGCAAGCTGCTCCACAACACGCGCCGCCTCCTCCATCGAGAGGTTTGCGCGCCCGGACAGCGTTTCGAGTGTGCACGGCTCCAGCGAGCGAATGGCTTGTAGCGCCATCTCATCAATGCTGCCTCTCTCCAGCACCTCAAGACGCTCTAGCGTGGGCGCGTGGCGGCGCCTGTGGCGCTTGGCGTGCGGCTCAA
This sequence comes from Dehalococcoidia bacterium, assembly GCA_034421435.1. GTDB lineage: Bacteria > Chloroflexota > Dehalococcoidia > Lucifugimonadales > UBA2985 > JAPPHY01. The sequence goes on along the minus strand of DAOUKJ010000026.1, from coordinate 8,819 downwards.
CCACCGCGCCGCCGCCGAGCGTCGCGTCCGACGACCGAATGACGAAATAGTCGCCCTTGACCAGCGCAAGGGGGTTGTCCAAGCGGACCTGCGCCCAGACCTCATCGCCGGGCAGTGCCTCGTCGCGCTCCAGAAGGCGGACACGTGCGACGCTCTCCGTTGCGCCGGTGTGGAAGGTCACGGGCCTGTTGTGGCGGAGGCCGCGCGGCGCGGTGTCCAGCAGGCGCAGCCGCACGTCCGCGGCGATGGTGGGCCTGAGCCAGCCGGAGATGGTGAGCACGTCGCCGCGCTCGATGTCGTCGTGGGACACGCCGGACAGGTTCACGGCAAGGCGTCGACCGGGCGTCGCCGTGTCCAGCTTCTGCCGGTGGCTCTGCAGGCCGCGAATGCGGGACACGCGGCCGGAGGGCAGAAGCTCCACCTCCATGCCGACGGATAGCGAGCCGTCGATGAGCGTGCCGGTAACCACCGTCCCGAAGCCCGGCATGGTGAACGAGCGGTCGACGGGCAGCCGCGGCCTGCCCGTGTCCCTCCTCGTCTCGGCGGCGTCCAGTAGGCCGTCCACGGCGGACAGGAGATCCGGAATGCCCTCGCCTGTCGTAGCAGACACGGCCACCATTGGCACGCCCTCCAGCGTGGTGCCCTCCAAAACGTCCTCGACCTCCGCCATCACCAGCTCCACCATCTCGTCGTCGACCAGGTCGCGCTTGGCGATGACCGCCAGCCCCCTTTCGACGCGGAGCAGGTCGAGTATTGCCAGGTGCTCACGCGTCTGGGGCATGACCGACTCGTTCGCGGCGATCACCAGCAGGGCCAGATCGATACCGCCGACGCCTGCGAGCATGTGCCTGATGAAGCGTTCGTGACCCGGAACGTCGACGATGCTGACCTCGCGGCCACTGGGAAGCGTGAGCCACGCAAACCCCAGCTCGATGGTGAGGCCGCGTTCCTTCTCCTCGCGGAGCCGGTCCGGGTCGATGCCGGTGAGGGCTTTCACCAGCGTGGACTTGCCGTGGTCAACGTGTCCTGCCGTGCCTAGAACGTACATGGGGAAGCTCCCGCGGGGGATGGAGTCAGGATAGCACAAGGGCAGGGCAGGGGCAATTTGGAGCGAATGCAGTTCAGCCGAAGAAACGCAGGAACACCTCATTGCCGAGCAGCCGTCCGCGCGCCGTCAGGCGCACCACTCCGTGGTCGCGCTCCAGCAGGCCGACGCCGGTCAACTCCGCAAGCTGCGCCCTGAACACCGAGTCCAGGCTCCGCCCGAACCTGCCCTCGAACGTCGCAAGCTCCACGCCTTCGTCGAGCCGCAGCCCCATCATCATGGTCTCCGCCATCTCAAGCGAAACGTCAACTCGCTCCACGCCACCCACGACCGGGAACGCCTCTATTGTCTCCTCCGACAGGGCGTCCGGTGCGGCATTCACCAGCCCGTCGCCGGTCATGCGCCTAATGTACTCCCTCGGCGACGCAAGGTTGTAGAAGCGCCACCGGCCTAGGTAGGAGTGCGCTCCAGGCCCTACGCCGAGGTACGGGCCGTTGCGCCAGTACGTCAGGTTGTGCCAGCTCTCCAGACCCGCCCGCGCCCAGTTGGAAATCTCGTAGTGGCGGTATCCCTCGCGCGCCAGCAGTTCCTCCGCCAGCAGGTACATATCCGCCGCCAGGTCGCCGTCAGGCTCCGGCAGCGCGCCGAGGCGGACCTGCTGCTCCATGGGCGTGCCGTCCTCCAGCGTGAGGCAGTACAGCGACAGGTGCTCCGGTCCCATCGCCAGCACGCCGTCCAGCGTCTCCCGCCACTGCGCCATGCTCTGCAGCGGCAGGCCGTACATCAGGTCCAGGTTCACATTGTCGAAGCCGGCGCGTCTCACTGCGCGGAACGCGTCTGCCACGTCCTGCGCCGTGTGACGCCTGCCGAGCAGCCTCAGCAGTCCATCGTCAAGGCTCTGCACGCCGACGCTCAGGCGGTTGAAGCCGAGCCGCGCAAGCGACTGCGGCGCGTCGCCGAGAAGGTCGCCGGGATTCGCCTCCATCGTGGCCTCCGTTCCAGGTGCGATCTTGAACGCGCGCCGGACGGCTGACAGGACCGCCTCCAGGTCGTGAGCGGGGAGATAGGACGGCGTTCCGCCGCCCATGAAAATCGTCGTCACGGCTGGCCCACCGAGGATTCGGCCCCAGCTCTCGATCTCCGCGACGAGCGCCTCCACGTAGGCTGGCATCATGTGCTCGATGCCCGCGTAGGTGTTGAAGTCGCAGTAGGGGCACTTGGTCTCGCAGAATGGAATGTGAACGTACAGCGAGAGGCTGTGGGGCAGGGAAGTGGTTTCGCTTGCGGCCTGTGTGTCCATAGGTGCTGCCGACCCTCTCACGCGCTAGGTGTTGAAGAGGAAGTTGATTACGTCGCCGTCCTGGATCTCGTAGGTCTTGCCTTCCAGGCGAAGCAGGCCGCGCTTTCGCCCCTCCGGCAGCCCTCCGCACTCGATCAGGTGGTCGTAGGAGATGACCTCAGCGCGGATGAACCCCCGCTCGATGTCGGAGTGTATCTTGCCGGCTGCCCTCACGGCGGGCGTGTGGCGGTCGATAGTCCACGCACGCACCTCGTCGGGGCCCACGGTGAAGAAGGAGACCAGCCCCAGCAGCGCGTATGAGGCCCGAATGGCGCGATTGAGCGCCGGCTCCTGTAGCCCCATCGCCTCGCGAAGCTCACCGGCTTCCTCATCGTCCATCTCGGCAAGCTCCATCTCCAGCTTGCCGCACAGCACAACTACCTCGACGCCTGGCCTGCCGTAGCGCGTCCTCAGCTCCTCCTCGATTTCCGGTGCGCTGGCCGCGTCCTCCTCGCCGATGTTCCACAGGATGAGCAGCGGCTTGGCGGTGAGGAAACCGAAGTTGGCGAGCAGCCTGCGCTCCTCGTCGGAGATGTCCTGCTCTCGGATGGGCGTTTCCCGTTCAAGCTCGCCCTTGAGCCTGTCCAGGGTGTTGCGCTCCCTCAGCCGGGCCTCTCTCTCGCCGGCCCTCGCGCCCTTGAGCTCGGACTCCAGGCGTTCCACGCGGCGCTCTAGTATCGCCAGGTCTGCGAAGGCCAGCTCCAGGTCCATGACTGCCAGATCACGGTGCGGGTCGACCTCACCCTCCTCGTGAGGCACGGTGGGGTCGCGGAAAGCCCTGACCACGTGCAGGAGCGCGTCCGTAGTCTGCAGCAGGTTCAGGAGCTCCCCGGCGATGCCCTGCGAGCGGGCAGTGCCCTCAGGCGCGCGCGGGAAGTCCACGTAGCGGACCTCCGCGGGCACTGTCCTGCGAGGCTTGAACATCGCGACAAGTGGTGCGAGCCTGCCGTCCTGCACCTTGGATACGCCCAGGTTGGGCTTTCTCGCGGACGCCGCCGCCGGGCCGACGTCGGCAGAGCCGCGACTCAGCGCGTTGAAGAGCGTGGTCTTGCCGCTCCTCGGAAGGCCTACGAGTCCAACTTCCAACCTAGAGGCTCACTCCGCGACGAGTGGGATCACTCCACCGCGTAGAGATTGCCGTCCTTTGAGGCGAGGTAGAGCGTGCCGTCTGCAAGTACCGGCACTGAGGTGATGCTCTCAGCTATGGGCATCGACCACAGCTCCTGCCCGGTGTCCCGGTCCAGGGCGCGCAGGTTGCCCTTGCTGTCGGTTATGAGAATCTTGTTCTCCACCAGGGTTGGCGTGGAGAGCTTGTCGGCCCCGGAACTGAAGACCCACACTCGCTTCCCGGTAAACCTGTCGATGGCGTGCAGCCGACCGCCCTCCACGGGAACGTAGATCACGTTGGCATCCACGGCCGGGGTAGTCTCGATCACGGCGCCGGTGCGGTACACCCACTCGACGCCCTTCGGCAGGCCCGGGTGATCGATTATACCCCAGAGCCACATCTGCAGCCGGAACCTGTACCAGCGGCTGTAGAACAGCACCTCCTCCTCAAGGAGGTTGACTCCGGTCACCAGGCCGTTTCGGTATGCAACATAGGTCATGTCCTCCATGATCACGGGGGAGGCCATGACCAGGCGGTTGAAGCCACGGAAAGAGAATCTACGCTTGCCGGTGTCCGTGTCGTATATGGTGACGCGTCCGTCGAAGGACGACACCACCAGAATGTTGTCTGAAAGCGCAGCCGTATTGTCAATCCAGTCCCGCGTCTCGTGCGACCATCGCTCCTCGCCGGTGAGCGCATCCAGTGCGTAAATCCGTCCATCGTTAGAGCCAATGAAGACTTGGCCATCCTTGACCAACGGTGATCCGGTGGTGGGGTTTTCCTCGGTCTTGAACTCCCAGACCATTGCGCCGGTATTCGCATCTAATGCGATAACTCGCTTGTTCCTGAGTCCCACGTAGACCATCCCGCCGGCTACCGCAGGAGACGAATCCAGCGGGGCGACAGTCGGGTGCTCCCAGATGACGCTTCCGTCGCTGGGGTTCAGCGCAACCACCCGGTTGTCCTGAGTGCTCAGGTAGAGCCGGCCATCCTTGAGCGCAGGCGTGGACTCGATCGGGTCCTCGGTCTCAAACACCCACTTGACTTCACCTGCGATGTCCGCGCTCTCTCCGGGTACCGGGTTAGGCCCCTCGGAGGTACGGTAGATCATGGCCCACTCGCCGGGGCCGGACTCTGCTGTGATGTCGGTGGCAGGGGAGGGAAGAGGTACAGTGATGTTCATGTACTGGATGACCATCACGGTTGTTATGGCCGCCAGCGCGGCGCCTGCCAGGCTCTTTCTGAGCCTGATGAACTTGCTCCTCCTGATCGCCCGCTCCTCCGTGGTCGCCACTTCCTGCCCCTCAGGGGCCGCGACGCGGTTTAGCTCGGCCCAGCAGCCTGCGCACCACGTAGCGTCTGCGGGGCTTCTGTACCCGCAAATCGTGCAGATGACGAGCGGCTTTTCCTCCGCGGGAAAGTTCGACTTTTCCACGCCTTCCATGCCCGGAAGCTCGCTCTGCAGCTCCACCTCATGGACGATGTCGAACGGCACACTCTCCGCATCCGCAACGGGCGCAGCAGCCGCAAGCGCGTTTACGAACGCGCTCGGGGTCGCGTACCTGCGCTCCGGATGTGAAGCCAGCGCCCTGAGGATTATGGAGTCCAGGTACTTGGGCAGATTGGGGTTCACGCTGCTTGGCAGCGGGGGGAACGTCGTCAGCTGCCTGGCCTTTACGGCGCCGCGCTCCAGCGCATTGAAGGGCACTGTGCCGGTCAGCATGTCGTAGGCCAGCACCCCCATCGAATAGACGTCCGAAAGGAGGTTTGGCGGCGAGGCCTGGCCCATTTCCGGTGCCGTGTAGGTGGGTAGAGGGGTGTTGAGAGACAGTCGCACACCTACGGGAGCGCCTTCGCCCAGCACAACGATACCGAAGTCGCTTAGCACCAACTGCCCGGTCTCCGGGTCCACGAAGATGTTGCCGGGGCGGATGTCGCCGTGGTGGATGCCTTCGGCGTGTGCGGCCTCCACCGCGGCCGCAACCTGCCTCAGGATTGTCATCGCCTGAGCGGCCGTCACAGGATGCTGCATCCACTGGCGCAGCGTGGGCCACGATACGTACTGCATCGCCACCCAGTGGAGGTTGCCGTCACTCTCGTACCGATAGGAAGGGAGGATGTTGGGATGGCGCAGGGCTGCCACCCGCTCCATCTCACTGGCGAACCGCTCCATCAGCGCCTCGTCGGCGGTGACGTAGGGACGAAACACCTTCAGGGCAACAAATCCCTCTTGCCCGGGGTCCTGCGCCCGATATACGGTGGCCAGGCCGGTGCTGCCCACCTGCTCCAGAAGAACGTACCTGCTTATGGTTCTCTGCATTCCGCCTCCGGGCCTCTTTATGGCCCTACTTTACGTGGATTTGTGCCTTGTCCAGCGGCCACCAACATAAGCCCGTGAACTCGACCGGGCGATTTACGGCTTGCCTGACGACTCATCGCCCTCGTCTACAATCCTGGCTCGGCCCTCCACGAATCGCTTGCCGCCGGTTTCGGACCGCTCGTTCGAGCCGGTCGTTGTGCCTGCCTTGACGCCTCCCACGGCTCGCACGAGAAACGCGAGGATGGCCAGGAAGACCGTCGCCACCACAAGCAACAGCAGCGCGCGAAAGAACACCGTGGCCGACGCCAGGGCCAGCAATAGCGGAATGGCGATCCTGAGCATTACCGGCAGTGTCATTTTGTGGGCGCTCCCGGCACCAAACTCGACTTACGTCGAATCCCTGTAACGGTATATTATACTTGGGCAAGGTTCATTTGGGAATCGCATCACGCAAGGCCAAATGTTACACATTCTCTACGGCACAGACGACTTCTCCATAAGCGAGGCCCTGGAGCTCCTGAAGTCCCAGGCCGGGCCGGAGGACGTGCTTGACGCCAACCTCTCGCGCGTTCAGGCGTCCGCCTCCACGCTGCAGCAGGTACAGGCGCTGTGCAGCACGGTGCCGTTCCTGGCCTCCAAACGGCTCGTGATCGTCGAGGGGCTGCTGGCGCTGTTCGACGGCCGCCGTCCGACCAGGCGCGGACGCGCATCCCAGGACTCCACATCGGAGTGGCTCGCGCTGGCCGACTTCATGCCGGACATGCCGCCAACCACCGACCTGGTGCTCCTTGACGGCACCGTCAACAGGGGCAACTCTCTGCTGGCCAGACTGTCGCCGCTCGGCCAGGCCAGGGAGTTTCCTGCGCTGCGGGGCTCGAGGCTGACCGACTGGATACGGGACAGGGCGAATGCCGCAGGCTGCGAAATCTCTCGCGAAGGCGTGAGGCTGCTATCTGAGCTGGTGGGAGGCAACCTGTGGACCCTGAGCAGCGAGATCGAGAAGCTGTCCCTCTACTGCAACGGACGCCGCGCAGAGGCCGAGGACATCCGCCTGCTGGTACCCTTTGCCAACGAGGTCAATGTGTTCAACGCAGTGGACGCGGTGATGGAACGGCGCTTCCCGGACGCCCTCCGATCAATGAGACGCCTGATGGACGGAGGCGCAACCGGCACGTACATTGTGGCGATGGTCGCGAGACAGGTCCGTCTGCTGCTCCTGACCAAGGAGCTGGAGTCTTCCGGCGTGCCACAGCCGCAGATGGGCTCTCGCCTGGGGGTCACTTCCGAATGGGTGCTGGGCAAGCTCAGGGAGCAGGCCAGGCGATACTCGGCAACGAGCCTGGAGGCGCTCCACAGGGGTCTGCTGGATACCGACCTCGCGGTCAAGACGGGCCGGATCGCCGAGGGCAGCGTAGCAGAGTACCTGGTGCAGCAGTTCGCTGCCGTGGGCGGAGGCGCCAGAGTCTGACCCCCGACTACCCCATCAGTGCTTACGTTGGCTGTCCGAGGCTCCTAGGGCCATATCTCGCTTACTGCGGCGTCCAGCCCCATGCGTCGGCCGTCGGCAAGTACAACGGTCACCTCACCGGCCAGCGACGGGTTGCGCTTGGCCCACCGCATGACCTCACGGGCGGCCGCGTCGCCCTGCTTGGGGTGCTTGCGAGAGAAGTAGTGGGGAACGTCCAGGTGGTCCAGCATCTGACCCGCGTTGGGAAACCGCAGGCCGTCTACCTCATACTGGTGCTTGCCGAGAGCCGAGATGGTGCGCCGGGCTGCGCCTGACACCCCGTTGTCCGTCTCCGTAGGCATTGCTTCTGCGGCGGGCTCTGAGTGGGCCTGCGACACCTGGGAGACCTGCGAAGTCTGAAAGACGTCTCTCAGCCTGTCAAGTATGTTGCGCTTCTCCTCAAGCTGGCCTTCAAGTCGGGCCATCCTGACCTCAAGGTCACGTACCTCGGACTCCAGCTCTCTCTGCAGCTCCAATGCGCCTTCTGTCATCGCTTTCCTGACCTCTTCCATGTTGCCGCTTTCAGGCAAGCCCGTCGCGGCACTGCCTTACAAGTGCCTTAAGGTTACCATAAGGCAACCAGGCAGTCAAGGGAGGCATTGCGTTGCATCCTACGAGTATTGCCATAAGGCACTGCCTTATCTATAGTCGATTGCCTTAAGGCATTTCGAGCGGCGCGTTGAATCAGCGTCAAGAGAGGGTGATTTCCGATTCCGCGGCGGCTGCTTGGGACGCTTCCGGACGGTCGCCGAGGCTGGCTACTCCGGGTGCTCGATCCGGTTGTAGCAGGCGACGTAGTGGCCCGGCTCCACCTCCACCAGTTCCGGTTTGGGGCTGAGCCGGCACTCGTTGGAGGCCTTCGGGCACCTCGGTAGATACGGGCACTGGTCAGGCAGGTCGATCAGGTCCGGTGACGAACCCTCAATCGGCTGGAGAGCCTGCAGCGGCTTGTCAAGCCTGGGAATTGACTGGAGGAGCGCCCACGTGTACGGATGAAAGGGACGCCGGAACAGCGTGATTGTGTCTGCGTACTCCACAACGGAGCCCGCGTACATGACGGCAACTTCCTGGGCGGCCTGTGCGATGACGCCCATGTCGTGCGTGATGAGCATGACCGCGGAGTGACGCTCCCGCTGGAGCCTCTTCAGCCTGTCAAGCACGTCCGCCTGCAGCGTGACGTCCAGGTTGGACGTGATCTCGTCGGCGATGAGCACGCGCGGGTTCCAGGCCATCGCCATCGCGATCATGACGCGCTGCGCCTGGCCTCCGCTGAGCTGGAACGGGTACAGCTTCATTACGTTGGCTGGCCCAGGCAGGTCAAGCTCGGTCAGCAGTTGCACCGACCGGTCCCTGGCCTCGGCCTTGCCCATGTAGCCGTGCGCAAGCAGCGCCTCCTCCATGTGCGTGCCTATGGTGATCAGCGGGTTGAGCGCAGCGACCGGCTCCTGGAAGATGATGGCAATGTCCTTGCCTCGGATCTGCCTCAACCTCTCATTGTCC
>DAOUKJ010000025.1:0-56027 GCA_034421435.1 Dehalococcoidia bacterium | reverse complement strand
GGCTACGGTGGCGGGTGCTAGATTCCCGCGGACACAGGAATGACGGATGGGAAGGTGGGAGCGTGCCATTCCTTGCCCGCTCATATGGTTCGACAGGCTCACCATGAGCGGGCGAGGAGCATGAGCGGGCCTAATCCCACCCGCTCACCCCCGCATCAAGTGCGGGGCAGGCTCTGAGCTTGTCGAAGGGCGTGAGCGGGCGTGCGCACCTTCCAGGTAAGTTACGCAATCATCTGACGCGGGGCGTCACCCCGTACCCGGGAACAGCTCCTATAGCCGCGCCCTACGGTAGTCGAAGATCCTCCGCAGCTCGCCCGCGACGAATAGCCGGTTGACCAGCGCCCCTCCGAGCACTCCGTAATCCACGTGGTCGGTCACCAGCGTGCCCTCCGGCCGCTCCTGGAACGTGTGCCGGTGTATCCAGAACCGGTACGGGCCGCGGCGCTGCTCGTCGCAGAAGGCATACGGCGGTTGCCACTCCGTGATCTCGCTCCGCCACGTCATCGGTATCCCGCGCAGCCTGATCCTGTACTCGATGATGGCGCCGACCGCCATCTCTATGGGCAGCGGCGTCAGGATGTTGAACCCCAGCCAGGGAGGCGTTAGCAGGTCCAAGTTCTCGGCCGAGGCGAAGAACCGGAAGACCTCCTCGATGGGATGTTTGAGGTGCTGTTCCTGGTGAATCTGAAAGGTCATGGCAGCTCGCGCTCCTGGGCACTGCGTGTGTTGCTGCGCTTCTACTCCACATAGTAAACCACACCGAGTGCCCGCAACAGCCGGTTGACGCCCGCCCTTTCAGCCCGTGCGAGGCTGTGTGCTATACTTGGGTGTCAGTTCACAGTCATGGTGTAACCTTTTGACCGAATATCTGGCCCGCATCAGCGCCCAAAGACCCAGGGTAACCATTGGCATCTGGTTGCTGCTGGTTGTGCTCGCGCTCGGCATCATAGGCCAATTGCTTCCTACTGCCACCACCACGGAGCTGCAGCTCATCCCCAGGTTTGGCGAGATCGACTCCGTTACGGCAAACGAGCTTCTGAAAGGCAGCCCCATTGAGCCGCCGCCCGCCGAAATCATCATCGTTCGGTCGGACACGCTGACGGTGGACGATGCGGCGTTTCGACAGAAGGTTGAAGAGGTCACCGGCGAGCTCCGCGCCCTGGGGCCGGACATCGTGGAAGGCGGGTTGAACTACTACGAAGCGCTCGCCACTAGACCCCTGGAATCCCTCGCGCTGGTTTCGACGGACCGCAGAAGCGCCATGGTGGTGCTCCAGCTTACCGGGTCGATTCGGGAGGCGCTCGATAACGTGGAGGAGATCATCCACGTTGTCCAGGAGGCGGACGGCCGTGACGACTTCCGCGTGCTGATCGTTGGCGATGCGAGCAGCCGGTACGAGCAGGCGGAGCTTTCGGCGATGGACTTGGAGCAGGGCGAGCGAATCGGCGTCCCGGTTGCGCTCCTCATACTGCTGGTGCTATTCGGCGCCGTTGTGGCCGCACTCATACCGATAGGTCTGGCGATCGTCTCGATTCTGGTCACGCTGGCAATAGTCGCGGTCATAGGCAACGTCTTCGGTGAGCTGGTATTCTTCGTGCTGCTGTGGATAACCATGATTGGCCTTGCGGTGGGGATAGACTACTGCCTCTTTGTGGTGTCCCGCTTCCGCGAGGAGCTGGCGCAGGGCCTGAGCACGCAGCAGGCGGTGATCAAGGCGGGGGCAACGGCCAGCCGGACGGTGTTCTTCAGCGGCATGACGGTGGTGATCGCGCTCCTTGGCGTGTTCATCCTCCCGCACACGCTGTTCTTCGCCACGGCCCTTGGCGCAATCACGGTGGTCATCGTTTCAGTCATAGCGTCGCTCACGCTGCTGCCCGCCGTCCTGATGGTGCTTGGGCCGCGCGTGGACCGCTTCCGGCTGCCGTTCCTCAGACGGGCGGTGGCAGAGACATCCGGCGCACAACGTGAGGGCTTCTGGGAATTCATAACGCGGTATACGATGCGGTTCCCCGTGCTCAGCATACTTGTGATTGGCGGGCTGATGCTGTGGGCGTCTGTGTACTACTTTGACATCAACACCGGATTCAATAGCGTTGAGACATTCCCGGAGGACTCTCACACCCGGGAGGCGTTCAGCGCGCTGGAGGAAGACTTCCTCCTCGGGTACGGGGCCGCCAACCCTGCCAGAATCGTCATCGAAGGGGACACGAGCAACTCTGCTGTGGCCGAAGCCATCAGTAAGCTCAGCCAGTCCATAGCCGCGGCCCCGGACCTGGTTGCCCTTCCGCCGGTAGCCCACGGTAACCTGACCATAATCGCCGTGCCGGTGCCGGGCGCGCCAAGCGGCGAGGGAGCCTTCAAGCTGATAGACGCGCTCCGAGACGAGCACATTCCCGCGGCGTTCTCCGGCGTTCCGGCGCAGGCATACGTTGGCGGTATATCGGCCGACTACCTGGACTTCAACCGGAGGCTCAACACCTACTTTCCAATCACCATCGCCTTCATACTTGCCGTGAGTTTCGTCCTTCTGCTGGTGGTATTCCGCTCCATCATCATCCCCATCAAGGCGATCATAATGAACCTCCTCTCCGTGGGAGCTGCCTACGGGCTGATGGTGCTCGTCTTTCAGAAGGGCGTCGGCGCTGACCTCTTCGGCTTCCAGCAGATCGATACTATCGAGGCGTGGCTGCCCCTAGTGCTCTTCGCAATCCTGTTCGGGCTTTCGATGGACTACCACGTCTTCATGCTCAGCCGCATCCGCGAGCGCTACGACCAGACGCACAACAACGCCGAGTCTGTGGCATACGGCCTCCGCTCCACCTCCAGCCTGATCACGGGCGCGGCGCTCATCATGGTGGCGGTGTTCAGCGGGTTCGCTTCGGGCGATATGGTTGTCAATCAGCAGGCGGGGTTCGGGCTTGCCGTGGCCGTGTTGTTCGACGCAACCCTGGTTCGCAGCATCCTGGTTCCCGCAAGTATGCAGCTGCTAGGCGCGCGGAACTGGTACATGCCATCCTGGCTGAGCTGGCTTCCGGATCTACGGGTAGAGCCTCAAGAGGGATGATGCTATAATACCGCGGGCAGGACCAATGAGAGGCAAGCAATGGGCACAAGAGAACTCATCATCCCCACTGACTACATAGAGGGTTATCGGAAGGCGCGCTCTGTCGCGCCAGATATAGCAGACAAATACCTCGCCCACACGCTTATCGGAGACCCGCTGGCTGAAGAGATGGCGGATGACCTTGCAAAATTCAGTCCGATAGAGGAAAGTCGACTCATCGAGGCAGCTATGGAAGGCGATAGTCAGGAGGCTTTACGCGACGCGCCTGCCTCGCTGCGAAACTTCTTCAGGGAAGCAGAAACTCAGCCGGAATGGCTCAGGTACTCGGCATTTGCCCCGGGTGTTCGCATGTTTCACAGGAACTCCCAGGTGATCCTGGCGGCATTCGTCGCAGGCGTTCTGATAGAAGGCTTTACAACCAACATAGCAAAGTCCTTCTTCATCACCGGGCGGGTGCGCGACCAGGGCATCAGGCGTTTGGGGCAGAATAACCGGCATATGGTGGAGATATTCTTTCCCAACGGCCTGTACAGGAATGGAGACGGCTGGAAACTCTCGGTCCGAATCAGAATTGTCCACGCAAGACTCAGACACCTCCTGAACAGTTCAGAAGACTGGGACACCGAAGCTTGGGGCGTTCCGATCAGCTCTGCGCATTTGGGTTACGCCATTTCCGCTTTCTCAGCAAGGCTGCTGAGGCACATGAAGGCCCTGGGCGCCAGCTACAGCGATGAAGAGTACGAGAGCTTCATGGCCGTATGGCGCTATACGGGGTATCTGATGGGCATCCCCGAGACCATCCTCTTCCGCGATGCCGATGAAGCGCTGAAACTGTGGGAGATAGCGCTCATGTGTGAGCCGGACGCTCCAATCGAATCGATAGTGATGGCGCACGCTTTGGTCAACTCAGCTCCGTTGATTGCTGGAATGTCCGAACCCGCCGCCCGCCGCCACTTGGCTCAATACGTATACCGTGTCTCTAGAGCACTTATCGGGAAAAAGGCTGCCGAGTCACTGCTGTATCCTCGTCTCCCCACATTTGGAGTTCTGGAGTGGTTCAGGATACAACAGCGTTATAGCCATATCCTGAGTAAGCTGTTTCCGGGCCGTTTCCAGGACAGCAACTTCACCAGATTCACGGGCTTGCTCGGCGTTTCGTTGTTCGACGAGGAAGGAATCCGCTATACGTTGCCGGATCACGTGTACTCCGAGGAATCCAGCAGCTGGTGAGATAGCTCCCTGCCTCTCGCTCCGCTCGTGGTGAGCCTGTCGAACCATGAGAGGATGAACACAAGCCCCGTCTTCCCGCCCGCGCTTCGACAAGCTCAGCGTGAGCGGGACTGGGAAGCGCTCACCTACTCCACCACCTCCAGCGAGGCGTAGGTGTATAGCAGCCGCTTGATACCGGAGCTGCCCTTGAATGCCACGGTGACCTCGTGGTCGGTGCCGGACGGCACGCAGCTCACGACTATCCCGTCGCCGAACCTGGCGTGCCTGACGTGTGCACCCGTCTTCAGGGGAGGCTCGCCGTGCGATGTTCCGTCCTCGCTTTCGCGGGCTGTGGAGGCTCTCGCTCCGAGCGGCGTGACGGCGCTCCTGCGCCCCGCCATCGCCAGGGACGACACCAGCTTCTGCGGCACGTCCGAGAGGAACCGCGACGGCCTGCTTGCGCCGGAGCTGCCCCTGAAGTCGCGGCGGAAAGAGCGGGTGAGGTAGAGCCTCTCCTTGGCCCTGGTCATGCCCACATAGAACAGGCGCCGCTCCTCCTCCATCTGGTCCGGGTCGTCGAACGAGCGGATGTGGGGCAGCATGCCCTCCTCCAGCCCAACTATGAACACCACGGGAAACTCCAGCCCCTTGGCCTGGTGCAGCGTAATGAGCGTGATGGCGTCCTCGCCTTCCTCCAGCGAGTCCACGTCCGACACCAGCGCCGCGCCCTCCAGGAAAGCGGCCAGCCGCTCGGAAGGCTCCATAGGCTGTAGCTCGCGGGCCGTGGCTCGCAGCTCTGCGATGTTCTCCAGCCGCTCCTGGCCCTGGTCGCCCTCCTCCCGCAGGTGGATGCGATAGCCCGTGCGCTCCATGACGGCGTCGATCAGCTCCTCGACGGGGAGGCTGCCGGCGGACTCTATGAGGGCGTTGATGACGTACAGGAAGCGCGACACTGCGCGGCCTGTGCGTGAGCCGCGGTCGCGGCTCGTACGCTCCTGCTCCTCGGCCGCAAGCTGCGCGGCGGCGTAGACCGGGATGCCCTGCGTTCGAGCATCGTGCACCAGCTGCTCCACCGTCCGCTGCCCGATGCCCCTGGGCGGCACGTTGATGATGCGCAACAGGCTCACGTCGTCGTAGGGGTTCTGCATGACCCTCAGGTATGCGATGACGTCCTTCACCTCGCGACGCTGGTAGAAGCGCACGCCGCCGATGAGCCGGTACGGGATGGAGCGGCGGAGGCAGCCGTCCTCCAGGGCGCGGGACTGCGCGTTGACGCGGTACATCACGGCGCAATCGCCCAGCTTGTGCCCCGCGTCCCTGCTCAGGCGCTGAATCTCGCCGAGCACCTGCTGCGCCTCCTCCTCAGGCGTGTACGCCTCGCCGACCAGGACGGGGTCGCCGCGGTCGTTGCTGGTGGTGAGAGGCCTTTCGATGCGCCGGTTGTTCGCGGAGATCACACCCGTGGCCGCATTCAGGATGGTGGAGGTCGAGCGGTAGTTCTCGCCGAGCGTGACCGTGCGGGTGTCCGGGTAGTCTCGCTGGAAGGACAGGATGTTGCGTATGTCGGCGTTGCGCCAGGAGTAGATGGCCTGGTCGGGGTCGCCCACCACGCAAATGTTGCGGTGCTTGCCGGCCAGCTGCTTTGCGAGCGCGTACTGGGCCACGTTGGTGTCCTGGAACTCGTCGATGAGCAGGTACTCGTAGCGGGAGCGGTACTTGTCCAGCACCTGGGCGTTGTCCCTGAAGAGCACGTAGGCACGGAACAGCAGGTCGTCGAAGTCCACGGCGTTGTTGCGATGGAGTATGGCCTGGTACTGCGCATACACCCTGCTCACAATCCCGTCGGCGAAGGTTGTGCGGGCGGCCGCAAGCGCCTCCGGCCCGACTAGACTGCTCTTGGCGGCGGAGATTGCGGAGAGCACGGAGCGGTTCGAGACGCGCTTGGGGTCGATCTCAAGAATCTCCATGGCCGTCTTGACCGCGTCCAGCTGGTCCTCCTGGTCGTAGATGACGAAGGTGCTCTCCAGGCCGGCGTGCAGTGCCTCGCGGCGGAGAATCTGGGCGCAGAGGGCGTGGAACGTGGACACGGTGAACTCGTGGCGGAAGGGCCACATGCCCGGCAGCAGCGGCGAGGCCGGGTCGTGCTCGCTCCTGCCGAAGAGGCGCTCGCGCATCTCGCGGGCGGCCTTGTTCGTGAACGTGACGGCGGCCACGCTGCGTGGGCTCACGTCAAGCGACCTGATCATGTAGGCGATGCGGTGCGTGATGACGCGCGTCTTGCCGCTGCCCGGCCCGGCGAGGATGAGCAGCGGCCCGTCAACGGATTCGACGGCGTCGCGTTGCGCTGGGTTGAGGTCCTTTAGCAGGTCAGTGGTCACGTGGGGATTATACACTGTGGGGACTTGAACCGCGCCCTTCCCTCGTCATTCCGAGCGTAGCGCAGCGGAGTCGAGGAATCCAGGACACTGGCCATGGCGGCACCCCAAAGAGGGGACTCGGCAGACTCCTGTCGTCCCAGATTTCTCGACTGCGCTCGAAATTACAGAGGAGCCTCGCGCCTCGCGTCCGTCCGCTAACTTCCATCTACTGCGCTCAGGGAGAGCGGACGCGTAATGTATACTGGCGCCATGCTGTTGGACGCAGAACGCAGGCCCTCCCAGTGAAGCTGTACACCATCGGCTTCACCAAGAAGTCGGCCGAGGAGTTCTTCGAGCTGCTGTCGGCCTCTGGAGCGAGGCGGCTCGTGGACATTCGCCTCAAGAACGTGTCGCAGATCGCCGGCTTCGCCAAGCGCGACGACCTGGAATACTTCGTCGGAAGGCTGTGCGGGATGGACTACGTGCATATGCCGGAGCTTGCGCCCGACGCAGAGCTGCTGGACGACTACCGGAAGAAACGCATCGATTGGCCCGCGTACGAGCCCCGGTTCCGGGCGCTCATGGATGAGCGAGGCATTGGGGAGCCGCAGCTGAGGGAGGTACTCGACGGCGGCTGCCTGCTGTGCAGCGAGCCTTCGCCGGAGCGGTGCCACCGGCGGCTGGTCGCCGAGTACCTGTCGCACAAGTGGGGCGACGTGGAGATCGTGCACCTGACGTAGGCGCGTGCGCGCCGCTCGTACTTCGACAGGCTCAGCATGAGCGGGCTGGCGGCATTCGTGTTGACAGCCGCCGTGTCAGACATTACATTACGTGGGCGCGTCGCCGGGGCAAGTCAGAAGGCGGTCGACGCGCGGAGGACCCGTGCCAATATACGAGTACCAGTGCATCACTTGCGACCATCGCTTTGAGTTGAAGCAGGGCTTCGACGCCGAAACGACGGCGCCCTGCCCCACATGCGATTCGTCATCTCGCAGACTGTTTCACATCCCGGCGGTCATATACAAGGGCAGCGGTTTCTACACCACGGACTACGCCCGGAAAGGCCAGCCCGTCTCGGACGGCGGCGACTCCAGCGACAGTGGTTCCTCCTCGCCGGCGGAGAAGGAGACCTCCGCCAAGGAGGACTAGCCGGAAGCAGGCTCGAATGCGCGCCCTGGTCCAGCGTGTGGCAGGCGCATCGGTCAGCGTCGAGGGCGACGCGGCGAGCATCGGTGGCGGGCTGGTGGTGTTCGTGGGCGTGGGCCGTGAGGACGACGAGGCGGACGCCCGCTACGTGGTCGAGAAGGTCGCCAACCTCCGCATATTCGAGGACGAGGACGGCCGCTTCAACGTCTCCGCGCTTGATGTATCGGCCGAGATTCTGGTCGTAAGCCAGTTCACGCTGTACGCCGACGTGCGACGCGGCCGCCGGCCGTCGTTCACCGAGGCGGCGGCGCCTGAGGATGCGCAGTCGCTCTTCGAGAGGACGGTGGAGTTGTTCCGCGAGACGGGCCTGCGCGTGGAGACGGGGCGCTTCCAGGCGCGCATGATGGTGCAGCTGCGCAACGACGGCCCCGTCACGCTGATGGTGGACAGCGCGGAGCGTCACCGGCCGCGCAGGGGGTAGGGGTGAGCGCGGTGCAGCGGTCGGCAGTAGAATTGCAGTAGTACGATGTTCAGAAAACCGTCTACTTGGAAGCTGCTCTTGGCGTCTATGGCGTTTGGCCTTGCGCTAAGTGTCACTCTTATGGATATCGGAGAGCCTCTAACCCCTGAGTTGAGCCTATTAACATCAACCGGGTGGACTCCGGCAACTGTGACTTACGGGGTTAAGGCCGCGTTGCTAGCGATGATCGGGGTTTCCGTGCTGTTCATCTGGGCAGTTCCGATAGGTACTACTCGTGGGGAGCGGCAGATCAACTTATATGTTGGGGTAGTGGGTGCCTTCGCTTCTGGCTTGGCCGTCTGGTTTTGGCTGCTGAGCGTTACTGGAGGGATCTTTGTCGCATATCAAGGTGCCATTCTATCGGCGATGGCCCTGTCTATTTTGATCTTGACTCTCGCACTGCTTCTTCGATACGGGTACGAAGAGGACGAGGAGCGGATTAGGGAAACTGGCGAGGCAGACGTCAATTGGAGAGTACTTGCGACGGGTGTAATGTGGGTTCTAGCCATGTTGGCGATAGGTGGAGGTTCGATCCTCTTGTTGAAATGGCTCCTATGACAATATTCTCCTCCTTCGCGTTTCGCTTCCCACCTGCGCCGCTTGACAACAGTACAGCGTGTGCTAGACTACCACAGCCAAGCACAGGCAACAGCAAGCCAAAGGCTGGGACGGAGAGGAGTAGGGGGAGCGCCTCCATCAAGCGAGTCTGGTACGGTGGAAGCAGACGTGGCAGGCACCTCCGAACGTAGCTCCAGAGCCGCCGGAAGAAAGCCCCGCTAGTCCGGGCAACTAGAACCGGCCGGGTTCGCCCCCCGTTACAAAGGGCAGGGCGTGATGGCGCCCACAAAGCGCCCCGACTTTGGTCGGGGAATTAGGGTGGTACCGCGGGAAACGTTCCCGTCCCTTGGGGCGGGAACTTATTTTTTGGTCGAACGGGCCCAGGGAGGTACGGAGCATGAAGCTGACGGGCGGACAGATAGTTTGCGAAAGCCTGATGATGGAGGGAGTGGACGTGGTGTTCGGCATCCCGGGCGGCGCCATCCTGCCACTCTACGGGACCTTCTCCCAGTATCCGCAGATCAGGCACATCCTCACGCGCCACGAAGAGGGCGCATCGATGGCGGCCGACGCCTACGCAAGGATCACCGGCAAGGTGGGTGTGTGCATGGCGACCTCAGGCCCCGGCGCAACCAACCTGGTCACCGGCATCGCCACGGCGCAGATGGACTCCGTGCCTATGGTTGCCATCACGGGCCAGGTGGCGCGGCCTGCTATCGGCAAGGACGCCTTCCAGGAGACCGACGTTACGGGGATCACTCTGCCTGTCACCAAGCACAACTACCTGGTGATGACGCCGGAGGAGATCGCCCCCACCATCAAGGAGGCCTTCTACATCGCCAACACCGGACGGCCCGGGCCCGTGCTCGTGGACATACCCAGGGACGTGTTCCAGCAGACGGCGGAGTTCACGTACCCGGAAACGATCGACCTGCCCGGCTACAAGCCTGTCATGGACGGTCACCCTTCGCAGGTGCGGAAGGCCGCGCAGCTCATCAACGAGGCGAAGAAGCCCCTCATCCTGGCAGGCCACGGCGTCATCATCTCCAGGGCGTTCCAGGAGCTTCAGGAGCTTGCCGAGAAGGCGCAGATACCCGTCATCACCACGCTGCTGGGTCGCAGCGCCTTCCCGGACGCCCACGTGCTGTTCGTCGGCATGCCGGGGATGCACGGCGTGGCCTACGCAAGCCTGGCCATCGACGAGGCGGACCTGGTCATCGGCCTTGGCATGCGCTTCGACGACCGGATAGTGGGCCGCGTGAGCGACTTCGCACCCAACGCCAAGGTGGTCCACGTGGACGTAGACCCCGCGGAGATCGGCAAGAACGTTCACACGGACGTGCCGGTGGTGGGAGACCTGGCGCGTGTGCTGAGACAGCTCAACCCCATTGTGGAGCCGACAACGCACGTGGAGTGGCTCCAGCGGATCGATCAGCTGAAGGCTGAGCACCCGTCGCTGCGCATCCGCGACACAAACAAGCTCCTGCCCCAGCAGGTTGTGCGTGACCTGTGCGACGCCACGGACGGCAACGCCATCGTGGTCACTGGCGTAGGACAGCACCAGATGTGGGCGGCGCAGCACTACGCCTGCCGCCAGTCCAACTCTTTCATCACGTCCGGCGGCCTCGGCTCGATGGGGTACGAGGTGCCAGCGGCGATGGGCGCGCAGGTGGCAAGGCCCGACCGCGTAGTCTGGTCTATCTGCGGCGACGGCGGCTTCCAGATGACCATGAGCGAGTTGGCCACCATCGCAGAGAACAACCTGCCGGTGAAGTTCGCCATCTTCAACAACGGCTACCTGGGTATGGTGCGCCAGTGGCAGGAGTTCTTCTACCGGAAGGACTACTTCGCCACGCACTACACCAACAACCCGGACTTCGTGAAGCTGGCGGACGCATTCGGTATCAAGGGCATTCGTGTCACGGAGCGTGGCCAGTCCATGGAGGCCATTCGAGAGGCGATGGCCCATCCCGGCCCCGTGGTGGTGGACTTCGTGGTCGAGGAGGAGGAGAACGTCTTCCCGATGATACCGGCGGGCATGTCCACGGCGGAGCTGCTGGAGGAACCACTCACGGAGGAGGCGAGGTCGTAGTCATGGAGCAGCATACAATCGTTGCGCTGGTGCAGGACAAGCCCGGCGTGCTCAACCGGGTGGCGAGCATGTTCCGCCGCCGCGGGTTCAACATATCCAGCCTGGCCGTCGGGGTCAGCGAGACCAACGGGTTCTCGCGCATGACCTTTGTGGTGGACGGAGACGACACGACCGTGGACCAGGTGACCAAGCAGCTCTACAAGCTGATAGACGTGGTCAAGGTATCGGACATATCCCGCGAGGACGTGGTGCTCCGCGAGCTTGCGCTCATCAAGGTGCGCACCACACCGTCCTCCCGCCCGGAGATACTGCAGCTGGCGGAGATATTCCGCTCCAGCGTGATCGACGTGTCCCAGGACTCGATCATCCTTGAGGTTACGGGCGACGTGGAAAAGGTGGACTCGCTCATTCGCATATTGAGACCGTTCGGCATCCGTGAGGTCATGCGCACAGGACGAGTGGGCCTGATGCGCGGCATGTCCAAGTCGCTTGCGCTGGATACCGTGGGCCGCCCCGGTCGCGCCAACGGCAGACCAGCAGGCCGAGGGGTCGCGGTCTAGCGCTCCGGCGCCTGACGCCTCCGGCACGCCAGCCTGCTACCCAAATTGAAGCAAAGGAGCCAACCATCATGGCCACCATCTACTACGCGGACGACGCAGACCTCTCCCTGCTGGACGGCAAGACCGTAGGGGTCATCGGTTACGGAAGCCAGGGACACGCCCACGCGCTGAGCCTGCACGACAGCGGCGTGGACGTGGTCGTCGGACTGTACGAGGGCAGCTCCAGCTGGGCGAAGGCGGAGGAGGCCGGCCTGCGAGTGGCCACCGTCGCGGACGTGGCACAGCAGGCGGACATGACGATGATGCTGGTTCCGGACCACCTGCAGGCCAGGATATACCGCGAGTCGATCCAGCCTCACCTTGTGGAGGGCAAGACCCTGATGTTCGCCCACGGCTTCAACATCCATTACGGGCAGATCGCTCCGCCTGAAAACGTGGACGTGACAATGGTCGCGCCCAAGGCGCCCGGCCATCGCATGCGGGAGATATTTGTGCAAGGCTCCGGTGTGCCCGGCCTGCTGGCCATTCACCAGGACGCCTCCGGCCAAGCCAGGGATTATGGACTGGCATACGCCAAGGGCATCGGGTGCACGCGCGCCGGAGTGCTGGAGACGACGTTCAAGGAGGAGACGGAAACGGACCTCTTCGGTGAGCAGACCATCCTCTGCGGCGGCGTCAGCGCCCTCATCAAGGCGGGGTTCGAGACGCTGGTGGAGGCCGGATACCAGCCGGAGTCGGCGTATTTCGAGTGCCTCCATGAGCTGAAGCTCATCGTGGACCTCATCTACCAGGGAGGCCTGGGCTACATGCGCTACTCCGTCAGCGATACGGCGGAGTATGGCGACTACAGCCGCGGCCCTCGCGTGGTGGACGACCACGTCAAGGAGAACATGAAGCGAATCCTGGAGGACATCCAGAACGGCTCCTTCGCCCGCGAGTGGATCTCTGAGAACGACGAGGGCAGGCCGCGGTTCAACGTCATGCGCCGGGAGGACACCGAGCATCCGATTGAGAACGTCGGCAAGTCGCTCCGAGAGATGATGGGGTTCCTCAGAAGCTCGTAGTCTGATATAATGGCGCGGCTCATGCGCAGCAAGACCTTTTCTTCAGAGGTATCAAGCGTGGTTCGCCACAAGGGACGGCTCATGGCAGGGGTCGTCTCGGCGGACCGCGTTGTCCTTTAGCCCCCCTCAAGCAGCTTCCCCACTCGGAACCAATGCACTGCGTGCCACACGCTCCACTTACGGGGATGCCGGTATGCGCAAACGCCCCGGCGAAAGCCGCATCGGAGCAGAGCGGGCCGCAACAGTCAAAGGAGTACCCAAGCAATGCCTGAGGACAGGGTAACCATATTCGATACCACGCTGCGCGACGGCGAACAGGCCGCTGGCGCAGCCATGACGCTGGAAGAGAAAGTGGAGATCGCCCGTCAGCTTGAGCGGCTGAACGTGGACGTGATAGAGGCAGGCTTCGCCGCAAGCTCCCCCGGAGACTTCCTCGCAGTCCAGACCATCGCGGGCGAGATCCGCACGCCGGTGATCGCCTCGCTGGCGCACGCCAACCTGAACGCCGTTGACCGCGCGGGCGAGGCCCTCCGCGGAGCAGAGAAGCCGCGCATTCATGTGTTCCTCTCCAGCTCCGACATCCACATCATGCACCAGCTTCGCAAGAACCGCGAGGAGGTCATGGAGATGGCGGTGGCAGCGGTGGAGAGGGCCAAGAGCTACTACGACGACGTCGAGTTCTCGCCGATGGACGCCACGCGCACTGAGCCGGATTACCTGTACGCCCTCCTGGAAGCCACCATCAACGCCGGCGCCACAACGGTCAACATCCCGGACACCGTGGGCTACACCATCCCGGAGGAGTTCGCGCGGCTGCTGGTGGGCATCCGGGAAAACGTCCCCAACATCGGCAAGGCGATCATGTCCGTCCACTGCCACAACGACCTGGGCCTCGCCGTCGCCAACAGCCTGGCCGCGGTGAAGGTGGGCGTGAGGCAGGTGGAGGGGTGCATCAACGGCATCGGTGAGAGGGCCGGCAACGCATCGCTGGAAGAGGTCATCATGTCGTTGGCCACCCGCAGCGACTACTTCGGCGCCGGCGTGGGCATAGACACGACACAGCTTTACCGCACAAGCCGTCTCGTCAGCGACATAACGGGCTTCTCCGTGCAGCCAAACAAGGCGGTCGTGGGGCAGAACGCGTTCAGGCACGCCTCCGGCATTCACCAGGACGGCGTCCTGAAGGAGCGCGCCACCTACGAGATCATGGACCCGCAGTCCATCGGCATACCCAGCAGCAGCCTGGTGCTGGGCAAGCTGAGCGGCCGCGCAGGCCTCCGGTCTCGCCTGGAGGAGCTTGGCTACCACCTCACGCAGGATGACCTCGACCAGGCGTTCCAGGACTTCAAGGAGCTGGCGGACCGCAAGCGCGAGGTCACGGACAGGGACCTTGAGGCGCTGATGAGCGACCGGCGCCGGTCGGACGTGGAGCTGTACAGCCTGGACCACGTACAGGTGTCATGCGGTGACCACGAAATTCCGACCGCCACGGTGCGCCTGATCGCCCCGAGCGGCGAGATTATGACGGACGCAGCAACCGGCACCGGCCCTGTCGACGCCGTCTACCTGGCGATCAACCGGATCCTGCGCGTGTCCAACACTCTCAAAGAGTTCTCGATTGGCGCCGTCACCGAGGGCACAGACGCCATCGGCGACGCGACCATTCGAATCGAGAAGGGCGGCAAGGTGTACACCGGGCGTGGCTCCTCCACGGACATCATCGTGGCGGCCGCCAAGGCCTACGTCAACGCCCTGAACAAGCTGATATCCATAGAGGGGGTGCCGGAGAGCGAGGCAATTGCCACGCGCACCTGATCACTCCCTGACTCCACACTCTGAACGCTACTCGAAAACAGCGAGACCGGAGGGAAGCCGACATGCCCAAGACCATGTTCGAGAAGATATGGGACAACCACGTTGTCCACGAAGAGCCTGGACAGGCCGCAATAGTCTACGTAGACCTGCACCTGGTGCACGAGGTCACGTCGCCGCAGGCATTCGACGGGCTGCGAATGGCGAACAGACAGGTTCGTCGCCCGGACCTCACGGTCTGCACGGCAGACCACAACGTGCCCACGTCAGACCGCTCTCTTCCAATTGTGGATGAGACTTCGCGCAGGCAGGTTGAGGCACTGACCAACAACTGCAACGAGTTCGGCCTCACCCTCTACGACATGAACAGCCCAGGCCAGGGCATTGTCCACGTGATCGGGCCGGAGCAGGGCTACACGCAGCCCGGCAAGACCATCGTCTGCGGCGACAGCCACACCGCCACGCACGGCGCCCTCGGCGCGCTGGCAATGGCAATCGGCACCACTCAAATCGAGCAGGTGCTGAGCACGCAATGCCTGACCCTGGCGCGGCCCAAGACCATGGAGGTACGGGTGGACGGCACGCTGCCCAACGGCGTCACAGCCAAGGACGTGATCCTGGGCATCATAGGCCACATAGGCGTGGACGGGGGCATAGGCCACGCAATCGAGTACACGGGCGAGGCCATCCGCAGCCTGTCGATGGAAGGCCGCATGACGGTGTGCAACATGTCGATCGAGGCGGGCGCACGCACGGGCATGATCGCGCCGGACGATACCACGTTCGAGTACGTGCGGGGCCGGGCGAACGCGCCGCAGGGTGAGGAGTTCGAGAAGGCCGTAGAGCGATGGCGCGCCCTGGCATCCGACCCGGACGCCGTATACGACCGGGTGGTGAAGATTGACGCCGCCAGCCTTGTGCCGTACGTGACGTGGGGCACCAACCCCGGCATGGTGGTTCCGGTTACGGGCCGCGTGCCCAACCCAGCATCCCTCGAGACCGATCGTGAGCGGTCCGCCGCAGAGCGCGCCCTTACGTACATGGGGTTGGAGCCGGACACGGCCATACAGGACATCCGGCTGGACAACGTGTTCATCGGCTCGTGCACCAACTCCCGCATCGAGGACCTTCGGGCCGCGGCGGCAGTGGTGAAGGGCCGGAAGACCCACGCGGACGTGTACGCAATGGTGGTGCCCGGATCCACGGCGATCAAGGTGCAGGCAGAAGCCGAAGGGCTCGACCGCGTCTTCAAGGAGGCCGGCCTAGACTGGCGAGAGGCGGGCTGCTCGATGTGCCTGGGCATGAACCCGGACATACTGCAGCCGGGACAGCGGTGCGCCTCCACCTCCAACCGCAACTTCGAAGGGCGGCAGGGCCCCGGAGGCCGCACGCACCTGGTGAGCCCGCAGATGGCCGCCGCCGCCGCAATCGCTGGCCACTTCGTGGACATCCGCGAGTGGGAGCTGATGTCGTAGACAGACCGCAAAGGAGCACGTCATGGAGCCATTCGAGAAACTCAACGGCGTAGTCGCAGCCCTGGACCGCGAGAACGTCGACACGGACCAGATCATACCCGCAGTCTACCTGAAGCGCATCGAGCGCACGGGCTTCGGCCCCTTCCTGTTCTCGGCGTGGCGGTTCCTGCCGGACGGCCAACCCAACCCCGACTTTGAGCTGAACATCCCGGGCTACCGCGGCTCTACCATCCTGGTCACGGGTCGCAACTTCGGCAGCGGCTCCTCGCGTGAGCATGCGCCGTGGGCCCTACTGGACTACGGCTTCCGTGCCATCATCGCGCCCAGCTTCGCCGAGATATTCCACAAGAACTGCTTCGACAACGGCATCGTGCCGGTGCACCTGCCGGAAGACCAGGTCAACCTCATCATGATGAAGGCCAAGGAGGAGCCGGGCTACCGCCTTACGGTGGACCTGGAGACCTGCCTGCTGACGGACGACGACGGCCTGTCGATTCCGTTCGTGGTGCACAACGATCCGCAGACGCACGAGTTCCGGCGCAACTGCCTGCTGAACGGCCTCGACGACATCGGTCTGACGCTCCAGCACGAGGACAAGATCGCCGCGTACGAGGCGCAGAACATACCGCGGCCGGTCGGCTAGCGCGCTCGCGCCTGCCTACACGCCCCAGCCGGGCGGTCACCTCAACCCCGGTGAGACTGTCCAAAGCATGCCCCACATCCCGATACGGAACTGGAGTCGAGGGCGAGGGTAGAGTGCCGCCCACCAATCCTGGGCAGGTCTATACCGGCGATCCGACTTTGAAGACCTCCGACACAATCTACCCGCTCAGCGCGGTTCGCGCACTTGCCCTGCACACCCAAGGCCTGACGGCGCCGCTTGCCAGGAGACCCCGGCCCGACATCGAGGATGTGTACTCCGCGATTCAGCGCGTGGCATGGGTCCAGATAGATACCCTCCAGGTCGTCCAGAGGGCGCAGTACCTGACGCTGTGGAGCCGGCTTGGCTCTTACGACATCTCCGACTTAGACCGGCTGCTGTTCGATGATGGGAGCACCTCGCCCGACAACGGGCGGCGGCTGTTCGAGTACTGGACACATGCCGCCTGCATCATTCCGTTGACCGAGTACCGCTACCTGATGCCGATGATGCGCAGGCACGCGAGCGGCGGGGCGGGCTGGCGTCGGACGTGGGCGACCGACCCGCAGAACGCCAGGCTGCTCGAGACAGTTATCGAGCGGATCAGGGACGAGGGGCCATCACGTCCGGCGGACTTCCGCACTGAACGCAAGAAGCAGGGCACGTGGTGGAACTGGGACGAGGCCAAAATCGCGCTCGAACACCTCTACAACGTGGGCGAGCTTGCGATCTCGAATCGCGTCAACTTCCAACGAGTGTACGACATCCTGGACAGGGTGCTGCCCGACTGGGTCGACAGAACGGAGCCGACAGAGGACGAGGCGTACACGCACCTGCTCAAAATGTCGCTGATGGCGCTTGGTACGTGTACACCCGCGCAGGTAGGCGACTACTTCCACATGAAGCGCACCGAGTCCAAGCCGTTCGTCGACGCGCTTATCGCAGACGGGACATTCGTCAAGATCGCGGCGCAGATAGCGGACCGCAGCGCTCAGGAGCTTCTCATCCATAAGGACAACCTGCCTCTTCTGGAGCGGGCGGCGGACGGCGATCTGAAGCCGCTGCGCACCACGTTCCTCAGTCCGTTTGACAGCCTCTTCTGGGCCAGGGACCGCGACATGGACTTCTGGAAGTTCAATCAGGTGCTGGAATGTTACAAGCCGGCGCCAGACCGGATATGGGGCTACTTCTGCCTACCGATACTCGACCGGGACCGTCTCGTTGGGCGATTCGATCCAAAGATGGAGCGCAAGACTGGAGTCCTCCATATCAAGAGGCTCTACCTGGAGCCCGGCGTCAGGACGAGCGCTCGGCTGGTGTCCTCGGTAGCCCGCGCCATGCTCGATTTCATGAACTTCCACGACGCCACCGACCTGGTCATAGAGCACAGCGACCCGCCTGAGTTTGGCGAGAACCTGCTCGCCGCGATGTGAAGATGTTCCCCTTACGAGGACCAGGTGAACCTCATCATGATGAAGGCCAGGGAGGAGCCGGGCTACTGGCTCAACGAGGACAAGATCGCCGCATACGAGGCGCAGAACATACCGCGGCCTGCGGGGTAGCGCTCCTCCTGCCTACACGCCCCAGCCAGGCGGCAGGTAGTAGACCCTGTCCATGAGGCGTCGCTCCGTCTCCTCGACCAGCGTGTCCGCCCACGACGCGCCCAGGCTGCCCATCAGCCTCGCGCGCAGCGGCCGTCGAGCCCGCACGTACTGAGGACGCTCAGGCACCGGCAGGCCCGCAAGCCCGGCGGCCACCTCGATGGCGCGGTCCAGGTCGCCAAGCTCGTCCACGAGGCCAAGCTCAAGCGCGCGCCGTCCCGTGAACACCTCGCCTGTGGCGTGAAGCCTGGCCTGATCGTCCGTCATGCCTCTGGCAGTTGCAACCTTGGCCACAAACGAGTCGTATAGCTCGTCAACTAGCGCCTGCATCCGCGCCTCCTCTTCGGGTGTGGGCTCGCGGTAGAACGCTCCCATGTCCTTCATCGGCGCGCTCTTGCTGACGGATATGGATACCCCCATCTTTTCCAAGAGCGACTGAAGCACAGGCCGGGCCGAGATGACGCCTATGGAGCCGACCAGCGACCCGGGCATGGCCACCACGTGTTGAGCGGCGCAGCTGGCCATGTAGCCGCCGGAGGCGCCCATACCGCCAATGAAGGCGACCACCGGCCTGGTAGCCGCGACCTTGGAGAGGCTCATGTGGATGTACTCGGAGTCCATTGCCGACCCGCCCGGCGAGTCGATGTCCACCACCAGGGCCTTGATGGTGCGGTTGCGCCGGATGTCGTCGAAGATGCGGCCGTAGACGGCCCTGCGTACGGAGCTTCCGATGACGCCGAATAGCTCCACGACCGCTATGCGGCTGCGTCGGCGAGCGATGATCATGGTGAGTGTCCTTCCTGGCGGCAGTTGGCGTACGGTTGCGCCCTGCTAGACTGCCGACAGGGCCAATTCTAGCCGCAATAGCCCGGCGGTACAACGCCGCTTTCCTCGCAAACGCTGAAGCAAGGCTCTTGACAACGCCTTTCGTCGCCCAATATCATCCTGCCGTGGGGTGGATAGGGGGGTGGACCACCGGCTGCTCGCGCATTCCCGGCGCCTCTTCTTGCAGCCGAGCACCATTGCTCCCAACCTCCGCTGACTATGACCGGATTCAGGGACACAGTACTTGAGCATCGCCTTGCTCTTCACAGCCGGTACTACTACAGAGACGACGACCTGACGGTGGAAGTCGTGGCACACAACATCGCAAGGACGCAATCCCGCCATACCTCGCCGGTTGCCGCGCCGCGGCTGCGCGGGCGCGCCGTGCCGCGCCGGAGTCAGTGTCCGTGACCCGGTACGTGTTCGTAACGGGCGGCGTGGTAAGCTCCGTTGGGAAGGGCATCGCCGTCGCCTCAATCGGGCGCATCCTGAAGAGCCGGGGAATCTCAGTCTCGGTACAGAAACTGGACCCCTACCTGAACGTCGACCCGGGCACCATGTCGCCGTACCAGCACGGCGAGGTGTTCGTCACGGACGACGGCTCGGAGACCGACCTGGACCTGGGCCACTACGAGCGGTTCATAGACGTGCGGCTGACCAGCTCATCCAACGTGACCGCCGGCCAGATATACAGCTCCGTGATTGCGCGCGAGAGGCGCGGCGAGTTCCTGGGCGGGACGATCCAGTCGGTGCCCCACGTCACCAACGAGATCAAGGCCTGCATCAAGAAGCTGGCGGACGAGACGCAGGCTGAGGTTGTGGTGGTGGAGGTCGGCGGCACTGTCGGCGACATTGAGGGGCAGCCATTCCTTGAGGCCATTCGCCAGATGAGGAACGACGTCGGTCGAGGCAACGTCTTCTACATCCACGTCACCTTCCTGCCGTTCATATCCTCCACCGGAGAGCTGAAGACCAAGCCCACGCAGCACAGCGTGAAGGAGCTTCGCAGCACGGGCATCCAGCCGGACGCCATCATCTGCCGCAGCGACTTCGATGTGCCGGACGACATCACAGCCAAGATATCGCTGTTCTGCGACGTGCCGACGGAGCGGGTTGTGCCCCTGGCCACAGTCGCCAACGTGTATGAGGTGCCCATGATACTGGAGGAGGCGGGCCTCGCCGACCAGATCCTCCAGACTCTGAACGTATCCTCCCCGGGCGGCGACATGACGGAATGGCGCGACATGGTGGAGCGGATGAAGGGCCTCAACAATCCGCTGCCAATCGCGGTTGTCGGCAAGTACGTAGACCTGCCGGACTCCTACATCTCTGTTCGCGAGGCGCTGCGCCACGCCGGACTGCACCACGGCCGTGAAGTGGCAGTGTCGTGGGTGAACTCGGAGGACATAGAGCGTGACGGGCCGGAGGAATACCTGGGCTCGACGAGCGGCATAGTGGTGCCGGGAGGCTTCGGCCCCCGCGGCATCGAGGGAATGATCCAGGCGGCTCGCTACGCACGTGAGCGGCAGGTGCCCTACCTGGGCCTGTGCCTGGGCATGCAGCTCATGGTGGTCGAATTGGCGCGCTGCGTTCTGGGCGCAGCGGACGCAAACTCCACTGAGTTCGATGAGAACACGCCCCATCCCGTCATTGACCTGATGCCTGACCAGCGTGCAATCCGCTCGATGGGCGGCACCATGCGACTGGGTGTGTATCCCTGCCAGCTGGTGGAGGGAACCCGCGCAGCCAAGGCATTCGGCGTACCCGAAGTGAAGGAGCGGCACCGGCATCGCTTCGAGTTCAACAACTCGTTCCGCGAGCTTCTCCAGGAGGGCGGCCTGATTGCGAGCGGCCTATCGCCGGACGGCAGCCTGGTGGAGGTCTCCGAGATCGTAGACCATCCCTTCATGGTGGGCGTCCAGTTTCACCCGGAATTCCTGTCGCGGCCCACGAGGCCTCATCCGTTGTTCCGCGAGTTCATCGGCACGGCCAAGAACGTGCTGAGGGAGGGCGCCCAACCTCCGCTGCCCATGTTCTCCCGGCAGGCGGAGTCCTGATGAGCCGGGCAAGGCTGGACTAGCATGCTTGAGTATGTTACACTTGAGGAGCGTTGGAGGCGGCAGCCCCCTGGAATCACCGAAAAGTCATGCCCAGCCCCCGCGCGATCCCTTCCCCGCAGTGCAGATGACAATCCCCGTATCATCACCGGGCAGTTGGCTCAGATTCCCTGGCATGCCGTCGCGGGCAGCGCACGCGTAGCAGCCGTGGCCGCGCACAGCAGCAATCTGCACCTGCGAATCTGTCCGGGATGAAAGCCCATCAAAGAACGCAACCACCAGTGATGAAGCCATCCGGCCATCGCCCCCAATCACCCCCACGTAAGGAATCCACGGAGAAAGCCATGAACCTCACCGAGCTAGACGGAAAGAACAAGCAGGAGCTGCTGACCCTGGCAAAAGACCTGGGACTGGAGAACGGCCTGGCCGCGCTCAACAAGAGTGAGATCGTGTTCCGCATGATGCAGTCGTACGCGGAGCAGCAGGGCTACATTCTGGCTGCCGGCATCCTGGACCTCATCAACGACGGATACGGCTTCCTGCGCCAGCCCAACCTCAAGCCCAGCGTCAACGACGTCTACGTCTCGCAGTCGCAGATCCGGCGCTTCGCCCTGCGGACCGGCGACCAGGTGATGGGCCAGGTGCGGCCTCCCAAGGACGGCGAGAAGTACTACGGCTTGGTGCGTGTGGAGGGCATAAACGGCCTGGACTCGGATGCGGCAAGGGCAAGGCCCAACTTCGACAGCCTGACACCCATCTTTCCGAACGTCCAGCTGAAGCTGGAGACCACCAGGGATAACCTGTCCGCCCGCCTGATGGACCTGCTGTCCCCCATCGGCCGCGGCCAGCGAGGCCTTATCGTGTCTCCTCCCAAGGCGGGTAAGACCACGCTGCTCAAGCACATCGCGCAGGGCATTGCGGTCAACAGCCCAAGCGTGAATCTCATGGTGGCCCTCATCGGCGAGCGACCCGAGGAGGTGACCGAGATGAAGCGCTCCATCGACGGCGAGGTGTTCAGCTCAACCTTCGACGACCCGGTGGAGGACCACTGCCGCGTCGCCGAGCTCGCCCTGGAGCGGGCTAAGCGCCAGGTGGAGTGTGGCAGGGACGTGGTGATACTGCTGGACAGCATCACCCGCCTTACACGGGCGTACAACCTCTCGCTGCCCACCAGCGGCCGCACGCTCTCCGGTGGCATCGACCCCGTGGCGCTGTACCCGCCCAAGCGCTTCTTCGGCGCAGCGCGCAACACCGAGGAGGGCGGCAGCCTGACCATCCTGGCCGCCTGCCTGGTGGACACGGGCAGCCGCATGGACGAGGTGATCTACGAGGAGTTCAAGGGCACCGGCAACATGGAGATCCACCTGGAGAGGAAGCTGGCGGAGCGCCGCGTGTTCCCGGCAATCGACATACAGCGTAGCGGGACGCGCCGGGAGGAGCTGCTGCTGGGCGACGACACGCTGAAGCAGGTGTGGCTGCTGCGCCGCATGGTGGCCATGGCGACGTCCGGATCCTTGGAGTCTACGGATGCAACCGAGAAGGTCATGGAGCGTCTGAAGAAGACCGATACCAACAAGGAGTTCCTGACCACCCTCACCAAGGGCATGTAGCCGCTGCCTCGCAAGGCGAGGGGCGGCGCCCCTTCCCCTATTGGATTACTGCCCACGCAGCAATGGCCGATTGCGCGGCACGTTCGTGTTGGACTTCTCGCGCAGTTTACCCTGTGCGAAGCCGAAGGATTCCAAATGACGTGAGGCGTGGCGTAGCCGCACAGCCCGCTCATCCTGAGCATGTCGAAGGACTTGAGCGGGCTGTCGTATTGAGGTGGCCTCGCCCAAATGGTTCGACGGGCTCACCCCCGTATCAAGTACGGGGCAGGCTATGAGCGGGCCGGCGCGCGCACACTGGAGCTGAATGGAAGACACCACAAGAACGGAATCGGAACACCAGCCGGAGGAGACGCTGTCTGCGGAAGATAGAAGAAGGGAGGACGTGGACAGGGTTCTCAGCCTCGTAGAGGGGGGCGACGTGGACGCGGCGGTCGCTCTCCTGACCGAGCTGCACCCGGCAGACCGAGGCGAGGCTCTGCTCGCGTTGGATCGCGGGCCGCTCGGCGACGCGATGTCGCGGCTGACGCCCGAGGCCACGGCAGA
Organism: Dehalococcoidia bacterium; assembly: GCA_034421435.1. Lineage (GTDB taxonomy): Bacteria > Chloroflexota > Dehalococcoidia > Lucifugimonadales > UBA2985 > JAPPHY01. The sequence continues at coordinate 32,894 of DAOUKJ010000025.1, read as the reverse complement.
GGTCCTGGAGTACCTGGACCTGGAGGAGGCGCTGGCCCTCATCTCCGAGATGGATCCCGGGAGCCTCCCACGCGTGCTGGACGAGACCAGCCTCGACGTGGCCGCCGACGTCCTGCGCAGCCTCCCGCCCGGCCAGTCCCTTACAGCGCTGGCAGGCATGTCGGACGCGGCGGACGTGGCCCCGCTGCTCGGCTACTCCGACGAGTCGGCGGGCGGCCTCATGGTGCCGGAGTTTCCTGCGGTGTCGGCGCACATGACGGCGGGCATCGCCCTGGACGTGCTGCGCCTCCTGGGGCCGGACGCGGAGGAGTTCGCCTCGATCTTCGTCGTGGACGAAGGCGGCAGGCTGCTGGGCTCCATCACCGTCACGCGGCTGGCCCTCTCACCCCTCAGCGACATAGTGCGAGACATCATGCAGCCGGAGGTGGTGGCCGTAACCGCCGATACCGACCAGGAGGAGTGCGCACGGCTGATGGAGCGCTACGGACTCCGCTATCTGCCGGTGCTTAACGCCGACCGGAAGCTGATCGGCATCATCATGCTGGAGGACGTGGTTGACGTGGTGACGGAGGAGGCCACGGAGGACATGTTTCGCATAGCGGGCATAGCCGGCGAGCGCGTGATGGGGCCGTTCGGGAGCTCCGTGCGAAGCCGGCTGCCCTGGCTGTACATCAACCTGGCGACGGCGTTTCTGGCGGCGCTCGTGATCAGCTTCTTCGAATCGACGATCGCGAGGGTGGCGGCTCTCGCCGTATTCCTGCCGATAGTGGCGGGCCAGGGAGGCATTGCGGGCACTCAGACACTGACGCTGGTGGTGCGGAGCATGGCGCTTGGCGAGTTGAGCAGCACGCACGGCATGAGGCTCGTGGGCCGAGAGCTGCTGCTGGGGCTGTTGCACGGGCTGCTGCTGGCCACTGTCGTGGGGGCTGTGGCCTACGCGTGGCGGGGGACGCCAGTGCTCGGAGCGGTGGTCGGAGCGGCGATGCTGGGAAACATGGTTGTGGCGGGACTGGCGGGCAGCGGGGTGCCGTTGCTGCTGCGCCGCCTGAAGATGGACCCGGCCGTGTCCTCGGCCATCTTCGTGACCACGTTTACGGACGTGCTGGGGTTCCTGATGTTTCTGGGGCTGGCAGCTATACTGATAGAGCGGCTGGTTTAGCGCACGCGCGTGCTCGCGCGCTATTGCATGGGTTATCGTGGTCGTGCGTGGGCTGTAGTGCCCTAGATCCGCAGCCGCGACTGGAACGGTCGCTCGCTGCGGAACGGCCCAACGATCGCAGTGCTCAGCTTCTCCGTCACAAGCAGCTCGTTGGCAACCCGCTGCACGTCGTCAGTCGTCACCGAGTCCACCGCCGATAGCACCTGTTTCACCGTGCGTACCCTGTTGGTGAGCATCTCCTGCGCGCCCATCCACGCCGCCACGCTCCGGCTGTCCTCCATCCTCAGCACCAGCCTGCCCTTGAGGTACTCCCTGGCCTTGTGGAGCTCCTCCTCCGGCACCCCGCTCTTGACGCGGTCCAGCTCCTCCAGAATGCTCTGAACGGCGGTGCGGGCGTTCTTGGGGTCCATGCCGGCGTAGGCGATGAACGTGCCGCAGTCCCTCAGGTGGCTGACGGTCGTGTGGACATCGTAGACCAGCCCGCGCTTCTCTCGCAGCTCAAGGAACAGGCGACTGCTCATGCCCTCGCCGAGTATGGCGTTCAGCAGGTCGAGCGCGTACCTGTCCGGGTGCGACGACGACAGGCCCTTCAGGGCGACGCACAGGTGAGCCTGCTCCGTCTTGCGCCGCTCCATCCCGAACGATGGCGATTCCTGGCTGTCGTCGGCGGGGTACCAGTCGCCCGGCGTGTGTCCGACCCAGCCGCGGAAGCGTCGCTCAACGGCCTCGATGGCCTCGTCGTGGTGGATGTTGCCGGCGATGGAGACCACCAGGTTGGGGAGCGTGTACTGCCGGCCTATGTAGTCCAGCATCATGTCGCGTGTTATGCCGGCGACGGATTCGCGGGTGCCGCCCACGTCCCTGCCGAGAGGCTGGTTGGGCCACATCACCTCGTCGATGAGCAGCTCGGCGCGGTAGCTGGGCACGTCGTAGGTCATGGCCAGCTCCTCCAGGATGACCTGCCTCTCCTTCTCGATCTCGGCCGCGTCGTAGATAGGTTCCCGGACCATGTCGGCCAGCACGTCCAGCGCCTTGTGGAAGTGCGTGACCGGCACCTTGCACCAGTAGGCGGTGAGCTCCCGGTCCGTGGAGGCGTTCATGATGCCGCCCACGCCCTCGATGGCCTCGGAGATGTCCTTCGACGTCGGGTACCGGGGCGTGCCCTTGAAGCACATGTGCTCCACGTAGTGCGATATGCCCGCCTCGTGATCCCGCGCCAACGTAGAGCACGATGCTCGCGGACTGAGTGTGCGGCATGCGCGAGGTGAGAATGCGAAGCCCGTCGTCCGTTACTGTCTTTCTGTGTGCCATGTGGTCTGTCTTCTCCGAGTGTGGGATGTGCTTGGTGGTTCTTCAGTTAGCAGAGAAGCGAGGCGCAGCCTGCACGCCTCGCTCCGATGATCATCACTTGACCCGGTGCACGTGTCGATGACGAACAGCTGGGGGATGTCACGGAGGGTTTACTATAGGTCACGTTCCCTGGCCTGTCAACGAGCGGGGTTGCCGGCGGCAGCGACCAATCGACTGCGCCGCGTCCTCTCGGGGGAGTCTGAAGCGTGGCCGGTGAGCCTGGCAAATCGTGTATACACCCCGAGCGTGGTATAATGGAAGTAGTTGTCCTTGGAGGTGCGCCATGATGCAGGGAGGCGGTAGCGAATGGAAGTCCAGGGCCGCAGACAGCCTGCAACGCAGTGGACGCGGCAACGACGCCAAGGAGCTGTTCGGCAGGAGGGGCCCGTCCCGGCGGCCGGCCGGCGAGATGACGGCGGCACAGATGCGGGAGGAAGGCGAGCGCCGCGCCGCCATGCCGGAACCGCGCCCGATGTCACTCTGGGCACGGCTTCGGGCGTTGTTTGGGCGGTAGGGCTGCGCGTTAACGACCAGGCTCCCGAAGGGTGATTCACGTTGCGTCTCCTCAATGCCATCCGGCAGTGGTATCGTGGTACTCGGCGCGGCGGCTACGACTGGTATAGTGCTCCGGGGCGCAGAAGTAACTTCGCTTACATGGCTTTGGGTCTCGGGAAAAGCCGCGGGCCGCGACCCGACCCCGCCGAGATTCTGATCCCAGACTTCTCCAACCCGGATGACTTCTCGCCTGCCCTGTACGCAAACCTGTGCGCTTTCGACGTGGAAGACTTGGGCTTTCAGGTCCGCCTGGGTGGATGGGGGAGAGCCGGATCGGACAAGACTGTGTCATTCAATAATTTCCGTCTGGAGTACGTCTTCCCGAACTTTGGTGGGCCTGCAAAGGTTATGGAACTGGACCAGGGCGTTTACGGTTGGCCGCAGCACACGTCGCTGTACGAGTTGTCCTTCGAAGGTCGCGAGGAGCGCGAACTCTCGATTCATCAGCAGATGTACGCTCCCTTGGGTAGAGACCACTCGTTCGAGCACGTGACCATGCGGACATTCACGCCGGACCTCATCCCCGCGCCTATGACCTTCCTGGACTTCTGGAGAGGCGCAAATCGCGAATACTGCATTACGCATCTCTCTGTTGGGGATGTTGAGCTTCAAGCCGTGTTGTCTGGGTTCAGCCAGGAGGAGGCTGTCGAAATGATGGAGAGGCTTGTCCCGATGGCGGGCAATGACCGCCTGTTCGAATGGCATGCCAGCGCCTCAAGACGGCTGCGGAGCGAGATCGATAGCGCCCTTGGAGGCTGGCGCGAGCAGGCTGCAGATTGACGCCTGCGTGAGGGTGCACGGCGGAAGAAAAGAGTTGGGCCGACGACTCGTCGCGAAGATCAAGAAAGACCTGGAGTTGCACTGATGCTTGCCTATCCACTAACGCTGGAACAAGACGATGGGACACTGCTGGTGAGCTCTCTCGACTTCCCGGAGGTGACCACCTTTGGAGACGACCGGGAGGAAGCTGTCGCCCGGGCCATCGACGCGCTGGAAGAGGCGATAGCGGCCCGCATCCACGACCGCAAGGCGATTCCCTCCCCGTCGAGCGGGGAGACCTACGCTGTCCTTCCCACACTGACCTCGGTGAAGGTGATGCTGTACCAGGGTATGATGGAGCAGGGCATCGGCAAGGCGGAGCTGGCCCGACGCTTGGGGTGGCACCTGCCGCAGGTGGATCGGGTGCTGGACGTCCAGCACCGTTCGCGACTTGACCAGGTGGATGCCGCCCTGGGAGCCATCGGACGACGGTTGCACGTTACCGCCACAGCGGCGGACACGACCCTCAATCCCTGAAGTGGATGGCCGTCAAGGCAACGGTAGAGAATGTAGTTGCTTGGTCTAGCTAGTGGCAACTAGACCTCAGCGATTGGCATTCAGCTAGACATCAGTTCCACTAACATAAGGCTCAGAATTCAGGTTAAGCGCTTCCTTCTTGGCACGGAGCACGTTGATTAGTTTCACCTTACCCGATAGAACTGCTTGTACATCATCCCCGTTTACCAAAAATATGCGCTTGTCCCTGTTTTGTTTCATCAGTGGGACTATGTTCTTTGACCATCCGTTTATGGAGATAAATGCCCCAAGGGTCTGATCGCCGGAACGTCTCACCTTTCCCAATAAGCCGTCTATATCTTGCTCTCCAGTTAATTGAGTGTGCCACTTGCATTCCACCAAATAGTACCAACCATCTAGTTCGAACGCCCCATCTATCTGCTCCCCTCCCTCATTTCGCCTGAAGCTTTCCTTCACAAGGATTTCCTCCAATTTGAACAGGGAATTCAGCAGTTTCTCGAGCAGAAAGCCACGTGCTTGAGGGGTTGTGCTGCCGTCAGAGAGGGTTTCAAAATCCCTGAAAAGTAGGCGCAACGGTGTGCCTCGGCCACTGGCAAGCTTTAGGTCCAAGTCTCCCAGCTGGTCTATGAACTGGAGATATGTTTGGGAATCCTGACCCTTGATCATCCCCAAGTACTCAATCTTTCCCTTCAAGACTCGGTCAAACTTGGGGACGGGCAACCAAGGGGCGCGATACTTCTTGTTGTATCTTGCCTCCCATTCCGCCTGAGCCGCATCTAACCCAAATCTCTTCCATGCGTGTAGCATCGCCCTAATCTGGTTGGTGTAGGTTCTAGGGAGATTAGGGAATTCATTAACCGTGACGCCTGTGACCACTTGACGGCGATCCTTCCTCCTCAACCAGACCTTTCTTGGGTTAATCGCGAAGCCGTTGCTAGCGATTACCTGTTCTAGCCTATCACCCGGATGCAATTGGTTGAGGCTGTTGATAGAGGCTATAGAGGCCGGAAACCGCCTCGTCGTAGTGGAGAATGTGATGTCATCGGCGTATCTGGTGTAAGTGGAACGATTATTCCTGGCTAGCTCCTGTAATTGACTGTCCATCTGAGCACAGATCATATTGCTTACAACCGGCGAAGTCGGTGCACCCTGAGGAAGAGTCCCATTGAAACAACAGAGGTGGGCGAGTACTGTTGCAACACTCTGAGGCAGATTGTACGGCTTGCCCATGAACATGCCGCGCACACGCCCGAAGTTTATAGTGGGGAAAAAGTCTAGGAGGTCGACATTGAAAACCCACCTTCTGTTTTTGTGGGCGGTCGCATTAGACCTTACGCTCTTGCGCGCCACAAAACCATGGACACTGGGTTTAGGAGAATAGACACACTGCAAGACGTGGTTTAGCTTTTGCTGCAAAATCTTTACGCTAGTAGTTGGTGAATCAATCCTACGACTCGTGCCGTCCCTCTTGGGTATGTGGAACGTTGAGTAGCGCCTGTCTTCGGGAGTGCGATACATCCAGTAGTTGAAACTCCGGTGGGGAACTTCCAGCAATTCGGAAACATCTTCCGGGGAATGGAGATCCCGGAACAAGTGCAGAAGTTCTTGATCGTTCCGAGAAAGTTTGAGGTTCAAGTTGGATTCCTCAAATCCAGAATAGAGGGCGACCACACCGATTTCAGCCTTCCTCGCGGGTGCGCGACACGGTAACTGGCACGAGGAACGCACGCTGGGTAGCGAGCGTAAAGCGAACCTTCTTTGAACGATCACCGCTGGATCAGCGGCAACAATTAACCTATGGTGCAGTCACCCTCTTAGCAATTGTATAGCACTGTGGCTATCTCATACCACCCACATTCTTGCATCCGTTCGATTCCGTGGTCCTTGAGGGAACTGCAATTTCGCTGCCTAGTATAGGAGCATCATTGGGTTCAACTTGTGACAAAGTAGCCCTGAACTCAGACCAGAGACCGGCGGGATATGAAGATTATGAGCTTTGCGGGAAAGGCCGGGCTGAGTTGTCCTGACAGTATCAGATTGCGTGTGGCTTGACATTGAACCATAGTTAGGACCTCTTGCTAGGGGAGCTTGTCACTCCCCCTACCCCTCCAGCCCCGCCCACTCCGAGCGCGGTGCGCGGCCCATCAGCTCCGCCACTGCCGACCGCGGCTCCACGCCTCTGAACAGCACCGCGCTGATGGCTTGTGTCAGCGGCATGTCCACGCCCAGCCTCGCCGCCAGCGTGAGCGCCGCCCGTGTGGTGTCCACGCCCTCCGCCACGTTCTGCATTGAGGTCAGCACCTCATCGAGTCGCAGGCCCGCGGCCAGCTGCTCGCCGACGTGCCGGTTGCGGCTCAGGGGGCTCGAGCAGGTGGCCACCAGGTCGCCCAGCCCGGCCAGCCCGGCCAGAGTCAGCGGGTTGGCCCCTGCGGCCACGGCCAGTCGCGTCATCTCCACCAGCCCGCGGGTCATGAACGCCGCCTTCCCGTTGTCGCCGTAGCCCAGGCCGTCGCAGATGCCCGCGCCCAGCGCGATGATGTTCTTCAGCGCCCCGCCAAGCTCCACGCCCACCACGTCTGCGTTGGTGTACACCCTGAACACAGGCGACATGAACAGCTCCTGCGCCCTCAGTGCAACGTCCTCGCTGCGGGAGGCGATGACCGTCGATGCCGGCATGCCGCGAACGATCTCCCGCGCCAGGTTGGGGCCGGACAGCACTGCGATGCGGTCGTGGAGTTGCTCTGGCAGCTCCTCCGCCATCACCTCGCTCATGCGCCTTGCCGACTCGATCTCCAGCCCTTTGGTGGCGCTCAGGACGATGGCGCCGTCGGCCAGGTGCGGGCGCACGGCGCGCATGTTCTCGCGCAGGTTGCGGGACGGCACCGACACGACCACCATGTCGGCGCCGGGAGCGGCGTCCTCTAGGGACGACGTGACGCTCAGGCCGTGCGGGAAGGTCGAGCCGGGGGGGAGGCGTGGGTTCTCGCCCGCCTCACGCAGCGCCGACGCCTCCTCCTCCGTTCGCGCCCACAGCGCCACGTCTGAGCCGTTGTTGGCCAGCAGGATGGCCAGTGTGGTTCCCCAGCTTGTGGTGCCTACAACGGTCACTCTCGCCATGCGGCCTCCGCGGCTCAGCCCTGCGTCTCGCTCAGTGGCACCGATTCGCCCAGCTTTCGTTCCTGCCCCCTGACCAGCCGCGCCAAGTTGGACCTGTGCTTGAGCAGTATCAGCGGGACGCCAATCGAGGTGTAGATGGCGTAGCCGTACGACGGCACGCCAAGGGGCATCGATGGGTCGGCCATTGCCAGGACGGGCACTGCAATTGCGCCTGTGGTCGCGCCGAGCACCGATCCCAGCGATACGTAGCGACTGAGCGCGATCGCGGGCACACCCACCAGCAGCGCGATGAGACCGGCAACCGGCGAAAGCGCGCAGAGCGCGCCGACTCCCGTGGCTGTGCCCTTGCCGCCCTGGAAGCGGATGAAGACCGACCAGTTGTGCCCGACCAGCGCAGCCAGCGCCGCGGCCGCCTCCACAGGCAGCCCCGCCTCGAAGTACCTGGCCAGGAACACGGCCACGATGCCCTTGCCCGCGTCGAGGGCCAGGACAATGAGCGCCGGCACAACCCCGATTGTCCGCAGCACGTTGGTCATGCCAGTGCTGCCGCTTCCGTAGCGCCGCACGTCGATGCCCTTCACGAGCTTCGCCATGAGCAGGCCGAACGGCAGCGCGCCCAGCAGGTAGCTGACCAGGATAAGCAGGACGATCGTCATCTTCTCCTACCCCTGGTGGAGAATATCAGGTGTATGGGGTTCCCCGCAAAGCCGAACGCCGCGCGCAGGCGGTTCTCCAGGTATCGCTGATAGGAGAAGTGCACCAGCTCAGGGTTGTTGACGAAGGTGACGAAGGTGGGCGGGCTCACGCCCTTCTGGTACATGCGAAACACCTTGAGCGGCCGCCTGCCGCGTCCGGTCGGCAGGTGCTCGGCCAGCGCGTTCATGAGCGTTCTGTCGAGCGCTCCGCGGGAGACCATCTTGCGCCCTTGCTCGTAGACGTGCACTGCCGTCTCCATCACCTCCTGCACGCCTTCGCCTGTGAGCGCGGACGTGAAGCGCACCGGCGCATGCGAAACGAACCTCAGGCGTCGGCGCACCTCCGATTCCATCCACTCCGTATCGGTTTCCTGCCCCGCCAGGTCCCACTTGTTCACCACCACCACAACGCCCTTGTATGCGTCCGTGACGTATCCGGCAACGTGGGTGTCCTGTGCAGTGATGGACTCCGTGGCGTCGATGACCAGCAGGCACACGTTGGAGCGTTCGATGGCGCGCGCCGCCCTGAGCACGCTGTACTGCTCGATGCCCTGCTCGATGCGGCCGCGGCGACGCAGGCCGGCGGTGTCGATGAGCGTGACCGGCTCGTCGTTGAAGTCGAACGGGATGTCGACGGCATCGCGCGTGGTGCCCGGCGTATCGGACACGATGACGCGGCCGTGTCCCAGGATCGAGTTGAGCAGCATGGACTTGCCCACGTTGGGCCGCCCCACGATGGCCAGCTTCAGCCCTTCGGTCTCTTCCTCATCGTCGGCGGGTACGGGCAGCAGCTCGTCCAGCGTGCTCAGCAGGTCTCTGATGCCCATGTTGTGATACGCGCTGATGGGGAGCGGCTCACCCAGGCCCAGCGAGTAGAACTCGGTGGCGTCCAGCTCCCGCCTGGGGTTGTCCACCTTGTTTACGGCAAGCGCGATGGGCTTGCCCCTCTCTCGGAGAGACTGCGCGATGGCGATGTCAGACGGCGTCACGCCGTCCACCACGTCGGTCAGGAAGATGATGGCGTCCGACTCATCGAGGGCAATCTCCACCTGTGCGCGCACCTGCTCCCAGAGGGTGGTTGCGGGCGCAGTCTCGATGCCGCCGGTGTCAACGAGGATCAGCGAGCCGTCCCTGAAGGGTACGCTGGACGCCACGCGGTCGCGTGTGGTGCCCGGCACGTCGGACACGATGGCGAGGGGCTGACCGGCCAGCCGGTTGAAGAGCGTGGACTTGCCCACGTTCGGCCGCCCCACGATGGCTACCAGTGGCCTGGCCACGCGTCACCTCTCCGCGGAGAACAGCTCGGCGAGTATCGCCCTCTGGACGTGCAGGCGGTTCTCCGCCTGGTCGAACACAACCGACTGCGGGTGCTCCAGCATCCCCTCGGCGATCTCCTCGCCCGGGTGCGCCGGCAGCGGGTGCATGAACAGCGCGCCCCCGCCTGCTGCTGCCATCAGCTCCGAGTCGACTCGAAAGCCGCGGAAGGCCTGGCGGCGAATCTCCGACTCCGCTTCCTGGCCCATGCTGGTCCACACGTCCGTGTACACCACGTCCGCGCTTGCGACCGCCTGATGCGGGCTGTCGGTGAGCGTTACGTTTGCGCCGGTGAGCGCGCCCCGCCTGCGCGTCTCCTCGACGGCCTCGTCGGGCAGCTCGTAGCCCGCCGGCGATGCTATCGAGAAGCTGGCGCCCACGGACGCGGCAGCGATTGCAAGGCTCACGGCGACGTTGTTGCCATCGCCTATGTATGCGACGGTGGTCCCGGCAAGACGCCCCTTGTGCTCCTGGATGGTGAGCAGGTCGGCCAGGGCCTGGCAGGGGTGCTCGGCGTCGGACAGAGCGTTGATGACGGGCACGGACGAGTATTGCGCCAGCGTCTCCAGCGTGGCCTGCGCAAACGTCCGCACCACGATGGCGTCCACGTATCGCGAGAGTATGCGGGAGGTATCGGACACCGGCTCGCGCACGCCCATGCCGACCTCGTCGCGGCCCAGGTAGAGGGCGTGGCCTCCAAGCTGGTGGATCGCCACGTCGAAGCTAACTCTTGTGCGGAGCGACGGCTTCTCGAACACAAGGGCGACCGTCCTGCCAGACAGGATCTGCGGAGCGGGCGCGCCCTTGAGCTCGGCGGCGCGACGCAGCATGCCCTCGATCTCAGCGGGCGATAAGTCCGCCACGGACAGAAGGTGCCTGATGCCGGTGGTCATGGTCATGGCCGCAGCCTCCGAGTGATAGGTGCGACGTAGAGTATATCAGATTGGGCGTGTGGGTGCGCGCGGCTTGCGGCGGAGGCTGCGCTGGGTGTAGAGTGGCTGCCGACCCCCGCTCGAATGGATACCTGGTGACAGTGGTTATGCGGCCGAAGGCGAGGTAAATCTATGACCGGAGTTTGGACAAACACTGGCGAGGGATGGAAACTGGGTGCGCCCCAACCGTTTCAGGACGAGGCTACGCTTCACCGGCTCATACAGGAGAACCCGCAACTCTTGCCACTCGCCGGATCCCCCCGTCTCACGGTCTTGGGTTCGGAGGTGCAACTCGGAGCCGGATATGCTGACATACTGGCAGTGGAGTCGACGGGACGTCCTACCATTATAGAGGTCAAGCTTGCCCATAACCCGGAGGCTCGCAGGGCCATCGTGTCACAGGTGATAGCCTACGCCGCGTTCCTGATGGGCCAAGATGCGGAGAGCTTGGAGCAGTCCACGCTCAGGTCACAGCTGGGGAGGGCTGGCCACGGCTCCATCTTGGAGGCCGTGCTGGCTCAAGACCAGGAGGGGGCCGTGGACTCCGACAGCTTCGTCGAGTCCATGCAGGATCACCTCAATCGAGGTAGCTTCAGGCTTGTACTCGTGCTCGACGAGGTCTCAGCGGAGCTGGAGAGGATCATAGCCTATCTGGACAGTGTGACCGTACCTGCGCTGATAATCGACCTGATAGTCCTCAGGGTGTATGAGGTCAATGGAGCGTACATAGCCCTGCCTCAACGGGTAACCCCGGACATTGCATTGTCGATACCCCCGGCGACGGTCAGAAGGACGACAGTCTCGTCGGCATATAGGGGTGAGTTTACGGATGGCACAGGGGTTTTCCGAGCCTCCATAGAGGGCTCCACAGAGGAGAGCCGATCCACATTCGAGAGCCTGCTCGAATGGGTAGAGAGTCTCGCCGGCTTGCCGAATTTTCGCATCGGCACCTACAAGGGGTCGAAGGCGTATACGATATTGCCCCTCATCAACCCGGGCCAAGCGGGACTCGTAACCATCTGGAACGATCGCAAGAAGCCGTATATTTCGCTCTGGCGCTCCGTTTTCGAGAGGCTTGCGCCCAATTCAATTGAGCAGGTCGAGCAGGCAGTTGCGCCTCTGGGGGTTAGGCAGGGTAACTCGGTGTATGACATTACGCCACGGCTGCTTGATGCCCTGACCGCCGCCTATCGGGAGGCAGTAGGCGAGACTGCGGAGCAGCGCTGAATCAAGAGGTCGTGTCTGCACCTTAGCTGGCTTTGCACCGCATAGATACCGTGCAGTCCCCCGCCCTACGCCAGTGTGGCCTCCACGCTCAGCGCCACGTTGCCCTGAAGCGCCTGCGAGATGGGGCAGGCGTCCTTGGCAGCCTCGGCCGCCGCGCGGAAGGCGTCGGCGTCCAGCCCAGGAACCTCTCCGCGCACAGTCAGGGCGCTCGATGCCACCTTCGGCCCGCCCTGACCCACCTCGAACGTCACGGTCGCACTGACCTCAAGCTTAGTGGGAGGCGTGCCAGCGCCAGCCAGCCCGTAAGAGAGCGCCATGCTGTAGCAGGCAGCGTGCGCCGCGGCTACCAACTCCTCCGGGCTGGTCCGGCCGCCCGCGTCCTCGGTCCGGGCAATCCAGGTCACCGGAAGGTCTGTGAACACGCCGCTGCTCACCGCGCTCACCACACCGCTTCCCGATACAAGGTCGCCGTCCCAGGTAGCCTCTGCTCTACGAGTCGTGCTCATTTGAGTCCTCCTGCGTTTTGTTCGTCTGCGAATCTGAGTGGGATGTGCGAATGTTACCACACGTCGGTTATTCCGTGCGCATCGACTCTGCCAACTCCCGCTTGCCCGCTTGCGCCGTAGCCGCGTATCCTGCGCCAAATCACGCACAGGAGCAGGCCATGAACGACGACGAGAACACCACGGACGAGACCACGATTGCAGAGCAGCCGGAGGAGACCACTGGGGAGGAAACCGACGCGGCAACGGCGCTCGCTGGGCGCATCGCGGAGCTGGAGGCTGGACTGGCGGACAGGGATCAGGTGGTTGTGCGACTCAACGGGACGCTGGCGCAGAGGGACGCCCGCATTGCGGAGCTGGAGTCTGCCGTCAGCGGCATGGAGCGCGCAGCCGCCGAACGCGAGCAGCAGGAAGAGGCGACGAAGTCGCAGCTGTCGCAGGCGCTGGAGGCGTACCGCTCCTCGCTGCTGGAGGCGGAACCCGGTCTGCCCGCGGACCTGGTGTCCGGCGACACCATCGAGGAGCTTCAGGCATCCCACGCGCGTGCCCGGCAGATCGTTGAGCAGGTGCGCGGGCGTATCGAGGAGCAGGCGCTGATGGAACGCACACCATCGGGCGCGCCGGCCCGCTCCGACGTCGACGTGTCTGCGCTCTCGCCGGAGGAGAAGATACGCTTGGGCCTCAGCCGGCGCTAACGCCGGAGCAGCGCAGCATCTCCGCCGTTGGCAGGCACCAAGACCTCTTCCCCCTTGATGGGGGAAGATTGAGTTGGGGGTGACGTGCGTGCACAGTCGGTTTTATCGCCCCCCATCCTAACCTTCCCCCACAGAGGGGGGGGGAGGGATCTTGTGCTGTGCAAGTGTCGCCTCCGCAGTTTGGCAAAACGGGCTGCATGGGAGTATAGTTGTACCTATCGAGTCCAGGAGGGTGAACATGGAAGAGCAGAGACCCGAGCTTGCCCTGGCAAAGCGCCAACGCTGGTCCGGGATGTGGAACGGAATTGTGATCGGCATGGGGGTTGGCTGGGTCATCCTGGGGAATGCACTTGGATTTCTGCCCATTGGCATGGGCATTGCGCTGGAGATCATTCAGCGCAGGGTGATGGCCGGCGACAGATGAGCGGGCGCAGCGCCGCGGGCGCTCGACCCGTGAGTCGCCCCGGCGATGGGACCAAGTTGAAATCGGGAGGTGCATCGTGAAGGCCGCCGTGTTTCATGCCGTCAACACGCCCCTGGAAATCGAGGAGGTGAACATTGACGGGCCAATGGCCCGGGAGGTCGTGGTGCGCACCGCCGCGAGCGGCGTCTGCCACAGCGACCTCCACTTCATGGAAGGGCTGTACCCCATGGTCACGCCTGCCATCCTGGGCCACGAGACAGCGGGTGTTGTGGAGGAGGTGGGCGAACTTGTGACTTACCTCAAGCCCGGCGATCACGTTATTTCCTGCCTGTCCGTCTTCTGCGGCGCCTGCCACCAGTGCCTTTCCGGCCACCCCAACCGCTGCTCCCAGAGGCCCCGCCGGACCGAGGACGAGCCTCCACGCCTATCGCTTGCCCGCAATGGCGCAGCCCTCACCCAGGGCTTCAACCTGTCCAGCTACGCCGAGCGAATGCTCGTCCACGAGAACGCGCTGGTCAAGATCGACGATGACATGCCGCTGGACCGTGCAGCGCTCATCGGCTGTGGCGTCATAACCGGCGTGGGTGCGGTATTCAACACGGCCCGAATAGAGGCAGGATGCAGCGTAGCCGTATTCGGTTTGGGCGGAGTTGGAATGTCCGTTGTGCAGGGAGCGCGCATCGCCGGAGCCAGGCAGATCATCGCCGTGGACGTGGTGGAGCCGAAGCTGGCGCACGCGCTGGAATTGGGCGCTACCCACGTGGTCGACGCCTCATCGCATGACCCGGTGGAGGCGATACGGAACCTCAGCGGCGGAGGCGTGGACTACTCCTTCGAGGCAATCGGCCTCAAGATTGCTGCCGAGCAGGCGTGGAACTGCCTGATTCCCGGCGGCACCGCAACCGTCGTGGGTATGATTCCCGTGGGGGAGAAGGTTGAGATTGAGGGACGCATGTTCCTCAGCGAGCGCAAGATTCAGGGAAGCGGCATGGGCTCCAACCGGTTCCGCACGGACATGCCGCGCCTCATCGATCTGTACCGCCAGGGACGGCTGCTGCTGGACGAGATGATCACCCGCCGCGGCCGCCTGGAGGACGTGAATGAGGCCTTCCGCGCCATGAAGGCGGGCGAGGTGACTCGCAGCGTCCTGATGTTCGACTAGCGGCTGGGCTGCGATCCGGAAGTTCGTCCGAGACTCACGCCCGCTGCGTCCTCACAATCTGCCGGCCCCGACCGTGACGGGCATGGGTTGCCGAGCGCGCACATGGACTTTACAATGTTGCGCTTGAGGGCGAAATCCAGATGAGCGCAGCCGCCGACAACACATACGCCATAGCCGTGGAGGGGCTCGTCCGCACGTTCGGAACGGTGCGGGCGGTCGACGGCGTGGACCTCAAGGTGCGCAGAGGCGAGATATTCGGCTTCCTAGGCCCCAATGGCGCGGGGAAGACCACGGTCATCCGGATGCTCGTCACGCTCCTGGCCCCCACCGCCGGCAGCATGATCGTAGCGGGCTACGACGCCGTCAGCCGCCCGGAAGAGGTGCGGCTGCGCATCGGCGTGGCCCTGCAGGATGCGGCCCTGGACGCGAAGCAGACCGGCCGTGAGCTGCTGCGCCTGCAGGGGCGGCTCTACGGCCTGCCCCGAAAGCAGGTCAACCAGCGCATCGCAGACCTGTCGGACCTCATCGACATTGGCGACGCGATGGACAGGTTCATCGGCACCTACTCCGGGGGGATGAAGCGCCGGCTGGACTTGGCCGCAGCCCTCATACACAACCCGGAGGTGCTCTTCCTGGACGAGCCGACGACGGGCCTCGATCCTGTAAGCCGCGCCCGCGTCTGGGAGGAGGTACGGGGAGTCAACGAGAAGCTGGGCGTGACCATATTCCTCACCACACAGTACCTGGAGGAGGCCGACGCCCTGGCCCACCGCGTCGGCATCATCAGCCGCGGGCGGCTGGCTGCGCAAGGTACGCCTGAGGAACTGAAGCGAGCGCGAGGCTCGGACCTGATCATCATAAAGGTGGACGGAGACGTGGAAGCGGCCGAGAGCGCTCTGATGGGCACAGGCCGCGTGAGCAGCGTTGCGGTGCACGGCAGCGAGCTGACCGCCAGCGTCGGCAATGGGGCGGCCGTGATCAGCGACGTGGCGCTGGCACTGGCACGGGAGGGTATTGCGGTGCAGGAGCTCACCCTCCGCACGCCCACGCTCGACGACGTGTTTCTGCAGGTCACCGGCGAGCGGCTCCAGGACGAGGCCTCAGACCAGCAGTGGTCACAGGAGGACGACGGGGCGCAGGCGTAGTGACGGGCGCATTCTTCGATCTCACAATCGCAGCAACCGAGGCTTAGGAGTACAACAGTTGGCAACTCGTGTTACAACCGCAACGCCGGTCCAGGCTCGCAGGGCGGGATTCCTGCGGGACATCGCCTCCGTGGCGGAACGGGCGGTCCGTTCCGTGGCCAGGGACCCGGAGGTCACCATACCCGCGCTCGTGATTCCGGTGTTCTTCTTCTTCCTCAACATTGGTGCGCTGGCCGACTTCGCCGAGCAGATTCCGGGGCTGGACTACAAGGCGTTCCAGCTGCCGGTTGCGATCCTGTTTGCCGTAACTGGCGTGTCACGCGCCATCACCGTTGTGACCGACATCCAGAGCGGCTACTTCGACAGGCTGGTGATCACGCCGGTCAACCGGCTGGCGCTGCTGCTCGGCCTGATGCTCGCCGATTTTGCCTTGGTGGTGCTGCTGACCATACCCGTGGTGCTCATGGGTTTCCTGGTGGGCGTCCACTTCGCGTCGGGTGTGCTGGGCGTGCTGGTGTTCATGCTGCTGGGCGGGCTGTGGGGCCTGATATTCGCAGGGTTTCCCTACGCCATCGCATTGAAGACGGGCAACGTTGCCGCCGTGAACCTGACGTTCCTGCTGTTCTTCCCGTTCCTGTTCATGACCACGCTGTTCCTACCGCGGGAGGCGATGACGTCGTGGATGGCGACCGTGGCGGGCTATAACCCGGTGACGTACCTGCTCGCGGCGCTGCGATCGCTGATTACGGAGGGCTGGGAGCCCATGGTGCTGCTGCAGGGCGTGGGCGCGGTGGCGCTGGTGGGGGTGGTCAGCTTGGGTCTGGCGCTGCTGGCGCTGAAGGGGCGCGCCACGCGGCACTAGAGGGGTTGCCGGGGTAGGTCGGTTGCGAAAGGCGCAGTCCCGGGAATCAGAACAGCTGCTGGTTCATCGAGGTGGCAATCGACACCTCGATGTCGCGAATGGCCTGCGTGGTTGCCTGTCCAATGAGGTCCAGCCTGCGCACCTGCTCGATACGCGGCGCTACGCTTTCGACCTCTCGTGAGGAGAGCAGCTCGTTGAAGATGCCGCAGGCGTCAGCCAGGCAGATTACGACGATGTCTCGCGGGTCAGGTATCTCGTCGCTGAACAGCACGCCCATAATTCGCAGCTTGACCTCTCGCTCCACCTGTCCGTCAATGGAGGGGTAGCGCCTCGCGCGAAACACCCACAGGAAGCTGTCTTCTCGCCTCTCCAGGATGCCTAGGTCAACCAGGCGCCTGAGTGCTTCATCTCGGAGCTCTTCTCCACGGGCGGCGGTGCGTCCTACCCAGTAGCGTGCATCGCTCTCCACACCCTCCGCGATGTCGGCGAGTGTGGGGTCCAGGAGGCTGTCTCCCACAGGCGTGGAGTCGATTAACACCAGCTTCTCCAGGTCTGTGTCGATGCGGTTCTCGAGTGCGAGATCCATCAACACGCCGCCTGCCAGCGCATAGTGAAGCGACCAGCTTGGCAGCCGTGCGAATCTGCCATCGTCATCCAGAAGCAGCAGTATGATCTCCTCGGCGAACCTCAGCATGATGAGTGGCCTCTCCTCTGAGTGATTATGGTGCCTAGAACACCCGCATTATAGGCCATCCCGTAGCTTCCGGCAACTGCGGTCTGAGTGGGGCGTACCGGGCCGGCGCCGGCGTCACGGCTTCAGAGGATGCTTGACACCACCACCGGCTCTGCCTAACATTGATGGGCAATGAGCGGCAAACTCCGAAACATCCTTGCCCTTTTCCTTATCCTCAGCGCGCTATCGGTTGCAGCGTGCGCGACTCCGTCCGACGGTGGGCCCGTCAACAGAGCCACCCCGACGACCCCAGCGCCGACCGCGACTGCAGCGCCTACGGCCACCTCCGCTCCGGCTCCCACGCCTACGTCTACGCCTGAGCCTACCGTTGTGGAGCAGCTCAGGAAGAACGCAGAGGCGTTCGAGTACACAATCGGGCAGCACGGAGGCTCCCTGACCGTCGCCACCATTTCCGAGCCGCTCACCTTCAACCTCGCTATTTCCACGGACGCCTCGTCGTCCGGCGTCCTGGGATACCTCTACGACGGCCTGACCGAGACCTCGTGGCTTACTGACGAGGTCGAGCCGTCACTGGCGGAGTCCTGGGAGCGCTCCGACGACGGACTGACGTGGACATTCCAACTTCGCAGGGACGTGACGTGGCATGACGGAGAACCCTTCACCGCCAGCGACGTGGACTTCACCTTCAATCGCATCATCTACAACGACGATATCCCCGCCAGCAGCCGCGCGTCCTTCGAGTTCCGATACCTGGACGAGGCCAGCGGCGAATGGGAAGAGTCGCCCATGACCGTCACGGCGCTGGACGACTACACTGTCCAGTGCGTACTCCCCGTGCCGTTCGCCACGTTCCTGCGCTCCATGGGCACGGCCATCTATCCGAGGCACATCCTTGAGAAGCACGTAGACGACGGCACCTTCACCGAAACGTGGGACATCAACACCGACCCTTCCGAGATCATTGGCACGGGCCCGTTCACAATCGGGAGCTACGTCCCAGAAGAAAGCGTGGTGCTGCAGCGCAACCCCAACTACTGGCTCAAGGACGATGCGGGCAACTCCCTCCCGTACCTGGATGAGCTGGTACGCGTGATTGTGCCCGACCTCGAATCGGAGCTGGCGAGCTTCAAGGCGGGCGAGGCGGACGTGCACGGCGTGCTCGGTGAGGAACTGGCAGAGCTCGAACCCCTGCAGGAGGACGGCAACTTCACGATATACAGGCGCGGTCCCGCATTCGGCACCACGTTCATGGGGTTCAACATGAACCCCGGCATGAGCGCCGACTCAGACGAGCCGTACATAGCACCCGAGAAGCTGAGGTGGTTCCAGAACACGGGGTTCCGGCAGGCGGTGGCGCACACCATCGACAAGGCTACCATCATCGACGAGGTGCAGCACGGCGAGGGGTACCCGCAGTGGTCGTCGATCAGTCCGGCCACGGGCGACTTCCACAACCCGGACGTGCGAAAGTACGCCTTCGACCTGGATGCGGCGAACGAGATCCTGGACGGCCTCGGCTGGACCGACACCAATGGTGACGGTGTTCGCGAAGACTACGATGGAAACGAGATCGCGTTCTCGCTGGTGACCAACGGGGACAACAGCGTACGCGCGGAGGTTGGCAGGCTGATCAGCGAGAACATGAGGGAGATTGGCCTGGACGTAGAGTACAAGCTGATCGAGTTTGGCGACCTGGTCACGCAGCTAACGGCCACCTACGACTGGGAGGCCATGATCATCGGGTTCACCGGCGGCACCGACCCTCACAGCGGCATCACCTTCTGGCACAGCGGCGAGAGTCTGCACCTGTGGTATCCCAACCAGCCGAGTCCCGCAACGGAGTGGGAGGCGGAGATTGACGAGCTGTATGTGAAGGCGAGCCAGGAGCTCGATCGCGAGACGCGCGTGGGGTACTACCACCGGGCGCAGGATCTGGCTGCGGAGAACGCGCCCGTTATCTACACCACGCTGTCTGAGAGGATCAGCGCCGTTCGCAACGTCTTCGGGAACTCCACGCCCACGCTCTACGGCCTCTGGGACATCCGCTACCTGTACCGGACTGACCTGTAGAGCGCAGAAAAGGCCGGAGCCTCGTTGAGGTTACGCCTGCGGTGCGCCCACCTGCGGGAAGAACTCACTCAGCACACTCGACGCTATGCCCTCCGCATCGAGCTGCAGGCGCTTCCGCTGGTCGCCGGCCGTGCCGTGCTCGATGAAGGAATCCGGCATGCCGATACGATGTACGGACGTGTACTCCAGCCCAGCCTCGGCTATCGCCTCCAGCACCGCAGAGCCGAAGCCTCCCGCCAGCACGTTCTCCTCCACCGTGACCACCCGCCGCGTTCGACGTGCTTCCTTGAGAAGCAGCTCCACGTCCAGCGGCTTGACGAAGATCGGGTTTACCACGCCGCAGGATATGCCGTCTTCTGCAAGCTTGTCAGCCGCCTGCAGGGCCGCGCTCACTGACTTGCCCAGGGCAAAGATGACCACGTCGCTGCCGTCTCGGACCACCTGCCCCTTGCCTATGGGCAGCTCCTGCAGCTCCTCGTCCAGGGGCGTTCCGACGGCAGCCCCTCTTGCGATTCGTATGGCGAACGGCCCCTCGTGCCGGTAGGCGGTGTACACCAGGTGCTGCAGCTCGTTCTCGTCCATGGGCGCCGCCAGCACTGCGTTTGGCAGGCAGCGCAGGTAAGAGATGTCGAATGCGCCGTGATGGGTCTTGCCGTCCTCGCCGACAATGCCGGCGCGGTCGGCGATGATGGTTACTGGCAGGTTCTGCAGGCAGATGTCGTGCACAACCTGGTCGAATGCCCTCTGCAGGAAGGTGGAGTAGATGGAGACGAACGGGTGCAGGCCGCTGGAGGCCATGCCCGCAGCCATGCTCACCGCGTGCTGCTCTGCGATGCCCACGTCGAACACCCTGTCTGGGAAGTCGCGCTGGACGTCCACAAGGCCCGTGCCCTCCAGCATGGCCGCGCTGATGCCCACGACCGACTCGTCGTCGCGCATGAGCCGCGTCAGCGTCTGCGAGAACACCTTGGAGTAGGTGGGCGCGCCGGACCCGCTGCCAAGCGGCGAGCTTGGCTGGTGGAACTTGACGGGGTCCTCCTCGGCAGGCTCGTAGCCGTGGCCCTTGTGAGTCACCACGTGGACCAGCGGCACGGAGCCGGTGGGAGTCCTGGCCTGTCGCAGTACCTCCTCCATCTGCCTTATGTCGTGGCCGTCCACGGGGCCCAGGTACTGGAACCCCAACTCGGTCCAGAACATCGTCGGCACAATCAGGCCGGCAAGCCCCGTGTTGAGACGCCTGACCAGACGGTAGAGCACGTCGCCGCTGGGCACCCGCTGAGAAAACGCCCTTGCCCGGCCGATCATGGTCTGCACTTCGGGGTGTGTGATCAGGCTCTTTCGCCAGTTGGTGAGGAAGCCTATGTTCTCGGAGATGGACATGCCGTTGTCGTTGAGGACTACGACGAACTTCTCCGGGTTGAGGTGTACGATGTTGTTCACGGCCTCAAAGCTGGAGCCGGAGGTCATTGCGCCGTCGCCCACAACGGCGATGGTCCATGAATCGAGTTGGCGCTGTGCTGCGCCCTGCGCAATGCCCAAGGCGATCGACAGGCCGGTGCCGGCGTGGCCGGCGGCCAGCGTGTCGTGGGGGCTCTCCGTAGGCTCTCCGAACCCGGACAGGCCGCCTTCCAGGCGGATGTTGGGGAATTCGTCTCGCCTGCCGGTGACCAGCTTGTGCGTGTAGGTCTGATTGGTGGTGTCCCAGACAATGCTGTCCGTGGGACTGTTGAATATGCGGTGAAGCGCCAGGGTGAGCTCCACCACGCCGAGGTTTGAGGCGAGGTGGCCTCCTCGCTCCGTTATGACGGATATTATGGTGTCGCGGGCCTCCTGGGCTACCTGGGCTACCTGGTCATAGGAGAGCGACTTGAGGTCTGCGGGCTCGTTGATTCTGTCCAGTATGCGGGGTTCCACTTCAAGACTTCCGTGCAATAGACTCGGCCGGAGCGTCGGAATTGTAGCGTGGCAGACGCTTGGATGGCCTGAACCTATGGTAGGCCATGCGTAGCAAGCTGTCAAATACGCGGGATTGGCGGGGCATTGTGCAGGGTCAGGAAAGTTGAGGACGTAAGGCTCAGGACGCTGGCTGTCCGGGCTGGAGAGTGCGGTCAGCCGACAATTTGGAAGAGAAACCGTTGCATCCGCCCCTTCCCCCCGTAGTGGAGTTGCTTATTCTCCCTTGAACTGTTGCCAAAGCCGGCGGGCCTCTGTTATGTCTTGATTCTGGCTCTGTTTTGTACCACAGCGTAATATGACCAACACCCCTCCCCCATCCCCGAAGTATATGCGATAGCCTGGGCCAAAATGAATACGGAATTCCAAAAGCCCTTCTCCCACTCCCTTTACATTTGAGAGGTTTCCGATCTCCATCCGATTCAGAGCCCTGGTCACTTTTGTCCAAGCTGTCGAGTTTAGATTGGCAAGCTGTCCTCCTACCTCGGGTATGAACTTAAGGTTGCGGAAAGCTTCTTCCCGAGTGCCCCAAAATGCATCCGGGCTTGTCACCTCGCGCTGGGCTGCCATGTGGCGTTCGTGAATCGGCTTTGCATGGGTTGAACGTGTGAGATTGTCAACGGTGTCGGCTGATTCCTCTATGGCATCTTCTGGAAGGAGTTCATAAAATTCAACAGTTATCTCATCGCAATCCCAAATCGCGTCCGAAGGAAACCCTACTGCGATCCCCTCGGTAAGTACGCAAAAAAGCAAAGGGTTCCCATCTTCTGGAGACAACGACTTCTCTTGGCATCGGCTGAACCGATCTTTCAGGTCATCGTCGTAGTCTCTCAGCAGGGGCACCACACTTCCCAACACCGCTAAGAATTCAAATGCTTCTCTTGTATCAGGCCTCCTTAGAGCGCTAGGTACGCTGTTCAACATGGTGTAGTACGCGGCGCATCCTTTGTCACTCATTCGAAGCCCTTGGTTGAGGGAACTAACCCCGGTGGAAATAAGTTCCCTCATGCCTATCGCCATGTCGTTGAGCCACTCAGGCGTATGACCTAGGTCGGCGTCCACGATGCTTGCATGGTTTAATACCATCTGTCGCATTCCATCACCTGGGAGCGAGCAGTCTCATCATGTTAGCGGCGTGCTGGTCGAAGAATCCGGTTGGCCAATGAGATAGTCGTCCGTCCTTATCAACCTCGGGGGATGTCACGACTGACTTACTTCGCTCGCGTTCGAAATAGTGAAACGCGACCTCGTTCGGTGAGATCAACCCGTCCCGGACAGCGATGCGTACGCCGTCCATGAAATGGTCGCTGTGAGTTTCAACAATCACCTGTATCCCAGAGTGGGCCACATCCGCCATAAACCGGCCCATCAGCGCTTGTCCGGCCGGATGTAAGTGAACCTCAGGGTTCTCAATCAACAACAGACCACCCTCAGGGATCGAAAGGGCGGCAACCACTATGGGAAGGACTTGGGTTATGCCGAAACCACAGTGGATTGGACGGACGAATCCGGTAGCTTCAGATGTTCGGATACCCAATGTTACAGAATTGGCGTTTTGCACTTGCTGTACATCTATGGCACAACCCGGGAAGAAGGTGTCCAATCGAGCCCCCACTTGATGCCTAAGAGTGGGGGTAACATCCGCGATCAAAAGCAAGGCGGAAGTGGGCTCGTCTCTGTTCCTAAATAACACACTGACGGCATTTTCTCCTCGCGGCCCGACTCTGGTTACTGCATATTGATCTTCGAGAGCGTAAACTTCACGTGGTCCGTCACGTTCTGCGCTTATGTACGTGAGATTCTTGATTCGCCCGGCTAGCACCTGCGCAGATTCTTCGGAGTCTGGTGGCAACAAATACTGTAGGGTGTTGGGTTGGTCGGTTACATTGCCATTAATGTCCAACTTTCCGACTTGCATAGACATATCACTTCGGTCTCCGACAAACCACCAGTGGCAGCGAGTGTCGCCCTCAACTAGTCCGATTTCAAAGCTGTCGGTACCACTATTCTTATCAACTACATCGGTCACAGTCCCCAGCTGCGACACGCCGCCGTTTAGAAAAATGCGCGTGGACCATTCGTGCTCCTGCATAGTTTGGTGCAACAGAACTAATGACTGTAGGGCAGAAGACTTACCAGATGCATTGGTCCCGGATAGCAGAGTTAAGGGTGCCAGCGGAAGATGCAGCGATTCGAAACACTTGAATGTCTTGAGGTCAATCTGTTTGATCACCAAACACCTCACGGAGCATCTGACTTGCCATTTCGAACCTCCGTCTCACCCTGTTTGTTTGGTTGGTTCCCAAAGTAATGGCTGCTTCGAAGTCGTCGGTCTGCAAGAGGCGGTAGAACGCCGACAGTAACGACGTTCGGTTCTTCTTGATCATCCCATCATCGTAGACCGAAAGTCCTGTAGACATTACGTCCCACAGAGAAGCGTTGATGAAGCCCCTACGTCCTTCCCGGTCAGGGGTATGCTTACGGAAGGCGTAACGTCCAAACAGATTGTAGTTATTGGCCAGTCCAGTGCGTAATTGATCGGACAAAGTGTCCAATGCGCGCTGATCAAGTACATTCATGCGCTTAAGGGTCTCGGACAGAAATAGGTCCATGTCGCCACGATACTCATCTAGGGAAAGGAGCTGGAAACCGCAAAAGCGGTTTATGAACTCACGGTCTCTCATCTGTGCGGGGCTCAAACTACCTCCTGTAGCCTCCTTGAAAAGCGGGCGTTCGGCTTCTTCCTTCAGGAAACGAGTGGCCTTTCCCGTGTATAGGCAATTTCGCATCTGCTGGCGGGATAGAGGAACTCCGCTATTTACCCTATCGAAGATGTCCAGTCGCGCTCTCTCCGGGGCTTTTGCATCGATGACGTAAAGTATCAAGTTGCAGTCTTCAATTCGGTTCCGGAACTTAGAATCAAGGTCTGCAAAGTTATTCCCGTTTAGGTCGGGTTGTTCGGGAAGTCGGAGCCGAAGCCCTCCGTCCACGAAGTTTCTAAAGGTAGACAGTCTTTGTAGGCCGTCTACTACTACCATCTTCCCGTCGTCATTTTCTGCAACATAGAAGACAGGCAGAGGTATGCGCATTAGTACTGACTCGATGAGCTTGCTTTGCTTATCTGGGGGCCAGATAAAATCCCGTTGGAATTCGGGATCCATAATGAACTGTCCCTGGTTTATTCTGCGCAGTACATCGTGGATGGTGCGACTCTCACTGCGGATCAGCATAGTATCTAGGGGATACTCCCCCAGTTTTTCGTCATCGGGGTGCCCTATGCCTTCAATTTCATCTAATTCAGCCGCAGGCTGCTGGTCAGTCATTATTCCCTCCAACTCTGTGCAACGAAAGTATGACCTACGAACCCCAGGAATGCAAGAAGCCCCTCGACGTAGGGCCTTCCGCTTTCGAAACCCCCGATGAGCATGGCGGCTACAGTATGAGCACTTGCCTTTGCATGGAGCGCGTGCTCATTAGAGCTAGGGGTCGGTCTTCATTTTTGCGAAGACACCCTGCCCCAACCCCGTCCGCAGTGGTAGAATATTCCTTGGCCCGTTGGTACTTTCGCAAGCAAAGGACGCCATGTCTCAGGACAGCATCGTAGTCAAGGGCGCCAGGGAGCACAACCTCAAGAACGTCGACGTCTCCATACCCCGGAACCGGCTGGTCGTCATCACCGGCGTGTCCGGCTCCGGCAAGAGCTCCCTGGCCTTCGACACCATCTACGCGGAGGGGCAGCGCCGCTACGTCGAGTCGCTCTCCGCCTACGCGCGCCAGTTCCTCGGCCTGATGGAGAAGCCCGACGTGGAGTACATCGAGGGCCTCTCACCGGCCATATCCATAGACCAGAAGGGCGTCTCCCACAACCCGCGCTCCACGGTCGGCACAGTCACCGAGATCTACGACTACCTGCGCCTCCTCTACGCACGCGCCGGCCGCCCGCACTGCCACCAGTGCGGCAGGCCTGTGGAGCGACAGACGGTGCAGCAGATCGTCGACGCCATCATGAACCTGCCCGCCGAGAGCCGCATCATGGTGATGGCGCCGCTGGTGGTCCGCCGCAAGGGCGAGCACAAGGATATTCTGGAGGACGCCCGCAGCGCAGGCTACGTGAGGGCCCGCGTCAACGGCGAGATACGGGATCTGTCCGAGAGCATTGTCCTGGACCGCCAGAAGTGGCACACCATCGAGGTAGTCGTGGACAGGCTGGTCGTGGGCGACGACGCAGACGTCAACCGCTTCACCGACTCCGTGGAGCAGGCTATCAACCTTGGCGGCGGCGTGGTGCAGGTGTCGGTTGTGGACGGCGAGGAGCTGCTCTTCTCGGAGCGGTTCGCCTGTGTGCACTGCGGCGTGAGCCTGGGTGAGATAGAGCCGCGGACGTTTTCGTTCAACAGCCCGCACGGTGCCTGCCCCACCTGCACCGGCCTGGGCTACCGGTTGGAGATCGACCCGGAGCTGGTCATGCCCAACAAGGACGCGACGTTGGCAGCGGGCGCGGTCGTGCCTTGGTCACGTTCCGGCACCGCCAACCCCTGGTTTGCGAGCCTGTTGGTGTCGCTCTCTGAGGCATACGGGTTCTCCGTGAAGGACAGGGTGCGAGACTTGAAGAAGGAGCACGTGGACCTCATTCTGTACGGCAACCGGGGCAAGGTGGTCAAGATGCGACACCGCACGCACCGGGGCCGCGTGTACACCTGGGACACCAGGTTCGAGGGCGTGATCCCCAACCTGGAGCGACGCTATAAGGAAACGGCCTCCGACTACATGCGCCAGGAGATCGAGCGGTACATGGCCGCCCGCCCCTGCGCAGACTGCGACGGGAAGCGCCTCAAGCCTCAGTCGCTGGCGGTCACCGTGGCGGACCGGAACATCATTCAGGTGACGTCCTCCACCATCGGCCAGTCGATCGAGTGGGTTGAGTGGCTGGACGACGAGAGCGAGCAATCGCCCCTGGACCAGCGCCAGCGTACCATCGCCCGCCAGATCCTGAAGGAGATTCATGCCCGCCTGCGGTTCCTCAAGGACGTGGGACTGGACTACCTGACGCTGGACCGCACGGCGTCCACGCTCAGCGGCGGGGAGGCGCAGCGCATACGGCTGGCCACGCAGATCGGTTCCGGCCTGATGGGCGTGCTCTACGTCTGCGACGAGCCGAGCGTCGGTCTCCACCCCGTCGACGACCACCTGCTCATCGACACGCTGAAGCGCCTGCGCGACATCGGCAACACCGTCATCATCGTCGAGCACGACGAGGCGATCATGCGCTCCGCCGACCACATCATCGACCTTGGCCCGGGCGCAGGCGAACACGGCGGTCACGTGGTTGCCACGGGCACCGTCGAGGAGGTGTCGCAGCACGAAGTCTCGGTTACCGGCCGGTACCTGAGCGGGCGGCTCAAGATTCCGCTGCCGGAGTCGCGTCGCCCCGGCAACGGGAGTGAACTGCTGGTCAAGGGCGCTCGTGAGAACAACCTGAAGAACATAGACGTGACGCTGCCGACGGGGATGCTGGTGTGCATAACCGGCGTGTCCGGCTCCGGCAAGAGCAGCCTGGTCTACGAGGTGATGTACAAGCGCCTGGCCCAGATGCTCTACGGGGCACGGGACAGGCCCGGCGATTGCGACGGGGTCTACGGCATCGAGAATATCGACAAGGTGGTGAACATAGACCAATCGCCCATCGGACGGACGCCGCGCAGCAACCCGGCCACCTACACGGGCACGTTCACGCCCATACGCGAGATGTTCGCCGCCGTGCCGGAGTCCCGCGTGCGTGGATACGGCCCGGGTAGGTTCTCGTTCAACGTCAAGGGAGGCCGGTGCGAGGCCTGTGCAGGGGCAGGCTACATCCAGATCGAGATGCAGTTCCTGCCCAACGTCACAATGCCGTGTGAGGTGTGCCACGGACAGCGATACAACCGCGAGGCTCTGGAGATCACGCTCAAGGACCGCAACATCTCCGAGGTGCTGGACATGACCGTCTCGGAGGCGCTGGACTTCTTCTGGAACTTCCCGCGAGTCCGCTCCAAGCTGGAGACGCTGAAGGACGTCGGCCTGGGGTACATCCGGCTGGGCCAGCCCGCAACCACGCTCAGCGGCGGAGAGGCCCAGCGAGTGAAGCTGGCCACGGAGCTGTCCCGCCGCGCCACGGGCAAGACGCTCTACATCCTGGACGAGCCGACGACCGGCCTCTCGTTCCAGGACTGCGCCGCCCTGCTGGGCGTGCTGCACCGGCTGGTGGACGCTGGCAACACCGTCGTCCTCATCGAGCACCACCTGGACTTGATCAAGAACGCCGACTGGGTAGTGGATCTTGGGCCGGGCGCCGGAGAGCGCGGCGGACAGGTGATCGCTGCGGGCACGCCGGAAGATGTTGCGGAGCTGGAGGAGTCGCACACGGGCCGCTACCTGCGGGACGTGCTGGTGCGTGAGAATGGGGCGGCCAGCACCAATGGCAAGGTGAAGTCCAGGGGCAGGCGCAAGGCGAAGGTAAGCGTCGGGGTGTAGGAGACCGGTTGCCTAGCCGGACTCCGCCGCGGCCTCTTTGCGAATGGGTAGCTCCGGCCTCTTGATGAAGAAGATCAGCACGGCGCCAATCAGGTTCAGGACGGCGATGATGCTGAAGATCATCTGGTAGCTGCCCTGCACGTCGTAGGCGTATCCGGCTGCTATGGGGCCGAAGAACGAGCCGATGACCATGATGGGCTGCGAGAGTCCCATGATGGTCGCAAAGTTGCGGGGACCGAAGAAGTCGGCGCGCAGTGCGATGAGCAGCGGCGCCCTCGCTCCGTAGCCCAGGCCGTAGAGCACCGCGTACACCAGGGCCTGAGTCATCGTGTGCGCCGTGGAGAGCACCACCACGCCCACGGAAAGCAGCAGGAAGCACGCCAGCAGTATCACCTTGTAGCCGATCAGGTCGCCCAGGTAGCCGCCGATTACGCGCCCTACCATCGCCACCAGCGTCATGAACGCCAGTACCGAGGCCGCCGCTTCGAACGATATTCCGTGGTCGACCAGCAGCGGCACCTGGTGAATGGACACCGTCCCCACGATGAACAGCGAGAATCCGTGAGCTGAGGCGATGATCCAGAAGGCGGGCGTCTTCAGCGCCTCCTTTGGAGTGAAGTCGGGCGTTTCCTGCGCACGAGACGACGTGCCGTCCTCCGAATCGCTGGCTTCCTCCATTTCGTCGCCGTCGGGCAGGTAGCCGTAGGGCTGGGGCCGGTGCCGCATCAACGCGGTCATCGGGAATCCCAGCAGCAGGATGAGCACGCCCGTGAGGGCTGCAGTCGTGCGCCAGCCGTAGGTGGAGATGGCAATTGCCATCAGGAAGAGCAGCACGCCGCCGATGTTCACGCCCGCGGAGCAGATGCCCGTGGCAAGCCCCCTCCGTCGCGAGAACCAGTTGTTCACTGCGGTGATCACCGGCAGGAACCCCGACAGACTTGCTCCCAAGGCCAGGACCGGAAACACCAGGTAGAAGTCCAGCAGTGAGTCGACGAAGCTGAACAGGATGAAGCTCAGGCCAAGCAGGGCGAACCCCACGTACATGATGCCGCGGGGGCCAAAGCGGTCGATCAGATACCCCTCGATGGGGCCGAGCAGGCTGCTCTCCAGCCGTGTGAATGAGAAGGCCAGGGAGAGGGCGCCACGGCTGGTTCCAAGGGTGTTGGCCAGGGGCACGAAGAAGAGCGGGAAGCCGTATGCGTAGAGGCCTCCCTGCATGACCAGCACGATGGTGCCGGCGCCGAGGAGCCACCAGCCGTAGAAGATGCCTCGTCTCTTGCTCCGTACAGTCAAAGCGTCCTGGTCTCGCTCCGAGGTTAGTGCATCGTGCCGCCCGCGTGTCCTGCTGCCGAGCGCCGCCCGCCTGCCGCCCGTCGCATTCTACCTTGCAGCGCGCAGGTGAACAAGGGCGGCGCGAGAGGAGGGACGGTAGCTACGCTGGCCACGATGTGTGGTGGGTCGGCTGGTTCCCAAGGCCACATCGTCCAGAAAGATACGCCAGTTGACATTGGCGCGGGAAAAAGATACTATGTGGCCGTTTAGTATCTTTTGTTGAACAGAAAGATACTGGAGTATCCAATTGAGTATGGACCGCTTGCAGGACAGCCCCAGTGGGCAGCTTGTGCCCACTATTGAAGGGCAGCGCGCATTTGTGCCTGCTCCGCTGCCGCGCGAGATTCAACCCAGCATGCAGCTCATGCGGTCGCTTGAAGAGGCAGTGAGCGCGGTGGCAAACCTGGCTGGTGTCGGCGAGACGATACAGAACCCGTACCTGCTGATAAGGCCGTTTGTACGGCGCGAAGCCGTGCTGTCGTCGAGAATCGAAGGAACCCAGGCATCTATCTCCGACCTGTTCCGCTATGAGGCATCGGGTGGGCGACGCTCCGGCGGAGACGTCCAAGAAGTCGCCAACTACGTGGAGGCTCTGGATCAGGGGTTGTTGCTGCTGAGTGCACTGCCAATTTCCCTCCGCCTGGTCAATCGGTTGCACGGAGTCCTGATGGAAGGTGTGCGCGGAGAAGAAAGCCGTCCGGGAGAGTTGCGTGACGAGCAGGTGTGGATTGGCCCTCCCGGTTCGCTTATAGGGGAAGCACGCTACGTACCTCCTCCTGCAAGCCTGGTGAGGGACCTGCTTCTGGATTGGGAGCGGTTCGTGAACGAGTCCGGTGCGCTCCCGCCCCTCTTCCAGTGCGCCATGATGCACTACCAGTTCGAGGCCATTCACCCCTACCGGGACGGCAACGGTCGCATTGGCAGGCTGCTGATACCGCTGTTCCTGTGCGCACGGGACATACTGCCGCAACCGCTCCTCTATCTGAGCGCGTACTTCGAACGAGACCGGAGCGCCTACTACGACCAGCTTTTTCGCGTGAGCGAGTCAGGTGACTGGGAGAGCTGGATTGTCTACTTCCTCAGAGGTGTTGCGGAACAGGCGCAGGACGCCCAGGTGCGCGTAAGGCGGGTGCGGGAGCTGCAGGAGCAGAAACGGCAGGTCCTGCTCATGCGTCGCGAGTCGGCGAACGCTCTCAGGCTGCTTGACGAGGTGTTTGCGCGGGTGTTCGTCACCGCGTCCGATGTGGCCCGGCTACTGAGCTTTACGCAGGCGGGCGCGCGCCGAATTCTGGACAGGCTGGTGCAGGCCGGGGTTCTGGAAGAGCTAAGGAATGAGTGGCCACGGCTGTACGTCGCAACAGACCTCCTGAACCTGATCGAGGCGCCGACGGTGGCAGTGTAGGGGCACATATGGCTGCGGCAGCCCCACGCGCACATCCCAACACGCTCGCGCAATTGGTAACTCCCCAGTGGCTGTTGTATAATGGCATCAGCAGCGGGATGCTTCCCGGAGGAGGAGCGGTAAATGGATCAGGGAACGTGGCGTGTCAAAGCCGGACTTGCGCAAATGCTCAAGGGCGGCGTGATTATGGACGTGGTCAACGCAGAGCAGGCCAAGATCGCTGAGGACGCGGGCGCTTGCGCCGTCATGGCTCTTGAGCGCGTGCCCGCCGACATCCGGGCCGCCGGCGGCGTCGCGCGTATGGCGGACCCAACGCGCATCACGGCCATCATGAACGCGGTCACTATACCGGTCATGGCCAAGTGTAGGATCGGCCACTTCGTGGAGGCGCAGGTGCTTGAGGCGCTGGGCGCAGACTACATCGACGAGTCGGAGGTGCTCACGCCCGCCGACGAGAGCAACCACATCTGGAAGCACGACTTCAGAGTGCCCTTCGTATGCGGCTGCCGCGACCTGGGCGAGGCGCTCAGGCGCATCGGGGAGGGCGCGGCCATGATACGCACCAAGGGCGAGGCCGGCACTGGCAACATCGTGGAGGCCGTGCGCCACATGCGCTCCGTGATGGGCGAGATACGCAAGATTGTCGGCATGACGCAGGACGAACTCATGGCCGAAGCCAAGGCATTGGGTGCGCCTTTCGAGTTGGTGCGCGAGGTCCACGACACCGCACGTCTGCCGGTCGTCAATTTCGCAGCCGGCGGCGTGGCCACGCCCGCCGACGCGGCCCTGATGATGCAGCTTGGCGCAGAGGGCGTCTTCGTCGGCTCCGGCATCTACAAGTCCGATAACCCGGAGGCTCGCGCCAAGGCCATCGTCGCTGCCACAACCCACTACAACGACCCGGACGTCATCGCCAAGGCGTCGGAGGACCTGGGCGAACCCATGCCCGGCATGGACATTCGCACGATGAAGCAGGAGGAGATCCTGGCCGTAAGAGGCTGGTAGATTGGCCAAGAAGGTTGGAGTCCTGGCCCTTCAGGGGGACTTTGCCGAGCACGCGACGGCCCTTGAGTGCGCCGGGGCCGAGGCGGCGCAGGTGCGCCTGCCCGGGGATCTCGCCGGCGTGGAAGCCCTGGTCATCCCCGGCGGTGAGAGCACCACAATATCACGTCTGATGGATGTGTTTGACCTCTCCGGCGAAATCGAGGCGCGAGTCCGCGACGGCATGCCAACGTGGGGCACCTGCGCAGGCCTGATAGTCTTGGCTGCCAGCCTCACCGACGATCGCCCCAAACCTCTCGGTCTCATCGACGTACGCGTGCAGCGCAACGGCTACGGCCGGCAGGTCGACAGCTTTGAGGTTGACCTCCATGTACCTGAGCTTGGCGATGAGGCATTCCGCGCCGTGTTCATCCGCGCCCCAGTCATCGAGCAGGTTGGCCCAGGCGTCAAGCAGCTGGCCTGCCTGGACGACGGGAGAGTCGTGGCCGTCCGGCAGCGGAACATACTGGCAACGTCGTTCCATCCGGAGCTCACCGGCGATTGCAGGTTTCACTCCTACTTCCTGAGCATGGCGTCAGAGGCGTGAGGTGACGATCCGAAGGCTGCGCACGACCGACCTGCTGTGGTACCTGATCGACGGGCCGAGGCTTGGCCCCAGCCTTGCCCAGACGTGGGATCGCGTGGGCAATGGCGCGGACAGCCCTCCAAGTACGCGCTCCGTGGCCGGTGGGCTGGCGCTGCACAGGGAGAGGGAGCGCGGCAGTGTGCTGACCGAAGGATTGCACCTGCGAGCGCTGGCCTCCGTCAGAACGCGGTCAGGCCCCAAGGCCTGGGAGGTGCATCTGCTCAACCTGCCGCCGGAGATCGAAAGCGAGGGTATCGAGCTGCTGGAGAGGCTGTGTGCCCTGGCTGATGAGCAGGGCGGCGAGCGCGTTTTCCTGCGGCTGCCTGCACTGAACCGTGTGGTGGACGTGGCAAGGGAGGCCGGATTCAAGCGTTGCGCTCAGGAGACGCTCTACAGGCGTGAAGCCGCGCAATTCGCCGGGCCGATTGACGAGAGCGGCATCCGTCCTCTCACGCCGTCCGACGCCTACCACGTGTACCTGCTGTACGACCGCTGCGTACCTTCCAGGGTCAAGTGGGAGTACGCAATGACGTTCGACGAGTGGAGTCACGCGCTGGAGTCGCCGGGCAAGCGTGTGCGGCAGGGCGTGTACGAGGACGGCGGCATAGTTCGCGGCTGGGCGCGCGTTGGATCCGGCAGGCAGTCCGTAAACAGCCTGGAGGCGATGATGCATCCCGCGGAGGACGCGGCTGCATGGGACAACCTGGTCAACTGGGCGCTCCAGCAGGGGCGGCCTTCGGCTCCCTTCCTCTCGCTGGTGCCGAGCCATCAGCCGGAGCAGGCTCGTGCTCTAGAGCGTGCGGAATTCGCACCGGTCCGCCAGTACCAGCTGATGGTCAAGCCTCTGGCCGTGAGGGTGAAAGAACAGGC
>DAOUKJ010000024.1:0-9234 GCA_034421435.1 Dehalococcoidia bacterium | reverse complement strand
ATCGTCCTCGCAACCCTGATAGTGTGTTCAGGGCTGGCTCTCCTATGTACCCTGGCGAAAGACGACCACAGAATCGTGTGGGGAGCAGCCGCCATATCCACAGGGATAGCGATCCTCGGAATCGCAACAATTGGAATACTTGTAGCTCCAATCCCTGTTCTACTATTCTTGGCAGATCACAAGATGACCAGGGCAGGTTGACTCATGGCACATGCAATCCTGGCGGCATTCATCATCCTGGCCCTTGCCTGTAGCGAACCTACGCTTACCCAGGTTCCAACAGACACGCCAATCCCTACGCCCACCACAATCCCCACTTCGACCCCAAGCCCTACCCAAACACCCACGCCAACCTTACCGCCAGCCCCAACCCCTCTAACCCTCGAAGGTGAAGGCGTAGTGGTCTACCCGTACTCAACCCCGCCGCCAAACAGCATCGTAACTCGCAGGATAGTCGTCGGCACGAAGACTGAAGACGGCTGCAGCTACCACTTCTCCGGCATGGGCGGCGGCGGTACAGTCGTGGAGCGGGAGCTTGCCTACAACCCTGAAAGGTGCGAGGCCCTGATGGAGACCATCTATATCCCCGACAACGTTCAGGTCCCCACCCATACGCCAAGCCCCACCCAAACACCTGGGCCTACTCCCACCATCCATCCGGGATTCCAGGCATACCTGGAGTGGATGACCGACCTCATCGGCGAACAGATAAGGGAGGCCAGGCGAGGCGGAATGCCTGGGCTGGCAGAGTGCCTCAAGCAGCTACAGCAAGCCTACGCTCAGGGGACGACGGTACAGGAGACCGTAGAAGAACGATGCGACTCAATCCTCGCCGCTAACGGATGGGGAGAGATAGATCGCTGGCCGTGAATTCACACCCCGCTGTCATTTGGAGGGGAGCCGCAATCCAGGGGTGGGGCTGGATTCCTGCCCCGCATCGTAGTACGGGGCAGGCTCTGCGTAGGAATGGAGATGGGCGCGGCCCACGCTGGGGAATCGTGGTGACGCGCTGGACGTCCCAGATTCCTCGACTGCGCTGCGCTCCGCTCGGAATGTCATCGTAGCGTGAAGGCCACTACTCCTTCGCGCCCAGGTCCAACGCCAGGCGGATGAGCGTGCGCGTCGGCACGCCGGTCGCACCCCTCACGAGGTAGCCGGACTCCCTGTCCGCCATGGCCGTACCGGCGATGTCCAGGTGCACCCACGGCGTGTCCTCGCTGAACTCCGCCAGAAACTGCGCCGCGGTGATGGAACCGGCCTTGGCTCCGCCCGTGTTCTTCACGTCGGCAACCTGGCTCCGGTTCTGCTCCTTGTAGTCGTCGTACATGGGCAGCTCCCAGATCCGCTCACCGACCGTCTCTCCGGATGCGATGATGGCATCGAGAAGCTCATTGTTGTTCGTAAACGCGCCTACGCACACGTCGCCCAGCGCCGCGACGATGGCGCCCGTCAGCGTGGCCACGTCCACCAGCCGGTTGATGCCCATCTGTCTGGCGTAGGCCAGCGCGTCCGAGAGGGCCAGCCGGCCCTCCGCGTCCGTGTTCTCCACCTCCACCGTCTTGCCGCTCATAGTCCGCAGCACGTCGCCGGGCTTTATTGCAGAGCCGCTGGGCATGTTCTCGGTGCAGGGGGCGATGGCGGTCACGTTCAGCTTGGGCTTCAGCTGTGCGATGGCGCCGATTGCGGAGACGACGGCTGCGGCGCCGGCCATGTCGCTCTTCATGGTGAACATTGCTGCGGAGGACTTGAGGGAGATGCCGCCGGTGTCCATGGTGATGCCCTTGCCCAGCAGCCCCAGGTTGTTGTCCGGGTTGTCGGGGTCGCCCTTGTAGGTGAGCACGACGAACTTTGGAGGCTCCACGCTGCCCTTTGCCACGCCGAGCAGCCCGCCCATGCCCAGCTCCTCCATCTGCGGGGTGTCCAGAATCGTGGACTCCAGCCCGTGCTCGGACGCCAGGCCCGCGGCAATGTCCGCGATGTGGGTCGGCGTCATGTGGTTGGGCGGCTCGTTCACCATGTCGCGCGCCAGAATGGCGGCCTCGGCGAAGATGCGGCCGCGCTCCAGGCCGGTCTCGACGTCCGGGAGCCGCGACGCGTCCTGCTCGACTACGCTCAGTTCGTCGAGCGTCCTGTCGCTGTCATCGTTCTTCGAGAAGTGGCGGCGGAAGGTGTAGAGGCCCAGCAGGCCACCCTCGGCGACGGCCTGCGCCGCGTCAGCCACGTCCAGCCCCCCAATGCCTGCGCCGTGCACTATGGTCGCCGCGCTGCGAATGCCCGCGGACCTGAGACGGCGGCAGACGCCCGCCATGACCTGCCTTGACACCTCAGGGGTGAAGCTCTCGGCCTTGCCCAGGCCGGCCACCACCACGCGGGCGGAAGGAATCCGGCCCATGGTGTGGATGATGGTGATCTCGCCCTTCTTGCCGCGAATCTCGCCGTCGGCAATCAGGTTCGAGATCGCGCCGTCCAGCGCTCTGTCGGCTGCGCCGGTCGCGCCTTCGGGCGCCTCCACCCCGTCGAACAGGTTGACGATTACGGCCGGCGATTCAACCTGCGTGATGTCGCCTGCGATAGCCTTTATCTCCATTTCTCTCCCTTCTGGTGTGAGTGGGCCTTCTAACCCTTGAACCACCGGTCGAGCTCTCTGGTGATTTTCTCGACGACCGGTGTGATGTCCCTCGATGTGTCCACGGCGTAGTGATTGCGGCGGATCGGCTCAACCACGCTTGCCATGCGCCGGTAGACGTCAAGCCCGGCGGTGGAGTTGTCTTCCGAATCGCCAAATCCTGCCTCGCGATCGGCCAAACGGCTCGCGATTACGACCTCGGGCGCCTCCACCCGCACCAAGACCAGCTTCGCGTCCGTCCTCTCAGCGATGCTGTACAGCCGCTCCCTGAACTGCTCGACCAGGTTGGTGGCGTCGAACAGCACGGGGATTCCGCGACGCAGCAAATCTTCGATGAGTGCGTGGCACGCCCTGAAGAGGCGAGCGCTCTCGGGGCCGCTGTGCGTCGGAGTGCCGAAGAGGGCGCACCGCATCGCATCGGATTCCACGACGGCGAGAGGGGTGAGGCTCGCAAGCCGCCGGCTGAAGTATGACTTGCCGCTGCCGGGCAGTCCGCTGACCACAACGAGGGCCACGCGTGCCTGAGGCTCCGGCAGCGACGCCAGAGAGCGCATGAGGAGCGCGGCGTCCTCCTGAGTGGAGTTTCGTTTCTGGACTGAGGTCTGATTCATACGTCTGGCGGCTCGGCGTGACTGCCGTCCATTATATGCCGTAGGCGTGGATAGAGCAAAACGCAATAGGCTTCGGATTTCCTCTCATGTGGTATATTGGAGCCACTTTCATTTGGGGCACAGGTGGACGTGTACAACTTCGGAATCCTGACCAGCAGCGACATGGGCGCGGAGGGCAAGCGTGAGGACACGAGCGGGCAGGCCATCCGCGAAATGCTCCTCGAAATGGGCTTCACGCCGGCGCGCTACGAGATCGTGCCGGACGAGCGGTCGATCATCGCCGCCAGGCTCAGGGAGTGGGCGGACAGCGGCGAGGTGGACCTGGTGGTCACCACCGGCGGCACCGGCCTTGGGCCTCGTGACGTGACGCCGGAGGCGACGCTAACCGTCATCGATCGAGAGGTGCCGGGCATCTCGGAGGCGATGCGCCAGGCTGGGCTGCGCAATACGCAAATGGCCATGCTCAGTCGCGGAGTCTCTGGAACTCGCGGCCAGTGCCTGATAATCAACCTGCCGGGCAGCACCAGGGCAGTCCGTGAGTGCCTCGAAGCGATCGCTGACGTGCTGCCGCACGCAATTGAGCTCCTGACCAGCCCGCGGGTGGAGACCCACCCCACTCAGTAGCATGGAAGTTCACATACTCACCCTCTTTCCGGCTATGCTGGAGGGGCCGTTTCGGGAGAGCATCGTGGGCCGGGCGGTCGATAACGGCGTGGTGCGCATACGCATCCACAACATCCGCGACTACGCACACGACAAGCACAGAACGGTGGACGACTACCCGTACGGCGGCGGAGGCGGCATGGTGCTGAAGCCCGAACCGCTATTCGAGGCCGTGGAGGCTGTGCGGGCCGTGATTGCGGAGGATGGCGGCCGTGAGAAGGCTGAGGAGGCGCAGGTCGTCCTGATGTCGCCGCAGGGAGACGTGCTGACGCAGGCGGTAGTTGAAGAGCTCGCAAAGCTGCGGGACCTGGTGATCATCTGCGGCCACTACGAGGGCGTGGACGAGCGCGTCCTGGAGCACCTCATCGACCGCGAGATAAGCATCGGGGACTACGTGCTGAGCGGCGGCGAGATACCGGCAATGGCGGTGGTCGACGCAGTGGTGAGGCTGCTGCCGGGCGCCGTTGGAGACGGCCAGTCCATCGAGGACGACACTCACTCTACCGGACTCATCCAGTTTCCGCAGTACACCCGGCCGTCGGAGTTTCGCGGGTGGCAGGTGCCGCCGGTCCTGCTGTCCGGCAACCACGAAGAGGTGAGGCGGTGGCGGAGGCAACAGTCGCTAAGGCGAACGCAGCAGAGGCGGCCGGACCTGCTTGAGAGGGCGGAGCTGGACGCGGCGGACCGCGCGTTGCTCGATGAGCGGGAGGCGTAGCGGTGGACGACAGGTTCCTCACGCTGCATCCGCAGGGCAAGCGGGGCGTGAACATCAGCAGGCATAAGTACGAGACCATCCGGCGCGCCATCGCCGAGGCGCTGAGCGGCAGCGATGGCATGACGTACACGGAGCTGGTTGCGCATGTGGGGCGGCGCGTGGGAGTCAGTTTCGAGGGATCAGTGAAGTGGTATGTGGTCTCCGTGAAGCAGGACATGGAGGCCAGGGACTTGCTGATCCGCGTGCCAGACACGAGGCCGCAGCTGCTGCGGCTGGCTTGAGTCCGCCTGCGCTCGAAATAACGGAGTAGTCAGGGGCATAGCATTACTCCGCTTGCAATAGCCTGCGATCGTCCTGGATTCCTCGGCTCCGTCCGAAATTCAGGAGCCGCTACTTGGCTCCATCTCCTCCCACCCCGTTAATCCCAAATTGCCCCAAAATTCCCGAAATTAGCTATTGCACTTGGGGATTTCTGATGGTACTCTAGGTGCTGTTTGGAGAGAATAGGTGGAAATTGGTGAAGTAAGGTGCAACTTGACACACTTTCATTCATCGGGGAACACGAGATACGGGTGGACCCGCAGGGTCGCATCGCTATTCCCTCCCGCTACCGAGACGCCTTCGTCGGCGGCCTTGTTCTCGCCCGTGCCTACGATCGCTGCATCGCAGCATATTCCCACAGTCAGTGGCAAGCCCGCGTGAAGGAGATTGCGGAACTTCCGACGCAGAGGGCCAGGAACCGGAGAATGCAAAGATTGACCTTCTCAGCTGCTTACAACCTTCAGCTGGATCGACAGGGAAGGGTGATGCTGCCGGCAACGTTGAGGCAGTACGCCGGGATTGGTGAGTCGGTGGTGGTGGCCGGTGTGGGCGACTCCCTGGAGATCTGGGACATCGAGTTGTGGCAGCAGGAGAAGGAGCTGTTGGACCAGGAGGCATCGTACATCGCCGAGGTCTCGGAGGAGGCCCGGTGACTGTCTTGACCATGCCATATCACACGCCTGTGCTTGTGGGCG
This sequence comes from Dehalococcoidia bacterium, assembly GCA_034421435.1. Lineage (GTDB taxonomy): Bacteria > Chloroflexota > Dehalococcoidia > Lucifugimonadales > UBA2985 > JAPPHY01. The sequence goes on along the minus strand of DAOUKJ010000024.1, from coordinate 3,603 downwards.
AGTCCGTCGAAGGGCTCCGGGTTTCGCCCGGAGGCTCGTATATCGACTGCACAGTCGGCGAGGGCGGGCACGCCTGGGCCATCCTTGAGGCAGCTTCACCCGGAGGCCGGCTCCTGGGAATCGACATGGACCCCGCAGCGCTTGAATCCGCCGCGGACCGATTGAGCCCGCATCGAGACTACTACGCGCTGGCCAACGACAACTTCCGCAACCTGGAGGCGATTGCGCGAGATAGAGGCTTCGGCAGCGTGGACGGCATTCTCATGGATCTGGGTCTATCTTCGCTTCAGTTGGAGGGGGAGGGAAGAGGTTTCAGCTTCCGATTTGAGGAGCCGCTGGACATGCGCTTTGACCCGAGCCAGGAGCTGACGGCTTGGGAAGTGGTGAACTACTACTCCCAACTGGAGCTGACCAGGATATTCCGCAGCTTTGGCGAGGAGCGCCGAGCCGACCGTATCTCGCAGGCGGTGGTGGACAGCCGGCCGATAGATACCTCGCTGCATCTCGCGCAGGTGGTCTCCGGGGCCATCCGGCGGCCGTGGAGCCGCGTGCACCCTGCAACGCAGGTCTTCCAGGCCGTTCGCATGGAAGTGAACGGCGAGCTGGAGAATCTCTCGATGGCGCTGGCGCAGACACTGCACATTCTGAAGCCAGAAGGCAGGCTTGTGGTTATCAGCTATCACTCCTTGGAAGACCGGCTGGTCAAGAGCTTTCTGAGACAGGAGAGCTTTGAGGCCGGCGGTCTGCGCATTGTGAACAAGAAGATTATTTCCCCCTCCCGAGAGGAGGTTCGGTTCAACCGTAGGAGTCGAAGCGCCCGGATGCGGGTGGCGGAGCGCATTTAGAGGGGCGGTCCCCTCTACAGATACAGCTGGTCTGGGGGTAAAGGTCGCGTGGAACGAAATACAACGCCCGATGAAGGCAGGATACCAACACGATAGATCTTTGCGATTGAACCCCAATCTCCACGACGGCATGCCCCCGGACCGGCGGCACGGCCCAAAAATCTCGCAGCCAGGTGGTGCACGATGAAGAACGACAATATTCAGGTGGCAATTGACGTAGGGACGACCAAGGTCTGTACCCTCATTAGTAAGGCCGAGGCCACGGGCGCCCTGCGGGTCATCGGCTCAGGCACCGTCCCGTCCCGGGGCATGCAGAAGGGCATAGTCAGCAACCTCTCGGATGTACAGCAGGAGATTCAGGCCTCCATCCGCGAGGCTGAAGTCCAGGCGGGGATGAAGGTAACGTCGGCGTATGTCGGCATCACAGGCAGCCACGTCAGCTATGCGAACTGCAGGGCCGCAATGGACAACCGTCCCAGCGGCTCGCCCATAGGTTCGGAGGACGTCGCCCAGGTTGTCAAGGCCTGCTGTGAGGAGCGCACCGGCCCTGAGAACAAGGTCCTGCACGTGATCCCAAGAGACTACGGGATCGACGGCAACTGGGGCGTACACGATCCAATCGGCATGTACGGCTCCTCCCTTGAGGTTGAGAGCCACGTCGTCATGGCAGACAGCACGGCGGTGGATAACCTGGTCGAGGCGCTGAGGCGCTCCGGCGTGGGACTCAGGGGCCTGGTGCTGGAACCTCTGGCCAGCGCAGAGTCCACGCTATCCCGAGACGAGAAGGACATGGGCGTTGTGCTGGTCGACATCGGAGGCGGCACCACGGACGTTTCGATATTCCTCGAGGGGAGCATCTGGCACACCAACATCATACCCGCGGCCGGCTTCCAGGTTACCCGCGACATCTCAATCGCGTTCACGACTTTCTCCCTCGCGGCCGAGGAGGCCAAGCTAAGGTTTGGCCATGCCGTGCCGGAGGAGGTGGACGAACGTGAGCAGGTCCGGCTGCCCGGCTTCGGCAATCAGTCCTACACGCAGGTGAGCCGCAGGGACTTCTGCAGCGTGATCAGCGATCGCGTCGGCGAGCTGCTGCGCATGGCCCACGCAGAGGTGGGTAGGGCGGGCCTCGACGGCGCGCCGGCCGGTGGGCTGGTGCTTACCGGAGGGACTGCGAACTTGCCGGGAATCCGGGAGCTGGCAGGCGAAATCTGGCCCGGCCCGGTGAGGACGGGTATGCCGGCTTCCTACACGTGGGTCCCGGAAAATCTGGACGATCCTGCATTCGCCACCGCACTTGGCCTTCTGCTCTGGGATGCCAGGCACTCCCAGTCAGCGGTCCCGGCGGTCGCCAAGAACAAGCCTGCAAAAAACGGATCCCTCGTCGGGAGTCTGTTCAACAGGGTTACTCTGAGATCCCAGGCATAGCACAGGAGGAGTGGTAATGACCAGTCTAGGATTCGATAACGACGGAATCGCCAAGATCAAGGTGGTTGGGGTTGGAGGTGGAGGATGCAACGCTGTCTCGCGCATGTTCCGCGAGCGGATTCAGGGCGTGGAGTACGTAGCCGTGAACACGGATGCGCAGGCCCTGATGCGTTCTGACGTCCCCCTCCGGATCCGCATGGGCGAAAGGCTCACCAGAGGTCTCGGCGTTGGCGGAGATCCCGAGAAGGGTAGAGAGTCTGCCGATGAGAGCCGGGAGGAAGTGCTAGAGGCACTGACCGGCTCGGACATGGTCTTCGTGGCCGCAGGCATGGGCGGCGGGACCGGCACCGGCGCTGCGCCGGTAGTCGCTGAAATCGCCCGTGAGGTCGACGCCCTTACCATAGGCGTGGTCACCAAGCCATTCGGCTTTGAGGGCAGCAAGCGGCGCAAGCTGGCGGAGGAGGGAATCGCCCGCCTGAAGGACAAGGTGGACACCCTCATCATCATCCCCAACGACCGGCTGTTTGCCGTATGCGACGAGAAGGTGACGATGGAAAACGCCTTCAAGCTGGCGGACGACGTGCTCAGGCAGGGCGTCCAGTCCATCGCGGAGCTCGTGACGGTGCCCGGCGAGGTGAACCTGGACTTCGCGGACATCCGGTCGGTCATGAGCAATGCTGGCCCGGCCTGGATGGCGATCGGGCACGGCGTGGGCGAGCACAAGGCAGTGGATGCGGCGAGGCAAGCCGTAACCAGCTCTCTCCTGGACGTGTCCATAGACGGGGCCAGGGGCATACTGTTCAATATCACCGGCGGCGCTGACATCTCTCTGAATGAGGTTCAGGAGGCCGCCGATGTCATACGTTCTGCAGCGGACCCGGACGCAGGAATCTTCTTCGGCATGGTCACCGACCTGAAGATGGAGGACGAGGTCAAGATAACGATCATCGCGACCGGATTCTCCACGGAGGAGAGCATGATTCCCAGGGAGGACGACCATCACATCTCCCAGCTCATCATGTCCGTGGTTGGCGAGGAAACGGATCTGGACGTACCCCCATTCCTCCGGAGGCAGTACGCCCCGCGAAGAAGGACGGGCACCTACTAGGTCCTCGCTACGTCTGCAGAATCGATCCCCGGTTCGGGCGGGGCCGCCTGCTCCTGAGGCGGCCCCGTCGCGCGCGGCGCAGAAGCTGCGACGGTAGAGGTTGCAAAATTCGTGCGGTTGATATACCTTTGCGTTCTGTCGGAAGTGACGTAGAATGAGGCGTACAACTCTTGAAGGCAGGTAGATGCGCAGGTTTCCTCTGCGGCTATTCATACTGATAGT
>DAOUKJ010000023.1:0-32422 GCA_034421435.1 Dehalococcoidia bacterium | reverse complement strand
GTGGTATGCCGCTACGGCCTGTCGGGCGGTGGCGTCGGCACCATCAGCGCCATTGGCCCTACGCGCATGGCGTACCCGCGCACCATCGCATGCGTGCGATTCATCTCCGCGCTGATGACCGATACGCTGGCGCGGGTGCACGGGTAGGCATGTTCTCCGTCCGCTCATCCTGAGCGTGTCGAAGGACATGAGCGGGCTGTTGTCCCTTCAATGCACCGCTCACCTGGTTCGACAGGCTCACCATGAGCGGTGCATAAACCGTCCGCTCATCCTGAGCGTGTCGAAGGACATGAGCGGGCTGTTGCCCCTCCATGCACCGCTCACCTGGTTCGACAGGCTCACCATGAGCGGTGCATAAACCGTCCGCTCACCCCGAGCCCCGTCGAAGGGCGTGAGCGGACGCACTCGCAAGGCAGAAGGACCACAATGAGCTTCCACCTGTACATCCTCAGATGCGCGGACAACTCATACTACACCGGCCACACCGATGACCTGGAAGGCAGGCTAGCGAAGCACCAGGCCGGTGAGTTCTCGGGTTACACGTCCGCACGACGGCCTGTCGAGCTGGCCTTCTCGCACCAGTTTCCCTCCAGGGATGAGGCTTTCCGCGCAGAACGACAGGTGAAGAGGTGGTCTCGCAGGAAGAAGGAAGCTCTGATCAGGGGAGACTGGGACGGCCTGCGCGTGCTTTCCAGGAACCGGCAACTGTAGTCCGCTCACGCCCCGCTCATGGTGAGCTTGCCGAACCACAAGCTCAGGGTGAGCGGACTTGATTGGCCCGCTCACGCCTCCAAGGCCCGCTCATGGTGAGCCTGTCGAACCATATGGGCGGGCCACTCACCGCATCCGCCCGTCCGCTCGCGCCCCCCGGCCCGCTCAGGGTGAGCGGACTTGATTGCCCCCCCAACGCGCAGGCGCCCCTCCACGTGGAGGGGCGCCTCGCATTTGCGCCTTGCGCTTGCCTGTCCCCGCCGGCTGCGGGTCAGGCCCTGTCCAGTCAAGTCCCTATGGCGTCAGTGTGGCGTCGAACCGGGAGAAGACCAGGTAGCCCTTGCCAGGCTCAGCGTTGATCGTGTCGGGAGCAGAGTCAGGATCGCTGCTGCCCGGCCGTATCACTTCCCAGCCCCTGCCGGGGGTCGGGTCGTAGCTGTAGGCCACGGTCCACGGGATGCTGTTCAGGTAGTCGTCGATCGGCTGTGCCGCGGGCGTGGGCGCTATGGAGGAGTAGCCCAGGGCGTTGTAGCCGTACCGCACCATGACCGTGGGAGGCAGCTCACCGACCACACTCCGCAGTGTGATGTTGATGGTGGTCCTGGCCTCGGCGGTCACGAAGTAGGCCGCGCCGGGCTCGAGTGTGGAGATGTCGCCCGTGAACAGGCCCGTCTCCGGGTCTCTGGTCGAGCGCAGCCACGGGTTCCCACCCTCCAGCTCCATGGTCCTGTCAAAGGTGGTGACCAGGTTCACCGGCTCGCCCTCGAACAGGATGTTGAGGTTGCCGCTGTCGCCCACCGGGGAGCCGGGTACGGAGATCAGGTTCACGCCGGGCTTGAGCTCCAGCTTGAAGGGCGCCCGTGCCGTGACCTTGAAGGCCGCCTTGCCGGTCACGCTGTTGCCAGCGGCGTCCGTGCCGGTTGCCTCGATGGTGTAGTCGCCGGGCGTCAGGTCTATGGCCAGCGTGTAGGTGGCGCACTTGCCGTCCGCGCCCGTGCCGCAGGCCACGTCGTCGGCGCCGAACAGGTCGCCCGTCTCGGAGGTTACCGAGTTGCCGTCCCCGTCCGTCAGCGCCACGGAGCTCAGGGTGACCTTCCTGTACGTGTCACCGGTGTACTCATCGTCGTCGAACTCGGCAACAATCCAGACTGCGCCTTCCTGCTGCTTCGAGTCCTTCAGAGCCTTGCCCGTGGCGTCCCTGAACATGAGGCCGGGGTCAGCGTCGTCCACCTGGAAGGATATGAGATCCTTGTCGTTGGCAGCGACTCCCACGTTTGCGGTGTTGTCCGCCAGGTCGCTGGCCGACACCACCACGTACTGGATGCTGGCCGAGTCAGCGGGCCTGTTGTAGGTGGCGACCCAGGTGGTGAGAGCGCCGGTCTGCAGGGACGTTGTTAGTGGCGAGGTGGTTGGCGCAGTCCCCTTGACGGGCTTGGTGGTGGTGAGTCCCACGGAGGGGTTGACCCGGAGCCTCTCGCTGGAGGACACCGTGACGGTTACGTTTCCGCTGGTTATCGAGGCCGATGGCGTGACCGTGATCGTCGGGGACAAGCCGTCTGCCACGTTGCCGCTGGCGATCGTGCCGTCCGTGCGGGGGTTGCCGGCCTTGTCGCGTACCTCGCCGGTGAGCCTCACCGCGGGCTTGGCGCTGGTGTCGAGCTCGGCGACCTTCAGGTAGACGATTGAGCCTGCAGCCTGGCTGCCCTGCGCCTTGGCGTTGACAACCGCCTCCAGGGGCGTTGCGCCGCCGACCGTGAAGTCTGTGGCCGTAACGGTCTCGGCGTCCAGGGGCGCTCCGCCATCACCCAGGTTGAAGGTTGCCCTCACCCACTCCCTGTTGTCCCGGGCCTCGGTCTCCTGCTTGTCGCCTGAGGTGACGCCGGCGTTCTTCAGATAGTTGCCCGTCTTGGCGCTGGCCAGGACCGGTCCGTTGATGTCCACGGTGAAGACGAAGGGGTTGCCCACGTTTGTTATGGTCGTGAGTGGTGCAACTGCGCCAAGCGCGGCCTCGTTCTTCTTGGTATCGGGGTCGTTGACGGTGGGCGTGTTGCCGACCCTGTCCTCTACGCGGATGGCCCACTCATGCTTGCCCTCGCCCAGGGTACTCGGGACGTTCGTCACCGTGTAGCCGTTCTGGATGGGAGCCGGGGTACCGAGGGAGCCCAGCGTGAAGCTGGCGACCAGGTCAATGTCGCCGGAATCGACGCCCGAGTTGGCGTCAACCACGCTGGCCTGCAACGTCACCACGTTGGACCTGGTGAACAGCTTGTTGGTGGGCTGAATCAGGGTGACAACCGGTGCCTCAAGGTCGATCTTGGCGGTCTTGGACACGTTGGCCGCGGGGCTGGCGTCCGCGTAGCTCACGGTCAGCGTGTCGTTGTGAGTTGCTGAGATGACGCTGTTTATGAGCGTCTGGGCGGAGTCTGACGCGTTGAGCCCGAGATCACCGGCCAGGGTCGTGAGCTTGGTGTGGAGAGCGGGCTTGAGTTGGTTAGTGTTGTCAAGCTCCGAGATCTGGACCGTGCCGTCGTTGTTGCCGCCATTGGCCGTGTCCGTGTCATTGAGGGAGTTGCCGGCCTGGCTCGTGAGCTTGGTGTAGTCGGAGGACTCCACAACGCCTATCTGGCTCCCGAAGACGCTGGTCGTGGCCGTGGTCTCCTCGCCGTCCAGCTGGCGGGTCACTCCGGAGGTGGTGGTGCTGACGCGGACGTACTTCTTCGCCGTGTCCTTCACGTGGTAGACGAAGGTCACTATAGCCGCCTGCGGGCTGGGTAGCCCTTGCGTGGTATCCACCTCAGCGTCCTCAGAGACAGCCCGGCTGACGTTGATCTGGTTGGTCGCTGCGGCAAGAGTGGGGCCGTAGTGGATTTCCGTGCCCGCCAGCCTCAGGGGCGTGTCATTGCCGAACCTGTACTCGGTGATCTCGTAGGTGATGACCACGCTGCCGTCAGCCTCGCGGGGCGGCTGTCCTATTACGGTCACGTGCGTTATTCCCTGGCCGTCGAGACTCTGGTCGACTTCTGTGGAATACTGGCTGGCACTCAGTGTCTGCCCATTCACTTCCACGCTCACGTCTTCCTTGCTCAACACGCCGTTGCCGCTCCTGTCCCTCGCTGTCTGGGTCAGCTCGAATCTCCACTGATTCGTGACGGGGGTGGTGGCATCTGATCGAGAGAACTTATCCACCTTCTCAGTCTCGCCTCCCAGTACTGCTTCCGCCAAGAGGAATTCTGTGTTGGCGGGGTGCTGAGAATAGCGAGCCTTGCCGATCCTGGCGGGGCTCAGGTCGTCGTCCGTCACCTGGATCTTGACGACGTTGTTGCCCATATTGTCTGAGAAGAACGCTCCCTTCCCGTCTGCGCCTCCGGTCAGGGTGACCACGCCGGCCACCGCGCCCGTAGGCAGGGCGGGAAGCAACGCCGCAAGCAGCCCCACGGCTGCAAGGACTGCAATGAATCTGCCTTTGATCTTCACCGGTTTTCCCCCTTTGTCCCTAGCGCTCCTGCGCCAGGTGCTTCTTGTGATTGCGACCTATCCGCGCGAGTCACCCCGGTGCGCGTTGGCAACCGGGGCGTGGCCGCGGGACCTGCTCTGCTCAGGTGATTTGACGGACAAGCATATAAGTCCATACGCTTCATTCCTTTCGCGGTCGAACCCACAACAGGTTTTACACTATGGGAAATCCTTTGTCAATACCTGCGGCGTCGGCTTTCGACCTTTGGCGAAGCGACTCGCCGCCGGCCTCCGTCTCCCTTGCCGCCCTCGCCCATCGATGCACCCCCGCATTGTACCCCACACTCGACCGATCCGCCTAGCGCGCGCGTGAGCAATTCACGGGGGAAATCCACCGCTCTCGCGTCCGCTCATGGTGAGCCTGTCGAACCACATGAGCGGACACATACACCCGCTCATGGTGAGCCTGTCGAACCATATGAGCGGGCAGGAGGCCACATCCGCCCGTCCGCTCACGCCCTTCGACAAGCTCAGGGTGAGCGGACACATAATCCCGCCCTCGCGCCTCGCCCGCTCAAGCCCCAAGCCCGCTCATGGTGAGCCTGTCGAACCATATGGGCGGACGAGATTAGGCCCGCACATGCCCCAATCCCGCTCATGGTGAGCCTGTCGAACCATATGGGCGGACACATAATCCCGCTCATGGTGAGCCTGTCGAACTAGGTGAGCGGACGAGATTAGGCCCGCACATGCTCCAAGCCCGCTCATGGTGAGCCTGTCGAACCAGGTGAGCGGGCTACTATTGCCTGTTCCTAGCCAATCGGCGCAGGCTGTCCCAGTCTCCCCCGATCAGTGCCTCCTTCTTCCTCCTGGACCACCCCTTCACCTGTTGCTCTGCGCGGAAAGCCTCATCCCGGGACGGAAACTGATGCGAGAAGGCCAACTCAACAGGTCGTCGCGCGGACGTATACCTCGAATACTCGCCTCGATGGTGCTTGGCAAGCCTCTCCTCCAGTTCATCAGTGTGGCCCGTATAGTAGGAGTTGTCTGAACACCTGAGGATATAGAGGTAGAAGCTCATTGTGATCCCTTCCGCCTTGCAGGATACGTCCGCTCTCTTGCACCGCTCACCTGGTTCGACAGGCTCACCATGAGCGGTGCATATACCGTCCGCTCACCCTGAGCCCCGTCGAAGGGCATGAGCGGACACCTCACCCCCCCAATCCTTGACATCCCCTCTCGCGACCCTATACCGTCATCCCAACCGACTAGCAGACCGCGGAGGGGCAGCCGATGGACGCGTACTGCTTCAAGTGCCGGGCCAAGAGATGGATCAGCGGAGCGCAGCAGATCACGCTGAAGAACGGTCGGCTTGCCACTCACGGCACGTGCCCGCAGTGCGGCGCCAAGGTCTTCCGCATCGCCAGAAGCTAGCCGAACAGCCCCCGCTCACCCCCGCATCAAGTGCGGGGCAGGCTCTGAGCCTGTCGAAGGGCGCCGCCGCCGACGCGCGCGCCCTCACACAGGCGGCAGCCGAAACACCTTCACCGGCCGCCACTGGCCGCGCACCCGTGCAGGCTGCAGCAGCGCCAGAAACCGACCGTCCACTGCCGAGTATGCCCTGTACATCTGCTCCGGCGACTCCGCGCCCGCACGCAGACCAAGGTACACGTTCTCGCCTCGCTTGATCGCCTCTTCCTTGTCGCGCTGCACAATCGCGGCCTTCAGCTGCAACAGCGGATGGTCCACCGGGAACAGCAGGCTCCGCCAGTCGCCGCGCTCGCACGCCTCCTCTAACTGCTCGAATGTGAAGGAGTCAGCTATGCGAAACGGCCCCGTGCGAAGCCGCGACAGCTCCTTGAGGTGTCCGCCGCAGCCCAGATCGACGCCCAGGTCGTGCGCCAGCGACCGCACGTACATGCCGCGCCCGCACTCGATCTCCAGCCGCACGTCCGGTGGGTCCCACTCCACCACGTCCAGCCGGTATATCTCCACCTCGCGGGACGGCCTGTCCACCTCCACACCCGCACGGGCCAGATCGTACAGCCGCTTGCCGTCGCGCTTCAGCGCGCTGAACATGGGCGGCACCTGCTGGAACACGCCGCGGTAGGCGTCCAGCGCCGCGTCGAAGTCGCTGCGGGTGACGTGCGACGGATCGGCGGTGTCGGTGACCTGGCCCAGCGCGTCGTAGCTGTCGGTGGTCACGCCCAACCGCACGAGCGCGGCGTAGGTCTTGGGGCTATCGACGAGGTACTCCATGACCCGCGTGGCCTGCCCGATGCAGACGGGAAGCACGCCCGTAGCCTGCGGATCGAGCGTGCCGGCGTGGCCCACCTTCTTCTGGCCGGTGAGCCGACGTACCCTGCGCACAAGCTCCATGGACGTCCACTCCAGTGGCTTGACCAGGCTGAGTATGCCGTTGACGTCCGGCATCAGTCCGCGTCCTGCGAGGGAGGTTCGTCGGCGCGCACCTCCGCGATGCGGGCCTGCAGCCGGTCGCCCTCCTCGATGGAGTCGTCCGGCACAAAGCTGAGGAAAGGCACGGTCTTGAGCTTGATGCGGCCGGTGAGCTCGCGGCGGATGAAGCCCGCCGCGCGGTTGAGCGTATCGACGGCCGTCTTGCGCTCGTCCGGCCCGCCGAGCACGCTGGTGTAGACGCGTGCGTGGCGCAGGTCTGCGGAGACGCCCACGTGCACAATGGTGATGATGCGCGCGAGCCTGGGGTCCTTGACCTCGCGAGAGATGATCTCGCTGAGTTGCTGGCGCAGCAGCACGTTGACGCGGTCGGTTCTGCGGAAGGCTTGCATGATGGCGCAGCGGGGCATACCGGCGAGAGGGGCGGGCGCTACTAGCTGAACACCTCTATGATGTCGCCCACCTCAAAGTCGTTGAAGCCATCCACGCCGATGCCGCACTCGTAGCCGGCGGTCATCTCGCGTACGTCGTCCTTGAAGTGCTTGAGGCTGGAGACGGAGCCGCTGTGCAGCACCTGGCCGCTTCGAATGACGCGTGCCGCGGCGTTGCGCGTGATGCGGCCGTCGGTCACGTATGAGCCTGCGATGCGCAGCCTCCTGCCGACGGGGAAGACGGCGCGCACCTCGCTGCGGCCCTCCACCACCTCCTGGTGCACGGGCGTCAGCAGGCCCTCCAACGCACGCTGCACGTCCTCCGAGAGGCGGTAGATGATGTCATAGTGGCGGATGTCAATGCGGTCGACGTCGGCCATCTGCCTCGCACCGGGTTCGACGCGGGTGTTGAAGCCTACGATGATGGCATGTGACGTGCGAGCCAGCAGGACGTCGCTCTCGTTGATGGTGCCGGCTGCGGCGTGTATGAGGTTGACGCGTGCGCCGTCTACGGCGAGCTTCTCGAGTGTGCCGCGCACGGCGTCCACGCTGCCCTGGACGTCCGTCTTGACGATGAGGTTGAGGTCGGACACGTCGCCGCGCCCGATGCTGGCGGACGCCTCCTCAAGTGTGGTGGGCGCGAGCGTTTGGCGCTCGGCGTCCAGGCGGCGCTGGCGCTCGCGGATGAGGTCTTTGGCTACCTTCTCGCTGGGCACCGTCCAGAGCGTGTCGCCGGCCTGCGGCAGGTGGCCCAAGCCCAGGATTTCTACGGGCGTTGACGGCCCGGCGAGCTGGACTCGCCGGCCTGACTCGCTCATGAGCGCCTTGACTCGGCCCCATGAGCCGCCAACCACCACGGTCTGGCCCTGGCGAAGCGTGCCCGTCTGCACCAGGACGGTCGCCAGCGGGCCCTTGCTCTTGTCCACCTGCGCCTCCACGATGACCCCCATCGCCGGGCGGTCAGGGTCGGCCCTGAGCTCTGAAACCTCTGCGACAACAAGGATGTTCTCCAGCAGGTCGTCAATGCCCATGCGATCTCTGGCTGAGATTGGAACGGTGATGACGTCGCCGCCCCACTCCTCGATGACCAGGCCGCGCTCCACCAGCTGTCGCTTGACCCGCTCGATGTCGGCGTCCGGCACGTCCACCTTGTTGATCGCGACGACGATTGGGACGGAGGCGGCCTTGGCGTGGTCGATGGCCTCAACGGTCTGCGGCATGATGCCGTCGTCGGCAGCGATGACCAGGACGGCGATGTCGGTGGCCTTGGCGCCGCGGGAGCGCATGGACGTGAAGGCTTCGTGGCCGGGAGTGTCCAGGAACGTGATCTTGCGCCCGCTGTAGTCCACCTGGTAAGCGCCGATGTGCTGGGTGATGCCTCCAACCTCGCCCTCGGTAATCTTGCTCTCACGGATTGCGTCCAGCAGGGTGGTCTTGCCGTGGTCGACGTGCCCGAGGATGGTAACGACGGGCGGGCGCTCAACCAGCTTTTCGGGATCATCGACGAGTTTGAGCTGGGAGTAACCTGTGAACTCCTCCTCAGCTTCCGGCATGGCCGCCACGTTGTGGCCAAGCTCGCGGGCTACCAGCGCGGCGGTATCGTAGTCGATGGTCTGATTGATGTTCGCGAAGACGTCGTTGCGCATCAGCTCCTTGATGACGCTGATGGGGTCCAGCTCCATCTGATCGGCGAGCTGCTTGACAGTGAGAGTCCTGGGCAGCTCCAGGTCCTTTGGCACGAAGGTCTGGACCGCGCCACGGTACTGAGCGGCGCTGGAGGCACCCGAACCGCGTCTTCCTCTTCTTCTGCCGCCGTATCTCTGCATTGCTTTGCTTTCGCTATCCGGTCAGACGCATTCCGCCTGCCGGCGTGAGTAAGGTTCAGGGCCCCCCGGCCCTAGGCCTCCTGCCGATTGTCGTTCCGTTCGAGTCCCGCCGGGTCCGGCGGGCATACATCGAACTGACGCGGCTCCTTTAAACGCTCTGGACAGCCTCTGCCTGCAAGGTCAAGCCTTCCGCAAATCGCCGGAGGGCCTGTCTGTCTTCCGGCGAGACTGCGCTCTTCAGCCTGTGATCAAGCCTGTTCCTCTTCAGAGCTACGTCCCAACACTCCCGGATAAGGCAGAGATATGCGCCCCGCCCCGGCAGCTTGCCGGTTGCGTCCACCTCCACTGAGCCGGACGGCGAGCGTACGATTCGCACTAGCGCTCGCTTGTCGGTCTTGGCGCTGCACACAACGCAGGTCCTGAGTGGCACGTGGCCCCGGCTCAATCGACTCCTCCTGCGGCGGGCTAGTCCGCCAATTCGTCCAGATCGTCGTCCGTTTCCGTATCGTCCAGCGGGTAATCGGTGCGGCGACCGCGCCTCGTGGATCTGGGAGCGGGCTCTTCGGCGACTCGCCTGCCGCCCTTGGCCCTTCGACCCCGCCTGCCATCGGGGGCTGCCTGCGCCCTTGGCGCCATGATGTCCTCGGCGAATCTTATTCTCTGAGGCTGCTGGGCTACCTGTGGCACCGCCCACACGGAGTCTGGAATCTGGGATATTTCTGTGCCGACCTCCTCAACCTCCGGCGCGGTTGCGGCCTCGGTCTCCTGCAGCTCAAGCGCAACCTCTGCGAGCTGCTCTTCTATGGAAACGGCGGGCTGAGCCTCCAAGGCGGGGACCGCCTCCGGCTCCAGCTCTGCTGCCGCCTCCTCTATAAGCTCCTCGACGGGTACTGCCTCAACCACGGCCGCGGCCTCCTCGGCGATTGCGTCGGTGACAGGCTCCGCGGTTTCGGCGGCGGCGACGTGGCCTGCTGCGTCCGCAGCGCGCTGCAGCCGCTCCTCTTCGGCCTCTGTGACGCTCTTGATGTTGACCATCAGGCCGGAGAGCCTGGCGCACAGCCTGGCATTCTGGCCCTCTCTGCCAATTGCCAGGGAGAGCTGCCGGTCCGGCACTACCACAGTTGCCATGTTCTCCTCAGGCCCCAGCTCCACGCGAGTTACCGGGCAGGGGCTGAGGGCGTTGGCCAGAAATACGGACGGGTCCGGGTGCCACTGGACGACGTCAATCTTCTCGCCCTGCAGCACGTTGACTATGTTCTGAATCCTGATGCCGCGCAGGCCAACGCACGAGCCAACCGGGTCGACGCCCTCCTGCCTCGAGTGTACTGCGACCTTGCTGCGCGACCCTGCCTCGCGCGCAACCGCCTTGATCTCGACGATGCCGTTGAAGACCTCCGGCACCTCCATCTCGAAAAGGCGGCGCAGCAGCTCTCTGCTGGCGCGCGACACCACAATCTCCGGGCCTCGGATGGTGCGGCGCACCTCAGAAACGTGCACCATCAGCTTCTGCCCGCGGCTGTAACGCTCAGTTGCAACCTGCTCGGATACGGGAAGCACGGCCTCGGTGCGGCCGAGGTCAAGCGTAACCTGCCTCGAGTCCACCCGCTGGATGGTGCCGGTGACAACGTCGCCTTCCTTCTCGGCGAACTCCTCGAAGACGAGCTCTCGCTCAGCTTCGCGCAGCCGCTGCATGACCACCTGCTTGGCGGTCTGCGCGGCGATGCGCCCGCTGCTCTGGATGTCGCTCTCCACCACCAGCACTTCGCCAAGTGCAGCGGAGTCGCTGATCTTCCGGGCTTCCCTTAGGCTGATCTCCCTGTGTGGGTCCTCAACTCGCTGCACGACGGTCTTGTGGCTGAAGAGCTTTAGCTCACCGTTGGCCGGATTGAGGGAGACGGAGATTTCCTGACCGGCAAGTACGCTGTCCCTCTTGTAGGCGGAGGCCAGCGCTGCTTCTATAGCTGAGATGACAGCTTCCCTGGGAAGGTGACGCTCTGCGGCCAGCTGAGTTACCGCTATCAGAAAGTCGCTTTTCATCTCTCGTGCTCCCCTTACCCGCCGTGACCCGGTTGCCGGGAATGCCTAGATAAAAAAAGTGGGTCACGACCCACTTTCCACCACGAGTATAATGGAGAGAGTATATCATCATCCGCGACGGTCGGCAACCTTTGACCCGGAAGCTGCGCCGGGCACGGGGCCTACCCGCGGTCAGCGAAACAGGTCCTGAGCGGCGGGCCGCAGCAGCTCCGCCGAACTGGCCTCATCGTCGGCGACGTAGTCGCAGCCGCGTACGATGGCCACCGGCACCATGCTGAGCTTGCCCAGCGTGAGCTCCGCTGCGGAGGCGATTTCGTCGGCTATGGCGGACACGCTGACCCGCAGCTCGTAGCCGTAAGGGTCGGTCTCGCCCCGGTAGTCGCGCATGGGGTGCATGCCGGCCACGCCGATGGCCACGTCCGTGTTGCCCATTCGCCAGGGACGCCCGAACGTATCCGATATGACGACGGCAAGCGGGAACCCGGCGGCGGCAATCAGGCCGCTCCTGAGCCGGGCGGCTGAGGCGTCCGGGTCGCGTGGCAGCAGGGAGACTATCTCTTCGCCCGGCACATTGGAGGCGTCTACGCCGGCGTTGGCGCAGATGAGGCCGTGCTTGGTCTCGACGATGAGCACGCCACGCTCCATCCGCACGACTCGACGCGTCTCGCGCAGCGCCACCTCCACGAGGCGGGCGACCTTCTCGTAGAGGCCGGCGAACTCCAGCGCCCGCTCCGACGGCTCCACAGTCCGCAGATCGACCAGCGCGCCCTCCGCCTTGGACACGATCTTCTGTGTGAAGACCAGCACGTCGCCGTGTTCAAGGGGAGTGCCCTGGGCGCGGGTGGCCTGGAACGTCATGGCCGCGAGGTCATCGCCAGGCTGCACCTCCGGGATGCCGGTCACGCCTATGACACTGAGGCGGGGAATGGTCACACCAGACCCTCCTTTAAGGCATGCATCGTGGCGGTTGCCCGCCGGGATTATAGACGCTATGGCGTTGAGAGTGGAAGGGCGAGCCAGGCCGTGCGACTCTGAGTTGCGTGGACATTCTGCCCACCCGACAGCGGCAGCGCACTGAGCGATCTCATCCCTCGCGCTATTGACACGCTATATTGGAGTGCGCTATATTCAGTGCCGTTATATCGTAAAACGATATAACGGCGGGAGTGTTGTCTAGTGAACAGCTTGTTCTTTCTCATCAGGGACATGAGGTGACAATGTCGAGTCGTGTGCCTTCGGACCTGCTTCCTCTGCCAGTCTCTCAGTTGCATATCCTGGTCGCCTTGACCACCGGGGACAAGCATGGCTATTCAATCATGAAGGAAGTTGAGGTACTGACCGAGGGAGCGGTCACAATGGGTCCGGGCACACTGTACGGGGCCATCAAACAGATGCTGAAAGCCGATTTGATTGAAGAGAGCGCGGAGCGGCCGGACCCCGATCTGGATGATGAACGGCGCCGCTACTACCGACTCACTGATCTGGGTATGCGAACTCTGAAGGCAGAGGTGGCCAGAATGGAACAGCTCGCCCGCACCGCCAAGACTAGATGGACGGACGTATCGCGGAGGCTTGGCGCCTGACATGGTTTCCGAAAGGGTGTACAGAGCGCTTCTCGTGGCCTATTCAAAGGAGTTCCGGCGGGATTACGGCGAGCTGATGATTCAGTTCTGCCGTGACAGGATGCGATTCGATGGCAGGGGAGTACGAGGACTGATTGTGTGGATGCAGCTGGTTCTCGATCTGGCGGCTTCCGCCTTTAGGGAACACGCAGGAGGATCCGGTATGAATAAGGGCAGACCCGTCATTGAGACCGAGGCGCTCACCAAGATATACGGGAGCATAGTCGCCGTGGACAACCTCTCTATGGCCGTGCCACGCGGTCATGCCTTCGGACTGCTTGGCCCTAACGGATCCGGCAAGACCACCACAATGGGCATGCTGCTCGGACTCGTGCGGCCCACCTCTGGCAGCTTCAGCCTCTTCGGCTCTCCCGACGGACTCGCTGAGTCCTTGCGTCGTGTCGGCGCCATCATCGAGTATCCGTCCTTCTACCCGTATCTCACGGGTCGAGAGAATCTCCGCTACTTCCAGGGCATTTTTCAACGAGGCGCGCCGGAAGACATCGGTGGCCTGCTTGATAGGGTTGGCCTCGCAGACAGAGCCGACTATCGTTTTAGCACCTATTCCCTCGGGATGAAGCAGCGTCTGGGTCTGGCCTTTGCCCTACTTGGGGATCCGGAGGTGTTGTTCTTGGATGAACCTACCAACGGAATGGATCCGGCGGGAATGGCCCAGGTTCGCTTCCTGATTCGCGAACTCTGTGCGGACGGGAGAACTGTTCTTCTGGCGAGCCACCTCCTCAGTGAAGTGGAGCAGATGTGCGACAGCGTTGTCATCATGTCCAACGGAACGCTTATCGCCCAAGGTGCCATCACGGACATTCTCCAGTCGGAGGATCAGGTCCGACTCAGGACCACTAACGACGAGAAGGCCGTGGCGGTTCTCTCCGCCTTGGATTGGATCAAGCAGGTGGAGATTGAGAACGGCGAAGTGGTAGTTTCCGCCCCAAGCGACAGAGCTGCAGATATTGCAACGGCTCTCGGCCGTTCGGAGGTCTACGTAATCCAGACGCACTCAGACCGCCGTTCGTTAGAGAGGTACTTCCTGGAAGTCACCGGCGACGAGCGAGAATACGCGTAGTGTACGTGGTTATACAAGCTAGATGAGGACAAGATACTGATGCAGCAGACCCTCCGTCTTACCAAATGGGAATGGTTCAAGCTTCGCCGGCTTCGGATGCCCTGGATTCTTCTCGCTGTAGCTCTGCTAATCTCGCAACTGGGCATCTGGACTAACTATCTGGCATACCACAGCGACGCGACGTATGAGTTGCTCAGCGGAGGAAACTCCTCATTCGGAATTTCACTGGACGAATGGGAAGGCGTAGCAGTGTCAGTGACGTGTGTGGACATTGCGCGGGGGCGCGCACCGACAGGGCTTGATCAGCTAGCTGACGAGGAACGACGGTTTGCACAGGAGAGGATTGACGAGTGGTTGAGCGACGGGGCATGTGACAACACGAAAGCCATCGAAGAAATACGCGAGGGATTCACGCTCCCCAGCAGCATCACAACAAGCACGTCCGGGTTCGCCTCCTTGGGCCCAATAGCAATTGGCCCTCTGTTGCTCATGATTCTCGCAGCTACTCTCATAGCATCAGAATTTGGCTGGGGCACTATGAGAACAGTCCTCAGCGGAGGCATTAGCCGCTGGCAATTCCTTTCTGCAAAAGTCCTCTTGATGGTATGGCTATGCTGCGGGGTACTTGTGATCATTTCGTTGGTGGCAGTGTTGTCAAGCCTCACGGCAGTCTTTGCCTCTCCGGTCGATGCTTCCGGAGTTGCGGACTCCGGCAAGTGGTCGGACATAGTTACTGTTTTCTTCAGGACCGTATACGGTCTCCTACCGTTCATTGGACTCAGCATCTTCACCACAGTACTTACGTCATCTCGCAGCTTGGGCATAGCACTTTCAGTCGGCTATTTCATAGTTGAGACAATCGCGGCTCCCATCCTCAGGCTCAACAATACACTTGCAAGAATCGAGGACTACCTACTCATTCAGAGCTTCCGCTCGTGGACAGCAGTGCCTCTCGTCGAGGATACTTCCGATTTGCTTCGAGCCTTTGTGGTCATTCTCGCATACACCGCGCTTTTCATCGCGATCGCCGCTTGGGTATTCAAGCGCAGGGATATCGGAGGGGCTACGGGCGACTGAGCGCATTCAGAATCGAACCCGCGAAACGGCGCGTCCTTTCGAGCCCGGGGTGACAGCCTCCCACGAGTTCTATCACCACTGACAGTCTCAATACGCCTTTACATCACTCCGCGCCTCCTCTATAATGTGCTCGCGCAGGCCGCAAATGTGTTGAGCGGCCTCGCAGGCGAAGTACCGCGCGAGGAGGTGACGCCATGGACGAGAACACCAGCAGACTGGAGATCATCTACTGCGTTGTCTGAGGCTATCTGCCTCAGGCCGCTTGGATAGCGACCGAGTTCTTCAGCGAGTTCGGCGACAAGCTTGCAATCACCCTGACTCCCGCAGGTGATGGCAGGCTTGAAGTGTACCACGATGGCGAGACCATCTTCGACCGCGAAGCCGCAGGAGGCGCCTATCCCTCGCTCACAGAGGTGCGAGAGATGAAGAAGGCAATCCGCGGTAAGCTGGCGGCGGCCGTAGGCTAGCGAAGCCAACCCAACCAAGGGTTCAATCGCAAAGCGGGGGCGGCGACCCGAAAGGGTCCCGCCCCCTTTGCGTTTAACTGACTAAACTTCGGGTCTGGCCTTGGCTACGCGTTTGGGCTGCAGGCGGCTCTGACCGTCGCCTCCGCCAGCTCATACGGCACATCAGAGCGCACAACCGCCCGGCCGATACACTCCAGCAATATCCAGTTGATTCGCCGGCCGACAGCCTTCTTGTCCATCCGCATCGCCTCCAGCACTGCGTCAGGGTCCACGCCGGGCGCAGCCAGCGGAAGCCCGAAACCCCTCAGCACCGCGGTATAGTCCTCCACTTCCTCCTGCGATATGAGGCCCATCTGCCGGCTGATTTCTCCCACGGCGACCATGCCCACGGAGACCGCCTCGCCGTGGAACAGCGCCCCGTACTCCGTGGCGGCCTCCAGCCCATGCCCGATGGTGTGGCCGAAGTTGAGGAGCATGCGGCGTCCCAGTGTCTCGCGCTCGTCCTCCTCCACAACCCGGCCCTTGATGGCCATGCTGCGCCGCACGGCCTCCTCGGTTACCTCCGGCTCCAGGTCCAGCAGGTCTTCGACGCGCTCCTGGAACAGCCGGTACAGCGACGGGTCCAGGATGAGGCCGTGCTTTATCGCCTCGGCCCAGCCGGAGGCCAACTCCCGCGCCGGCAGCGACCTGAGCGTGGTGAGGTCCGCCGCGACCATCCGAGGCTGGTAGAACGCGCCCACCAGGTTCTTGCCCGCGGCCAGGTTCACCGCCGTCTTGCCTCCTATGGACGCATCGACCATCGCGGCGAGCGACGTGGGTGCCTGCACCACCGCAACGCCGCGCAGGAACGTGGCAGCCACGAACCCGGCCAGGTCGCCGACCATCCCGCCGCCCAGCGCAACTATCGTGCTGCCGCGCTGGCACCGCCGCTCTGCTAGCCAGTCGTAGAGCTCGCCGGCGGTCGCAAGGTTCTTGCTCGCCTCGCCCGCGGGTACGGTGTAGAAGTGCGATTCCAGACCTGCCTTGCCCAGCGCCTCCTCGACGCGACCGGCGTACATCCAGGCGACGGTTGAGTCGGTGACGACGTACACGGGGCCGCGCAGGCCCGCGGCCAGCAGAAGCTCGCCGATGCGGTCGAGCGCGCCCCACTCCACGTACACGGGGTAGGTTGCCGAAGGCGCGCGCACCACGAAGGCCGGCGCGCCCGGTTCAGAGTTACTCATGGTCAGCCTCCATCCTTTCGCGCCACAGCCGTAGCACCTCTTGGGCTGCCTCGTCCACGCTCAGGGCGTCGGTGTTCACCGAGATTGCAGCCATGTCGTAGACTTCCTGGCGCTCCGCCTTTAGCTCCCTCACTCGCTCGATGGGGTCCGGCACGGCTAGCAGCGGCCGCTCCTCCGGCGCATCGTCGCCTTCGGGCGTGGCGCTGAGCCGCGCGACGATGGTCTCGGGCGTGGCCTCCAGGCAGACGATGACGCCCGATGCAGCCATCGCCGCGTAGTTGTCGGGGTCGATGATGGCGCCGCCGCCGACGGCCACCACGGCATTGGTCTCCTCGCAGGCCAGCAGCACGGCCTCCTTCTCCAGGTATCGGAAGGCGTCCTCTCCGTCCTCCTCGAATATGTCGGCGACGGACTTGCCGGAGACGCTTACGATCTCCTCGTCCGTGTCCCAGAACGCCCAGCCCTGCAGCTCCGCAACGGCGCGGCCGACGCTGGATTTGCCAGTACCGGAGAATCCTGTCAAAATGATATTGCCGCTCATCTATACGACCCCAAGCTCACGTAACTAGAGTGTAGCGCAAAAGTCGGGGGTTAGGTAGTCATGGCAAGCCGCCTTCTGCGTCCCATTCGACCTGCAGCCGTGGTCGTTACGGCGCTCTCAGTTCTCGCCATAGCGATTGCCGCCTGCCAGGACGAGCCGCTGTTCATCTTCGAGCCGCCCGGGGATTTCGTGTGGGTCTACGAGGCTCCCTACTCAGGCGAGTTCCGCGCGCAAGACCTGGAGATTGCCGCCCTGGTGCAGTTGACCGAGAGCGGCAGCCCTGCCTACCTCATAGACGCATCCTTCAAGGGCGAGCTTACGGTGTCACCCTATCCCGCGCTCACCGAAGGCGGAATGTCGGCCGCCTGCGGCCTCCGGCTTCTCAACCCCGAGGCCGGTGAAGTTCGGAATGTCTCGGATGGCGCGCTGGCCTATCCGTGGGGCGCGCTGTTCTCGCCGAACGGCGCGCTGCTGGCGTACGCGGCGACCGAGGATTGCCCGTCAACCCCAGCCCATGACCTCTCTGCCGACCTGCAAGTCCTGGACCTCGGGACGATGGAGACTACGACGCTGTACGAGGGCGAGCGCGCTCCAATCCTCCGGGGCTGGAGCACGCCAGACATTTTGCTCGCCATGCGCGAGGTACAGGACCTGGGCTGGACCTACAGGACAATAGGGCTGGATCCGCGCAGCGAAATTGTCCCCGACCTGGCCATCGAGTACCGGGGGTTCCATCTGTTCAATGACAGACCCTCTCCGCTGGGTGACAAAGTGCTTCTGGTAGACGAATTCCCGCTCGGCTCGTCCTTCAACTCGGAGCTTTCTCTGGCTTCGCTGATTACATCCGAAACGATCGGAGAGTCGTGGGAGGGATGGCTACACCCGCAGGCCGGCCACACCCCGTGGTCGCCCAACGGCCGCTCGCTGGTGTACCTCGTGGCGGGCAACGTTCCGGACGGAATGCCCATCGACCTGATGATGGTGGACGCGAGGTCGGTTGAGCACACGCCCATCCTGACGGGCCTGGACGCGCGCACGGACGCGAACCTGCCCCAGGCGTGGTCGCCCAAGTCGGAGGCGGTTCTGCTGCTGACCGACGCGCGAAGTGCGCTTCACGCTGTGAACGTGGACGGCAGCGGCTACGGCGAGGTAGCCGGCTCCGCGCTCGATGGGCCGCTGTCCGCGTACCACAACATCCGATGGCCCGCGGGCGGCGGGTACCTGTTCTTCGAGCGCCACGCGCCGCTGGAGCGAGGCGTGATGTTGACGACAGTAGAGTCTGAGATCTGGGTTGCCGTGGTGCGCCTGCCGGGAGAAGGCGACAGTGCGCTGGAGGAGAGGGTGCGGCAGCTTCAGTCTGGGCCGTGGCCTGTGTCGCTGGAGCAGTAGGGTTGCCGACGCGCCGGGTTACTGGAGCTGCGCAGTCCTGGAGCGGATGTGCTCTATGGCGGCCTTGGTGAGGAAACCCGAACGGGACTCGCTTTCCTGGCTTGCCCACTGGTCGATCGTGGCCAGCAGTCTAGCTGGCACGGTGATGTTGACCCTCACGGCCTTGTCCGGGACGGCGTCCAGATCGACGTCTACCAGGCCCCATATCCCTCCCCGGTAATCCTCGTTGTCCAGGTGAACTTCAAGAGCCTGGGGTTGGGGAAGCGGTTCCTTGTCGGCCATCATTCCCTCAAGATGCAGGAGGATGGCCTCGTGAACATTGAGGTACGCCTCCTCGGGCGTCCGGCCGCCTGAGAAGCATCCCGGAAGGTCCGGGACCGTGACCCCGTAGCTGGAACAATCGTCGTGGTGAATCACAATGGCGAACTGCACTATCGTTCCCTCCAATCCCACCCGGCCTGCCGGAAGATGCTCCGCAGCGTGCCCGTCGGTATGTCGGCGAGAGGGTGCACGACCGTTACTCGGCCGGGCTTGTCCGGATGGGTGAACTGCTGATGGCTGCCACGAACTCGGCTAAGCTGCCAGCCATCCCGCTCCAGCCTCCTGACAATCTCCCTGCTATCCATACTCATAATATACACACGCTGATTGGTTTTTCAAGGTTCTTGGCAGAAAATGCCGCGAATTGACCACCAACCCTGCTGCTGAGCCGTGGCCTGTATCGCTGGAGCAGTAGGGCTACCGTCCATTGACCGCTCAAATGGTTCGACAGGCTCACCATGAGCGGTCAGCTTTCGGTCGTTGTGACGCCGGTCATCCCCGCATCAAGTGCGGGGCAGGCTCAGAGCTAGTCGAAGGAAATGAGCGGTGTCATTCGCCAATGCCTGCGCGTACCTGGAATGCGTAGCCTGCCCAAGCCGGTTGACGCACTGATGCAGTCGTGCTATCATCAAAGCTCAGTTGCAAGTGACGGCAGCGAGAGTGCTGTTGTTGCCGACTCTGGATCGAAAGGAGCGGGTATGATTTCCATAAGCCCTTTGGCTTCTGAGAAGCTCAAAGAGATCCTGGTGGAGCAGGGAGAGGAAGGTTCCTCGCTGCGCGTAGTGCTGATGCCCGGTCCGCACGGCGGCGCCCAGTACATGCTCGCGTTGGAGAAGGACGCCAAGATCGACGATACCGTCGTGGAGACTGAAGGCGTCCAGATTCTCATCGACCCGGACAGCGCGCCACTCATGATGGGCGCAGAGATCGACTACATGGACGGGCTGATTCGGAGCGGGTTCGTCATCAACAACCCCAACATCCAGACCGGCGGTTGCGCCTGCGGCGGCACGGGCGGCGGTTGCGGCGGCCATGGTGGCGGAGGCGGAGGGTGCGGCTGCGGTGGCGGAGGCGGCGGCGCCTGCGGGGGCCACTAGTCCGGCCCACCGTAACGGTCGGCGGCGCGGCATAGCTGCCCGCCGGTGACAAGCCTGCTACTCAGCACTGACCCGCTGCACCCAAACTGGATTCAGCGGGTTCTGTGTGTCCGGTGATACGGGCGTCAGCCGAACGGCGCCCATCTCGAACGGACGCAGCCCTGGAGCTGCGATGTTGGTTCGGCGAAACTCAAACAGGAGGGCGGGTGATTGAATGCGCTAGGTACTCATCTTCTACTGGAGCTCAAGAGTTGCAACCCGGAGCTCCTGGACGACCTGCCTTACCTGAGGAAGTCCCTCATGGAGGCGGCCGAGGAGACCGGAGCAACCATCATCGGTGACTCATTCCACCAGTTCAGCCCTCAGGGCGTCACCGGCGTGGTCGCCATAGCTGAGTCACACCTCTGCATCCACACCTGGCCGGAGTTCGGTTACGCGGCCGTGGACATCTTCACATGCGGCGAGGGGTTCAGGCCTCGCGACGCCGCGGCGCTCGTCGTGCGCAGCCTTGAGAGCGGCGAGCACTCGATCACCGAGATAGAGCGGGGCGTGCTCCCGGAACTGGCCGGCGTTTCGATCCGCTAGCCTCCGCCTGGAAGTCATGGAGCAGAGCTCACGCACCTGGTTCCAGGAGTACCTGACGCCCAACCTCGTCCAGTTTGTAGGCGTCCGGGAGCGTCTGTTCGCGGGCAGGACACGCTACCAGCAGGTTGAGGTCCTGGACACGCTGGACTTCGGGCGCACCCTCATCCTGGACGGCAAGACCCAGTCCTCCGAGGCGGACGAGTTCGTGTACCACGAGGCGCTGGTACACCCCGCAATGGTCACGCACCCCAACCCTGAGTCGGTATTCATCGCGGGCGGCGGCGAGGGCGCCACGCTGCGTGAGGCGCTGGCCCACGGCACCGTCAAGTCGGCTGTGATGGTTGACCTGGACGGCGAGATCGTCGACATCTGCCGCCGCTTCCTGCCCAACCACCACCGGGGCGCCTTCGACGACGCAAGGCTTGAGCTGCACTTCGCAGACGCACGGCAGTACCTGGAGAACACGTCACAGACGTTCGACGTCATCCTGATCGACCTGCCGGACCCGCAAGAGGGCGGGCCCGCGGGCATGCTCTACACCCGCAACTTCTACGACCTGGTGCGGCGCAGGCTCAACCTTGGCGGACTCATCGCCGTGCAGTCGGAGCAGTGCATGTCCGGCAACCTTGACGCCTACGCGGCCATCGGCAGCACGCTGCGCAGCGTCTTCCCCGGCGTGTATCCGTACCACGCCATGATTCCCTCGTTCTCGTTCGACTGGGGGTTCAACGTGGCGTCGACCGGGCCAAGCCCGCTGGAGCTCACGGCGGATGAGATTGACCGCCGCCTGCGCGAGAGGGGCTGCGACTCGCTGCGCTCCTACGATGGACGGGCGCACGCGGGCCTGTTTGCGCTGGCCCGGAACCTGCGCGAGGCCGTGGAGTCTGAGACGCGCATCATCACGGAGGACGATCCACTGGTCGTGGTGTAGCGGCCGCGCTCCCTACCGCTCCAGCGGCGGGAGCACCCCGTGGATCCAGGGCACCATGTCCTCCAGGACCTCCTGGTTTATCTCGTGCCCCATCTTGTACTCGTTGTAGGAGGGGTTGTACCCCTCGATGAGCAGGAAGTCCCGCGAGCTCTCCGCTCTCTCGATGTTGTCGTACGTGCCGTGCGCGATGAAGATGGGCTGAGTCCGCTGCTCAGGCAGCCTCTCCCTCATGCCGTCCTGGTCGCGGATCGAGCAGCTTAGCGCCACCAGCCCGGCGAAGAGGTCCGGCCTTCCGAGCCCGCACTGGTACGTCATACTCCCACCCTGCGAGAATCCCAGCATCAGGACCCGGCCGGGGGCCACCCCGTGCTTCTCCATAACTTCTTGCAGCATTCCGTTTATTCGATTCTCCGCGTTCGCCAACTGATTCGGATCGTTGCTGCCGGGCGCCGACCACGCAAAGCCGACCATGCTGGGCTCAAGCTGCACGGGTATGGGCGCGTTGGGGCAGACGTAGATATAGCCGGTGGCGCCAATCACGCTTGAGAGGCTGGCGAGATCGTACATGTTGGCTCCGAAGCCGTGCAGCATGACGATCAACGGGTACGACAGCGACGGGTCGTAGTCCTGGGGGTAGAGGGTCAGATAGACCAGGTCCTTGCCCTGCACCGTCTCCGCCTGCATGCTCTTCGATGTTCCCATATCTGTGCTCCTCAGTTCTTCAGCCAGAGCACGTCGCCGCACAGATCGGCGGGATGGCTCCGGCCGGCGAAGATTCGGTACTCCTCCTTGGAGACGCCCAGGACCCCCGCCGCGCCGTGTCCCGGCAGCAGTAGCGTGTCGTCCGGCAGGGCGAATAGCCAGCCGGTGATGCTCTCCATTATGTGTCGAAAGTCCTCTGGCGTTCTGGTTCGCCCTGGGCCGCCTGGGAAGAGGGTATCGCCGGAGAAGAGGTGGTTGCCCAGCACGTAGCTGGTGGAGCCAGCGGTGTGGCCCGGCGTGAACATCACCTGCACCTCGATGGAGCCGGCCGTCACCACGTCGCCGTCATTCACCAGGCGGCCGGCGGGCACCGGCAGCCGGTCAGCGTCGGCGGCGTGGGCGTGCACAACCGCGCCCGTCGCCTCCACCATCTCCACCAGCCCGGCGAGGTGATCGCTGTGGTTGTGCGTGATGAGGATGGCCTCCACGTTCGTGTCCTTCGCCTCCTCCAGCACCTCTTCCGGCCCGGCCGGGGCGTCTATGATGATGCTCTCGCCGGTGCGAGGGCACACCAGAAGATAGGCGTTGTTGTCCAGTGGGCCGCAGGAGGTCTTGTACACGCGAAACTGCCCGTCCGTCAACAGGGGCATTTCCACCTCCCCGTCAGTGCGGAATGGGTGTGCTGCCGCGGGCAAGAGCTAGGCGCCGGCCTCTGGAGGCATAGGGTGGACTTCTCTATCGAACTCCACAGGCGCGCTGCCGACGAAGATGTCCCACGGCTCAAAGCCCTCGACAAAGGACTTGGCCTCTTCCATGGAGGCAAAACCCTTCTGAGCGCGTCCGGGGTCGTAGCCGAAGGTCCGGGCGAGGGCGTCGAAGCCGCGTGGCGTGCGTCGGACGCCGCCGACCTCTTCCTGTCGGCCGTCCTCGGCGTCGAGGATGAGCCTCTGGCCGGTCCTGTGCTCTCTCCAGTAGACCTTCATGTCGCGCTCCGATGAGTGGCAGGGGTGTACGGACGTGGATTCAGAGCCGATTATATCCGGCGGCGCGGGGAGAGGCAAGCGGACGCTACCGGGCGAGAAGGTGCCAGCTCGCTCAAAACCGTGTCGCCGTGCAGGGCAAGCTAACCCTGCGCCTCGCACCCCGGTGGGCCGGGGTTGATCTCGTTGTACGAGGGATATGGCGCGGGCGACAGGCTGTTGGCGATACGGAACAGAATCTCTTGTGTCATTGGTTCAGTGGTATTGGCTATGAGAATGTGGTGGATTTCGCCCTTATTCCACTGTAGGGCGATGGCCTCGCCTTTGAGACCACTCCCGAAGTCCTCCGCTCGCGCGGTGAGCAGCCAACGATAGACCGAGCGGTTGTAGTCCCACCCCTCGGTCATGCGCCGGCGCTCTTCCCGGTCTACCGGCCTTGTGAAGTCCCTGGCGGACAGGCGCGTAAGCCACCCCGTTGTACCGTCCACGTCCACAGCTGTTCTGGGTGCGCCAAGGTCAACGTCCAGGTTGCCATAGGAGAGGCCGAGCATCAGCCCCGCCATCTCGGGTGCAGGGTTCTCGCAGTTTTCCCAGCGGAGGATCAGGTAGGGGAGCATCATCCCGCGCTTCTCCCAAAGCACGTTCCAATACTCCCCTCCGTTGTAGCCTGTCCACACGGGCATGTACTCCGGGAACCGATAGGCGTCCTTGAAGCGGGCGCCTGTCGAGGAGTCGCGTGCCACCCAGTACCACAACCCCGCGACGGCGAGCACGAAGACCACGGCGCAGCCCAGGAGTGCCAGGTACACCGTCCTCTGCCGTGCGTACCGTGGAATGTTACCGGATGGACGCTGCAATGGTCCGGAGGACTCTCTCATTCAGCGACTCGCTCTGCCTGGCTGTCAGGGCATAGGAGTATTTTCCATGCGATCAGCGCAGGGAGACGAAGGTAGTACGGCCTACAGTCGTCCTGGATTTCTCGACTCCGCTCGAAATGACGGGCGGCGCCCGCCCGCTCATATGGTTCGACAGGCTCACCATGAGCGGGTTGAGGTGCCTACTGCCCGCTCACCCTGAGCTTGTCGAAGGGCGTGAGCGGGCGCAGTCGCGCGGCGCCTACCCTCTCCCGGTCAACTCCCCGATGCCCCCTCCGCGACAGCTCGTTCCATGTCCTCCCGGCTCACCACGGGGCCGTCATATCTCAGGCTGCGGAACAGCCTACTCGTGGGGCGCACCGGCATGATCAGCGCCGCCTTGTCCAGCACCACGTAGCGCACCTTGTCCCCTGGCTTGAGCGCCAGAGAGTCCCTGATAGCCTTGGGCAGGGTGATCCGGCCTTTGGCGGTTATGGTGGAAACCAGCATGTGAATTGCTCCGCTGTCTGCTGCCGCGGCACGGCTCATCGCATCATATCGCAGGTTGACGCCTGCCGCAAAGAGCGACCATCGTGGGATGAGCGCAGCAGTAATGGCTGGGCAGCATGCCGCTGGCGGAGCACAGGGGCGGCTGGTACACTAGCCTTGTTGAAGCAATAGGCCGCTCACAATCTTCGCTGCTAGGGAGGCGCCATGAAGGCGGTATTCATAGAGGAACACGGCGACATCGACAAGCTGGTCTACGGCGACAGGCCGGACCCCGCGCCCGGCCCCGGCGAGCTGGTGCTCCGCGTGAAGGCCAGCGCGCTCAATCACCTCGACCTGGGTGTGCGGTCGGGCCGCGGGCGCGGACCCGGCTCGCTGCCCCGCATCCTGGGCTGCGACATGGCCGGCGAAGTGCATGAGCTGGGCTCAGGCGTGACCGGCCTGGACGTCGGCGACAGGGTGCTGGTGGACAACCGCATCAAGTGCGACGACTGCATCGAGTGCCTGCAGGGCATGGACCAGCTCTGCCCGCGGCAGCTCAGGATCGGGGTGGACGTCGACGGGGGACACGCCGAGCTGTGCCGCGTTCCGGCAGTCAACGTGCATCGCTTCAGCGACTCGATGACCTTCGAGGAGGCGGCAGCCGTGCCGCTCGCGTTCCACACGGCGTGGCACTGCCTGATGGTTCGCGCCGAGCTGAAGCCGTGGGAGACGATCCTGGTGCAGGCGGGCGGCAGCGGCGTGGGCAGCGCGGCCATTCAGATCGCCAAGCGCATCGGCGCCAGGGTGATCACCACCGCAGGCTCCGACGAGAAGCTGGCCGTGGCCCGCGAGCAGGGCGCCGACGAGTGCATCAACTATCGAACCACGCCTGAGTTCAGCCGGGCCGTGATGGACCTGACCGGCGGCGCGGGCGTCGACGTCGCGCTGGACGTGGTGGGCGCCGCCGTGTGGAGGGAGAACCTCTTGAGTATCAGGCCCTTCGGACGGCTGGTCATCACCGGCACCACGTCTGGCTCGCAGGCAGACATTGACCTGTCACTCCTGCAGGGCCGGCCGCTCACGCTCATGGGCAGCGGAGGGCGCTCGCGACGCTCGTTCGCCGAGATGATGAGCGTGATCAACCGCGGCGAGCTGCGCGGCGTGGTCGGGCGCGTCTTCGATCTTCACGACGTGGGCGAGGCGCACCGGGTGATGGAGAGCCGGGACTTCTACGGCAAGCTGGTGGTGCGCAGCCCCGGATAGCCACCGGAGAGGCTGCTAGGATCGCAGCGCCACAGCGGATGCCTCCGGGCCAGGGGCAGGCGTCGATTACGAGGGGATGTGCCGGCCCGCGACTCTCGCACTACTCTTTCGGGTTCGCGCATACTGGTCAACGCAGCTACCCTCGTACTTCGCAGAGCCCCAACTCAGCGCTAATCGTGTCGGTCAGTGCGTGCATCGTCAAGGAGTCGGCGGCGCATCCTCCTGCGATAAACGTGGCCTACCCGCAACTTCCTGTGCTATATTGAAATTGCGTTGCCGGAATACGCCGGGAGCGAACCAAATCACCTGCGATTGGAGGACTACCCAATGATCAGCACCAACCTTCAGGACGCACTCAACAAGCAAATCACCAACGAGCTGAGCGCGGCCTACTTCTACCTGTCCATGGCGGGATACTTCGAATCCCTGAGCCTGCCGGGCTTTGCCAACTGGATGCGGCTTCAGCACCAAGAGGAGTCAGCCCACGCGATGAAGATCTTCGACTTTGTGACCAACAGGAACGGCCGCGTGAACCTCGGGCCGATCGACGCCCCAGCGTCCGAGTTCGGCTCGGTGGAGGCAGCCATTGCCCAGGCGCTGGAGCACGAGCGCCGCGTCACTGCGGACATCTTCTCGCTGCACGAGGTGGCGCAGCAGGAGCGCGACTACGCCGCCCACGTCCTGCTGGAGTGGTTCTCGGATGAGCAGGTGGAGGAGGAGAGGACGCTGGAGGAGATCCTGGACCACGTTCGCATGGTCGGCGATGACGGGGCGGGCCTGCTGATTCTGGACGAGCGGATGGGAAGCCGGACCACGGCTCAATAGAGGCGCGGTCTCTCGCAGAGTCTTGCCCGTCGATTCGGTGGCGCAGCTTTAGGGCCTGCACGAGGCCAGGGGCGGCGCCACGTCTACAACGACATGGGGGTTTGGCGTTATGACTGAAGACCAACAGCCGGTAGCCCACACGTCTCACACCGAGATCACGCTTGACCAGCTCGGCAACATGCAGCCCGGCCTGGCTCGCCTGATGGCTGAGATCAGCGACCGCTACTGGATCCTGTACTACGCCGCCAAGGCCGGAAACTGGAAGCTGGCAGCGCTGCAGTCGTCGGAGGTCGAGAAGGCGCTGCGAATTGGCAACATCACGAGGCCGCGCTACACGCCGCACGTGGAGGCCTTCATCAAGGGGCCTCTGACCGCCATCAACCGCGCCATCGAAGCAAAGGACTGGGACGCATTCGAGCGGGGCTACTCCGCCGGCGTCACCGCCGCCAATGCCTACCACCGCGAGTACAATCACGAGGAGATCGTGTGGCAGCTGCCGGACGAGCCGCCCAAGCACCTGCGGCTGTCGCCGGAGTAGGCCCGCAGGCGCACACGACTGCAGATGCGGCGCATGAGCGATAGCAGCACAGACAGCCGCCCTGCGCCGAACCGCATCGTACTCGGCGACAACCTGGAGGTACTGCGCACCGTCGAGGACGGCGCGGCCTCGCTCGTGTACATTGACCCGCCGTTCAACACGGGCCGGACGCAGCGCAGCGAGCGACTGAGCACGCAGCGCGACGAGGAGTCCGGCGACCGCACGGGGTTTCAGGGGCGCAGGTACCGCACGACCCGGCTGGGCGTCCGCTCCTTCCCGGACGCCTTCGACGACTACCTGGACTTCATGGAGCCTCGCCTGGAGGAGGCGCGGCGCATCCTCTCGCTCACCGGCTCGCTGTTCCTGCACCTGGACTATCGAGAGGTACACTACTGCAAAGTGCTGCTCGACGGAATCTTCGGCGCCGACTGCTTCATGAACGAGATCATCTGGGCGTACGACTACGGCGGCCGCCCAAAGGACCGGTGGCCGGCCAAGCACGACTCGCTGCTGTGGTACGTGAAGGACCCGGCCCGCTACACCTTCAACTACGACGAGATCGACCGCATCCCGTACATGGCGCCCGGCTTGGTGGGCGCGGAGAAGGCGGCGCGGGGCAAGACGCCCACGGACGTGTGGTGGCAGACAATCGTGCCCACCAATGGGAAGGAGCGCACCGGATACCCCACGCAGAAGCCGCTCGCCATCCTGGAGCGGATAGTGAGGGTGCACTCCAATCCCGGTGAGTTGGTCGTCGACTTCTTCGCAGGCTCCGGCACCACGGGCGAGGCGGCGGCTCGCAACGGCAGGCGATACCTGATGGTGGACAGCAGTGAGGACGCCGCGCAGGTCATGGCGCGGCGGCTGGCGTTCAGCAGCCCGGAGTGCGTGGGGTTCACGCCGGAGGATACGCTTCTCAAACTTGGACAGGGAGCACCCCCTCTCTGACTCTCCCCCGTCAAGGGGGAGAGAATAGCCCCTTCCCCTCTCTGTGGGGGAAGGTTGGGATGGGGGGTATGGAAGGACTCCATAGGAGTTACGCAATAGGCTGCAGAGCATTCCAGGAGTAGAGGGTGAGCACATTCACAGCTGATCTCTGGCGGCAGATGGTGGAGGCGGAGCACGCGCAGTCAGAGAGGGTGCGGGAAAGTGGAGGCGCGCCGTCGGACTCGTGGGTGCCCTACGCCGGGCGGTTCAGGCCGTCGCTCGACTCCGCGGATCCGATGGTCGAGCGGCTGCTCCGCGAGGTCGAGCCGCACCACGTCGTGCTGGACGTCGGCGCCGGCGGCGGCCGCGTCGCGCTGCCGTTGTCGATGCACTGCCAGCGCGTGGTCGCCGTCGAGCCGTCGGCGAGCATGGGCGCGGTGCTGCAGGAGGAGGCGAGCAGGCTCGGGCGGGACAACGTCTCGCTCGTCGCGTCCACTTGGGAGGATGCGGAGGTGGAGCCGGCGGACGTGGTGCTGTGCGTGCAGGTGCTCTACACCGTGCGTGACATCGAGGGGTTCATCCGCAAGCTGGAGGCGCACGCGCGGGAGAGGGTGGTTGTGGTGCTTGGCGAGTATCCGCCGTACACGCAGTCGAACCCGCTGTGGCCGCTGGTGCACGGAGAGGCGCGCCTGGATCTGCCATCGTTCCGGGACCTGATGAACCTGCTGTGGCAGATGGGCGTCAACCCTGACCTGGAGATGCTGAATCCGCAGGAGCCGCGCGGGTTCGAAAGCCGTGAGCAGGCGCTGGAGCAGACGCGGTCGCGCCTGTTCGTGGAGGCGGGCGGCGATGGTGAGCGGCGACTGGCGCATGCGCTCGACGAGATGCTGGAGGAGTGCGACGACGGGCGGTTCAGGATACGCGGCGCGCCGGTGTTTCGGCCTGCGCTGGTGAGCTGGCGGCCGCGGGGGTAGGCGCGACGCTCGGCCTGCCGGCAAGTTGCGCCAAGCACAGGCCGTACCTATAATTCGCGCAATCGCACTATCGCAGGAAATCGAATGCCATGAGAAGGATTGCCACGTTTCTGTTCATCGCCGTGCTGACGCTCGCGCTTGGGCTGGTCATGGCCTGCGACACCGAAACCGATGAGATCGAAGCTGTGGAAGGCACGCTGAATACCCACATTGCGGATGAGGCTACCGCGCAGGCCGACACCCGCAACCGGCTCGCCGAGGTGGAGGCGCAGGTCAGCGCCCTCGCCGACGCCACAGCCCGCATCGAGGAGATGTTGAAGAGCGCCGCCACCGCCGAGCCGGCGGCTGCGGACCATCGCAACATCTGGATTCCGCCCGCCGACATCACTGAGGACATGGACCCGCTTGAGGCCGCGACCAGGTGCCTCACCGAGAAGATGCTTGGAGTGTCCGCCGGCGGGACGTTGCCTGAGAATCTCGGCGAGGAGATCATGGAGAGCTTCTTCGGAGATTTGCTGCCATCCGAGGGGGAGGAAGCGATGACACAGATGGGCCCGTTCCTCCGATACCTCTTCTGCGGGTTCTAGTTCCAAGGGCAACAAAAGCGATGCGCAGGTGTTTCGGCCTGCATCGGTGAGCTGGCGGCCGGCCTCCTAAGCCTCTTCCCCCTTGACGGGGGAAGATTGAGATGGGGGTGAACTGTGCTCGGCTGCTGCAGCGGCACGCGGCACTAGGAGGTGGAGGTCTCATCATGGACTACGCTCAACGGCGTTGGGCACCAATCAGCTTGAAGGCCATGCTGCTGCTGGCAATGGTGCTGAACCTCTCGTTGGAGTTGGCGCTCCGCGGTATTGAGTGGCTGCTTGATTGGACATGCTTCTGGCCCCGCTTCTGGCCTCGGTTGGGCTACGTCGAACCGGAGGCATACGTAGTTGCTTTTCCGGTCATACCTGTAGCCCACTCCATAGCGCCGAGTCAGGGATGCGTGGAAACAGCGTGGCTCCTGCCTGTCGTATTCTTCGGCATAGCCCTCACGATAGGCGCGGCCATCTCGCCAAGCGGCCGCCTTGGCCTGTTGGCCATCTCCGCAATCATTGCGCTGGCCGTTGGCCTAGGCTTCCTGAGAACGCTGGCAGTCGTTGCATTCAGCAATTCCACCTGGCCTCTCACTCATTACCTGCGTATCGACTTCCCCACTGCCGTCGGCACTCTAATCTATTGGCTTGAGCCCATTGGAGTTATCGCCATCGACCTTGGCTTTCTGCTGTGCGGAATCGCCTTGGGGAAACGCGTCACGCGTAGACAGCGAGTGGTGCAGGCGTCGTCGTCGTCGTAATGGGTAGGAAATCGTCGCCAAACGGCTTGACTACCCCCTGGGGCGCTTGTATAATGCCATTTACGTCCTGAGAAAAAGGAACGCAGAACTGGACACCTGAGTACATACAAGACACTCAACTGGAAGCTAGTCCCACGGCGGCTGGAAGCATCCAGGCGCCGTTTTTGCGCACATTAACAACTGAATAGAGGTTTACGGGCCTGAATGTGGGTTAAGTTAGTTCGGGCCTACGGTGGATGCCTAGGCGCCAAGGGCCGATGAAGGGCGTGGCAAGACTGCGAAAAGCCTCGGTGAGCTGTCTAGCAAGCGTAGCCGGGGATTCCCGAATGGGGTAACCCGTCTCAATGAACTTGGGACAGCCCCGTCTGAACCCTTAGGGCGGGGCGGGTAAGCGAGAGAACTGAAACATCTCAGTACCTCGAGGAAAGTAAATCAACCGAGATTCCCTTAGTAGTGGCGAACGAACGGGGAAGAGCCTAAACCTCTGGAGCTTAGTGGGCTGGAGTCCTATGCTTCAGGGGGGTTGCAAGGCGTGTCAGGGGAAGCTCCAGCGACCCCAGGGAGTGAGAAACCTCTTCTTTAGCCGAAGGTCCCTGGAAAGGGCCGCCATAGGGGGTGAAAGCCCCGTAGGCGAAAAGGAAGGGGCTCCCGATGCGTTCTTGAGTACCACGGGACACGAGGAATCCCGTGGGAAGCTGGGGGGACCACCCTCCAAGGCTAAATACCCTTGGCGACCGATAGCGTACCAGTACCGTGAGGGATAGGTGAAAAGAACCCCGGGAGGGGAGTGAAATAGATCTGAAACCGTAGGCCTACATACGGTCGGAGTCTCTCCGTTAGGAGGGATGACGGCGTGCTTATTGAAGAATGAGCCGACGAGTTAATCTCTGCGGCAAGGTTAACTCCGTGGACGGAGGGAGCCGAAGCGAAAGCGAGTCTGAATAGGGCGTCAGAGTCGCGGGGATTAGACCCGAAACCGGGTGAGCTACCCATGGCCAGGGTGAAGCTCGGATAGCATCCGAGTGAAGGCCCGAACTCGTGGTCGTTGCAAAGACCTGGGATGAGCTGTGGGTAGAGGTGAAATGCCAAACGAACCCGGAGATAGCTGGTTCTCCCCGAAATGCATTGAGGTGCAGCCTCAAGGATTGAATGCTGGAGGTAGGGCTCTGGATGGGCTAGGGGGCGTGAGCTTACCAAACCCAACCAAACCGCCAATGCCAGTATCTCTTACCTTGGGAGTGAGACAGTGGGGGATAAGCTTCATTGTCGAAAGGGAAACAGCCCAGACCACCGGCTAAGGCCCCCAAGTGCGGGCTAAGTGGTAAAGGAAGTGGGATCGCCCAGACAGCCAGGAGGTTGGCTTAGAAGCAGCCACCCTTCAAAGAGTGCGTAATAGCTCACTGGTCGAGGGGTCCTGCGCCGAAAATCCAACGGGGCTCAAGCCCGCCGCCGAAGCCGTGGCTCCGAGAGGCGAAAGCCAATCGGGGGGTAGGGGAGCGTTCCCCGGGCGCTGAAGGTGGACCGTGAGGTCTGCTGGAGCGCGGGGAAGTGAGAATGTCGGCATGAGTAGCGCAAACCAGGGTGAGAATCCCTGGCACCGAAAGCCTAAGGTTTCCTACGCAACGTTGTTCGGCGTAGGGTTAGTCGGGCCTAAGCCGTAGCCGAAAGGCGAAGGCGATGGACAACGGGTCAACATTCCCGTACCGCCCTTATCTCGCTTTAAAGCAAAGGGGGGACGCGGAAAGGTAGGCGGAGCGTGCCCATTGGACATGGTGCGTCTGCCCCTGTAGGCCATGCCGGGATAGGCAAATCCGTTCCGGCGTTACGAGCTGAGGGGGGTGGAAACTTCGAGGTCTGCTCGGGGAATTCCGTTGAACCTATACCGCCAAGAAAAGCCTCGTTGCTATGGGGTGTGGGCGTCCGTACCGCAAACCGACACAGGTAGGCAGGGGTAAAAGCCCCAAGGTGTTCGAGAGAACCCTCGTTAAGGAACTCGGCAATCTAACCCCGTAACTTAGGAAGAAGGGGTGCCCTGGAGGTGAAAGGACTTGCTCCTGGAGCCTTTTGGGGTTGCAGATAATAGGGCCAAGCGACTGTTTAACAAAAACACAGGTCTCTGCTAAGGGGAAACCCTACGTATAGGGGCTGACGCCTGCCCAGTGCCGGAAGGTTAAGGGGAGGGGTCAATCCCGGTTTCGGCCGGGAGGAAGCTCTGAACTGAAGCCCCGGTGAACGGCGGCCGTAACTATAACGGTCCTAAGGTACCGAAATCCCTTGTCGGGTAAATTCCGACCCGCAGGAAAGGCGTAACGACTTGGTCGCTGTCT
>DAOUKJ010000022.1:0-17762 GCA_034421435.1 Dehalococcoidia bacterium | reverse complement strand
CTGAGTGCGGACCCTGAACGCACCGTCACCATCCCGATCACCAAGACGAACCAGGGCGGAGCGACCAGCGCAGACTACTCCGGCGTCCCTGCCAGCGTAGCCTTCAACAGTGGCGAGACCTCCAAGAGCTTCACGTTCAGCGCAGCCTCCGACACCATCGACGACGACGGGGAGTCTGTGAAGCTGACCTTTGGGACGCTGCCGGCCGGTGTAAGCGCGGGCAGCACCAGCGAGACCACCATCTCCATCACCGACGACGACCTGCCCGCCGACGTGGACGTGACGTACGAGCAGAGATCCTACACGGTTGCTGAGGGTAGCAGCGTGAGCGTGAAGGTGAAGCTGAGCGTCGCGCCTGAGCGGAGCATCACTGTACCCATAACCAAGAGCAACCAGGGCGGAGCGACCAGCGCCGACTACTCCGGGGTGCCTGCCAGCCTGATCTTCGGAGCCACCGACACTGAGAAGACCATCACGTTCGCCGCAGCCTCCGACAACGTCGACGACGACGGGGAGTCGGTCACACTGGGCTTCGGGACGTTTCCTACGGGGGTCACCGCGGGGACCACCAGCACAACGTCGGTCTCGATCACCGACGACGACGTACCGTCGGTGACGGTAGCCTTCGGCTCTGCCACCTACAGCGTGGACGAGACCGACGACACCGGCACAACAGAGGTCAAGGAGAACGAGGCCACGGTGACGGTCACCCTGAGCGCTGACCCTGAGCGCACCGTCACCATCCTGATCACCAAGACGAACCAGGGCGGAGCGACCAGCGCAGACTACTCCGGGGTGCCTGCCAGCGTCACCTTCAACACAGGCGAGACCTCCAAGAGCTTCAAGTTCGCTGCGACGGCGGACACCATCGACGACGACAATGAATCGGTGAAGCTGACCTTCGGGACGCTGCCGGCGGGTGTGAGCGCGGGCAGCACCAGTGAGACCACCATCTCCATCGACGACGACGACCTGCCGGCGGACGTGGACGTGACGTACGAGCAGAGCTCCTACACTGTAGCGGAGGGTAGCAGCGTGAGCGTCAAGGTGAAGCTGAGCGTCGCCCCGGAGCGGAGCATCACCGTCCCCATAACCAAGAGCAACCAGGGCGGAGCGAGCTCGTCCGACTACTCCGGCGTGCCTGCCAACCTGACCTTCGGAGCCACCGACACCGAGAAGACCATCACCTTCGCTGCGACGGCGGACAACGTGGACGACGACGGGGAGTCTGTCACCCTGGGCTTTGGGACGTTCCCCACGGGCGTCTCGGCGGGGACCACCAGCACAACGTCGGTCTCGATCACAGACGACGACGTACCTTCGGTAACCGTGGCCTTCGGGTCGGCCACCTACGGCGTGGACGAGACGGACGACACGGGCACCATGTCGGTCAAGGAGAACGAGGCCACGGTGACCGTCACCCTGAGCGCGGACCCGGAGCGCACCGTCACCATCCCCATCACCAAGACGAACCAGGGCGGGGCAACGTCGGCTGACTACTCCGGGGTGCCTGCCAGCGTCACCTTCAACTCAGGCAACACCTCCAAGACCTTCAAGTTCGCGGCGACGGCGGACACCGTGGACGACGATGGGGAGTCGGTGAAGCTGACCTTTGGAACGCTGCCGGATGGGGTGAGCGCAGGCAGCACCAGTGAGACCACCATCTCCATCGACGACGACGACCTGCCGGCGGACGTGGACGTGACGTTTGAGCAGAGCACATACACGGTGGCGGAGGGGAGCAGCGTGAGTGTGAAGGTGAAGCTGAGCATCGCGCCGGAGCGGAGCATCACAGTCACGATCACCAAGAGCAACCAGGGTGGCGCGACCTCAGCCGACTACTCGGGGGTGCCCGCCAACCTGACCTTCGGGGCCACCGACACCGAGAAGACCATCACCTTCGCCGCAGCCTCCGACACCGTGGACGACGACGGTGAGTCTGTCACCCTGGGCTTTGGGACGTTCCCCAGCGGCGTCTCCGCGGGAACGAACAGCACGACGTCGGTCTCCATCACAGACGACGACGTGATCCCGCCTCCTCCTCCCCCTCCACCACCACCTCCGCCTCCGCCCCCTCCTCCAGACAAGACCTTCGCGCTCACTCGAACGGCCAGCGCGGCAGAAGGGGCCAGCGCGACGCTGACGATCACCCTGAGCGAGAACGCGCCCGCGGGAGGGCTGCGGTTCACGGTCACGCCCGCCTACTCCACCACCGGTACGGGCAACGCTGACTCCTCGGACGTGGGTACAATCGGCTCCCCGGTCACTGTCGCCGGAGGCAACAGCACGCTTGGCATCACCATTCCCATAGAGGACGACGACGTGGACGAGGACAACGAGACCTTCACCGTCACCATCGACACCACCGCCTCGGGCTGGACCAATGAGGGCGACGGCACGGACGTAGCCACGGTGACCATCGTCGACAACGACACCGCGCGAGTCACAGTCAGTCCCACGACGCTGAGCGTCGATGAAGGTAGGTCGAAGACCTACGCCGTAGTCCTCGACAGCAAACCCGCGGCCAGCGTGACTGTGGAGGCCGCCAGCCGGGACACGGGTGCGGTGACAGTCACTCCGGCGTCGCGCACCTTCACCTCCGGCAACTGGAGCACGTCCCAGAGCTTCACCGTGTTCGGGGTTGAGGACGCCGACTACGCTGACGAGTCGGTCACGATCAGGCACAGCGTCACAAGCGCCGACACGAAGTACTCGGGCATTGCCACACGGTCGGTGACAGTGAGAGTAGAGGATAACGACACGCCGCCGCCACCACCAACGCCTCCGCCTCCTCCTCCGCCTGCAACCGTATCCATCGTTGGCCCATCGGCCCAGGTGCAGGAGGGTGACGAGGCAAGATTCCAGGTGACCCTCTCGCGCGCGGTCGCATTCGGTGTCACCGTGAGGTGCTTGGCCGGAGCTTCCGGCGACACCGCAACGGCCGACCGCGACTATGGCCCTGTCAACGATTCCGTGAGCTTCCCTGCCGGCGTGATGAAGCAGACAATTTCGGTGCTCATCATGGACGACAACCTCTCGGAGTCTGCGGAGCGCTTCACCATCACGCTGACGTCTGTTACAGGAGGTCCGGTGATGGGTACGGCGTCGGCCACGGCCACCATCGCGGCGAGCGATCCGACGACCGGCATCGCCCTGTCGGCCAGTCCCGCGGCGATTGGCGAGGATGACGCGCAGACCGAGGTCACCGTCACCGCGGAGCTCAACGGGGGAGTGATGCGGACCGAGGCCACAACAGTCACACTGAGCCTGGAGGGCACGGCCACCCGGACCGAGGACTACACCTCAACCGGGGCTCTCGCCATCACCATTCCGGCGAACCGGAGCAGCCAGTCAGCCAAGCTGACCATCACCCCGGTGGATGACGGAGTGCTAGAGGGAGACGAGACCATCGTCGTGGCGGGCACCAGCAGTGTCCCGAACCTCGACGTAACCCCGGCGAAGATAGTCTTGAACGACTCAGTCCAAGTCCAGCCCACTCCGACGCCAACGCCTGAGCCTTCGCCTACTCCGACTCCTACGCCTTCACCGACGCCCGCGCCAACACCTACGGCCACAGCCACAGCCACGCCAACCGCCATGCCAACGCCTACGGCGACGGCCACAGCCACGCCTACGCTTGAGCCGTCGCCCACTCCGACGCCTACGGCTGAGCCATCACCCACTACCGCGCCAACGCCTACGTCCACCCCGGCGCTCTTGGCAACACCCACCTCGGTTCCCACGATGATTCCCGCCACACCTCCGCCGGAGCGAGAGTTGGAAGCGGGACTCAGGTCCCTATGGTGGTTGGCTATCCTGGCGGCAGTGATCGTCGCTCTGCTCATTCTGAGCATCAAGCGCCTCCGACGCCGGATGCGCAGGACGTGGGACAGAATCCGACGAAAGAGAGTGTGACCTTGACATAGCAGCCCTCGAGGGTTGCCCCTACGTCGGCACCCGGCAAATCGCGCTGTCGGTGCGCGGCCCATGCCGTTCTTGTTGATTCGCAAATTGCCGCCGGAGTAGAATGTGATCTGTAGAGAAATGCCCTTTTGTGGAAGGTGAAGAAATGACGACGCCAGTACGTCGACCCAAAGAGGAGACGGCCCGCCTCGGCGATGAGATTTACGAGAGAGACATCCGCCCGCAGGTGGAAGACGAGCACGATGGGGAGTACGTCGCCATCGACGTAGACAGTGGAATCTGGGCGATCGGTGACGACCTTTTGGCCGCGGTGAATCGTCTGCGGGCGACGTATCCGGAGGCTTTCGACGTGTGGCTGGTGCGGGTTGGGTACCGCGCGACAGGCAGCATTGGGGGAGGGAACCCGCGGAGCACCAGGTGATCGAAGGGATTGTGAACGCCGCCTACCAAGCCGTCATAACCGTCCCAGTCCGCGGCCCTGCGGGGCAGGTGCGGCAAGTGGAGGCCGTGGTGGACACGGGCTTCAACCGCTATCTCATCTTGCCTCCGTCTCTTGTCGCAGAACTAGGTCTGGGCCTGGTGGGACGAAGCCGAGTGGTCCTGGCTGACGGTAGCGAGGAATTCTTCGAAGTTCACAACGTGTCGGTAATATGGGACGGTGAACCCAGGGATGTCTATGCCTACGTAGCCGATGCCACGCCCTTGATAGGTATGCTTCTCCTCGACGACCATGACCTGAGCATCCAGGTTCGGGCCGGCGGACGCGTCACCATAGAGTAGGGGCGCTCCTTGTGGGCGCCCGCAGAGCGACGCTCCGTCAGTCGGGGCGCTTGCCCCAGGCGACCAGCTGGCGCACCGCCCGCACCACCGTCGAGTGATTCATCCCGGCAAAGTGCGGCGCGATGATGTCGGTGAAGAACTCAAGCGGCGGGCTCATCATCCGGTGAACCCCGCCGGCGTCTTGGTAATCCCAGTATACTCCATCGGGTGACCGCAGGGAGACCCTGGCGCCCGTCTCCTCAGCAAACTCGCTGTCGTTGAAGGCCTCCAGCAGCTCCGGGACGGTCAGCTCCACGTACAGGGCGCCGCCCGGCGCCGTCCAGCGGACCAGCTTCTCCACCAGCTCGCGAATGGCATCCTCGTCGTTCAGGTAGGAGTAGGCGCTCCAGAAGTTGCTCACCAGGTCGAATCGCTGGCCGTCGGGAACCTCGTAGTCGGTGATGTCGGCCTGAATGAAGGGGACGCCGGGGTTGTGCAGCCGCGCCTGCTCGAGCTGGGCCGCGCTCACGTCGATGCCCATCCGCCGGTGGCTGGGAAACTGCGCCAGGTGCCACCCCTGCCCGCAGCAGGTGTCCAGCCAGTTGCCCAACGGCTTCAACAGCCTGCTCAGCAGCGCAACGTTGCATTGCAGCTTTGGCTCCCACAGCGGGTGATCGATGTAGAGGGCGGCATACGGCTGAACATAGCGTTCGCCGTAGATCTCGTCAGTCGGGGCGTTCTCGTTGTCAGGTATCGGTCGGTCCAACTCAACACCTCGATGCGACCGCGGAGGGTGTCCTCCGGGGCCGTGGAATTCGGCTCTGACAGGTCAATTATGCCGGAACTGGCGATTAATCACAATAGGTCACGACAAAATCGCCTGGAGGTCACACCAATATCATATACGTGTGATACGCTGAATACGTGAAGGGCTGGCGGATGCCCATTGCGATATAGGTAAGGAGAGGAGGCAGACCATGACGACGGCAACCGAGCTGAAGACCAAAATCCTGAGCAAAGCGGCGGAGGACGGCGAGTTTCGCGCCCGACTCATCGCGGACCCGAAGGGGACCATCTCGTCCGAGACCGGGGCCACCATACCGGACGGGTTCGACGTGGCGGTGCACGAGGACAGCGCCACCACCGCGCATCTGGTGCTGCCGCCCTCGCCGCAGCTCACGGAGACCGACCTGGAGAATGCGACCGGCGGCCTCTCGGTAATTGGAACCTGGAACTAGCCCTTCGGAAGCAAAAGCCCAGGACATAAGTCCTGTGCGCAAGGAATAGAACCATGACCACTGCCACTGAAATGAAGGATCGGATTCTGAACCGGGCGGCAGAGGACAGCGACTTCCGCGCCAGCCTCATCGCTGACCCCAAGGCCGCTATCTCGTCCGAAATCGGGACCACCGTGCCGGACGGCTTCGACGTTGTGGTGCACGAGGACAGCGCCACCACCGCGCACCTGGTGCTGCCGCCCTCGCCCAAGCTGACGGAGGCTGAGCTAGAGACGGCCGCCGGCGGCATAGGAGGTATGGTCACCCTTTGGTGAACGCAGTCCCCCGTCGGCAATGAGGGCAAGACGGCGGAGAGCCAAGACAGAAGCTATACGCGGAAGGAGAAGCTACATGACCACTGCAACCGAGTTGAAGACCCAGATCCTGAGCAGGGCGGAGGAGGACGGCGACTTCCGCGCCAGCCTCATCGCAGATCCGAAGGCCGCGATAGCATCCGAAGTGGGCGCGGTCATACCGGAGGGGTTCGACGTCGTGGTGCACGAGGACAGCGCGACGACGGCGCACCTGGTGCTGCCGCCCTCGCCCAAGCTGACGGAGGCTGAGCTGGAGACAGCCACCGGCGGCATTGCGATGATCATCTGGTAAAGCAGTAGCGCAATCACCCTTTGGCCCCGGAAGTCCAGGACAGAAACCCAATACGCAAGGAGGAGAACCATGACGACGGCAACAGAGTTGAAGGACCGGATTCTGAGCAAGGCGGAGGAGGACGGCGACTTCCGCGCACGCCTCATCGCCGACCCGAGGGCCGCGATAGCGTCCGAGGTCGGCACCGACGTACCGGAGGGGTTCGACATCGTGGTGCATGAGGACAGCGCCACCACCGCGCACCTGGTGCTTCCGCCATCGCCCAAGCTGACGGAGGCCGAGCTGGAGACGGCGGCCGGCGGCCACCACACCGGGCTGTGGGGTTAGGACGGCTCAAGCCTGGCGGCAGCTTACCGGCTGCCAACCAGTCCACTATAGCAGTGAAGGGAGTAGAACAATGACCACTGCAACTGAGATGAGGGACCGGATTCTGAGCAAGGCGGCTGAGGACGGTGAGTTTCGCGCACTCCTCATCGCCGACCCGAAGGCGGCTATCTCGGCTGAGATCGGGGCCGACATACCGGACGTGTTCAACGTGGCGGTCCACGAGGACAGCGCCACCACTGCGCACCTGGTGCTGCCGCCCTCGCCGGCGCTGACGGACGCCGAGCTGGAGATGGTAACCGGTGGCGCGAGTCTCTGGGAGAACTCGATGCCTTCCCACATGGGCGGGAACGGCTAAAGGGGGACGCCGGGGCTTACAGCATCGCCCGGTTTCCGGGTGGGCCGGCATGGCCGTTCGCAGGCTAGTCTGGTGGGCTGCCTGTCGAGCGGCCGCGTCCGGTTGACGGGGGCTGACTTGGAGAAGGCCGGCAGCGATTAACGCTGCATGGACGCAGACGATTCACGAGGTGAATGATGACAACGGCGACCGAGATGAAGTATCGGATCCTGAGCAGGGCGGAGGAAGACGGCGAGTTTCGCGCGCTCCTCATCGCGGACCCGAAGGCCGCGATAGCGTCCGAGGTCGGCACGGCTATACCGGACGGGTTCGACATTGTGGTTCACGAGGACAGCGCCACCACCGCGCACCTGGTGCTGCCGCCATCTCCCGAACTGACGGAGGCTGAGCTGGAGGCGGTCGCCGGAGGCGGCGACAACTGGGGTCCGTTCGCAACTTCCGTTTGAGTCGTAGCACAGGAGGTATGCCATGACCACGGCAACCGAGTTGAAGGACCGGATTCTGAGTAAGGCGGCGGAAGACAACGACTTCCGCGCCCGCCTCATCGCGGACCCGAGGGCAGTCATTTCCGCTGAAACCGGAGTGACCATACCGGACGGGTTCGATGTCGTGGTGCACGAGGACAGCGCCACTACCGCGCACTTGGTGCTGCCGCCATCGCCCAGGTTGACGGAGGCCGAGTTGGAGAAGGCCGCCGGCGGGCGCGGCTACAGGGGCCAGGGCCCAAATTGGTTTTGAACACGGGCTGTAGATTCAGATAGAGCCAAAACGCTTAACATTCAAGGGAGATTCCATCACGACCACGGCAACCGAACTGAAGGACCAGATTCTGAGCAAAGCGGCGGAGGACAACGACTTCCGTGCACGCCTCATCGCCGATCCGAGAGCAGCCATTTCGGCTGAGACCGGGCAAACCATACCGGACGGGTTCGATGTCGTGGTGCACGAGGAAGCGCGACGACCGCCCACCTGGTGCTGCCGCCCTCTCCGGCGCTGACAGAGGCCGAGCTGGAGAACGTCGCCGGCGGAGTGTTTATCTGGGGCTACGTTTAGGCTGACTGCAGCGCCATTGTGCCGGCGTAGGCCTTGGCGGCGGTGCTCCCGCGGTCCACGACAACCTTTACGTGGTTGATGCTCTGCTGGACCTTGTACACCTTGCCCTGGTCGAAGACCTGCTCGACTAGGGGCCATGCCTTCAATCCCTTGGCCTTTTCCGGCAGGCACCAGCCTCTTTCCTGCAGCCGGTCGATGAGGCTGCCCCATCCGGCGCGGTCCAGATCGTGCCACTCCACGGGACGGTAGAACTCCAGCCCCAGCCGCGGGGAGACGCCCTGTGCGGTAACGTCCACGCTCAGGACGGCGCCGGGCCTGGTCAACCCTGCCATGCTTCCGCAGACGTAGGCGGCTTCCTCCGGGGAGCCGGGCCACCGGATACGCTCCAGCATCGCTGCGGCCTCTTCGGCAGAGTGCGTTTGAACGATGAGGCGGACCGCCCGCTGGTCCCGGCCCGGCATGATTCCGGCCTGGGAGACGCCGCCTTTCGCCGGCAGCTCCTGGTAGACCCGCAGCATCTCCCGCAGCACGTCGGCGTCTGGCGTCCGGCCGGAGACGGCCCACAGCGCGGCTGCCAGACGCTCCGGGTCGCCGAACAGCTTCTCCCTGATGGACTCGTCCTTCACCTCGCCGGTCACTATGAAGATCC
The DNA here is from genome assembly GCA_034421435.1 of Dehalococcoidia bacterium. GTDB lineage: Bacteria > Chloroflexota > Dehalococcoidia > Lucifugimonadales > UBA2985 > JAPPHY01. The sequence continues at coordinate 8,812 of DAOUKJ010000022.1, read as the reverse complement.
CGGGAGGGCGCGGCTGAGCCCCCGTCATCCCGACAAGGTCATACTCCAGTATCAGCCCTCCACTGCCTTGGGCGAGCAGCCCCTGCGGGTCGCTTACCTGTTCGGCGAGGAACGCCCCCAGCGCGGCCTCCGCCGACTCCGTAGGAGCAAGCTCGCCCTGGCGGACGTAGAACCCGGCGAGAGGACTGCCGGGGCTGGGCACCACGCAGAAGTCCGCCGCCGGTTCGGGGTCGCAGAGATCGAACTCGAAGCCGAAACGGTGGTTGATCACGTGGATGGGCAGCCGATGCGCCAGCGCCAGCAGCCGCTCCCAGCCGGAGCCGTCTACCAGCGCTGAGGGGAACAGGCTCCTGAGGTCAGCCAGGAACTCCCCAAATGGGCGGTCCGTCGGCCCTGTCTCTGAATCCTTCATGGAATGCTCGTCGGTTATCATCGGCCTTCCTCTATACGCCCTAGTAATCCAGGTGTGTAGTGGTGTTCCTACTTGCCACAGCGGGCAAGGGTGTCTAGTCCGCTCACCCCCGTATCAAGTACGGGGCAGTCTGTGAACGGGCTACGGTGTCTAGTCCGCTCACCCTGAGCCTGTCGAAGGGCGTGAGCGGATTCGCGACACGCCCGCTCAAATGGTTCGACAGGCTCACCATGAGCGGGAGATTCACCCTGAGCGTGTCGAAGGGAGTGAGCGGACTCCCGATAGGCCCGCTCAAATGGTTCGACAGGCTCACCATGAGCGGGCAAGAGACGGGGTTCACTTCTGGAGTTGCCATTGCCAACACACCCAGGTTTACCTGCGTCCGTCGCCTGTCGGGTGGGATGGGGGACTCACGTCAGCTGTCGCCTGACCAGGTCACGGAACACGCCTTCCTCTTCCATCAGCTCCTCGAACGTCCCCTCCTGGACTACCCGGCCGCCCTGCAGCACGTAGATGCGGTCGGCCCGCCGGATGGTGGAGAGCCGGTGGGCGCTGATGATGCGGGTCACGGAGATCTGCTCGATCTGCTCCATGATGTCGGCCTGGGTCCGGTTGTCGAGCCAGTTGGTCGCCTCGTCCAGCAGCAGCACCTTTGGGCTGCGGGCAAGGGCGGCGGCCAGCATGAAGCGCTGCACCTGGCCGCCGGAGAAGGCCGCGGCGCTCTCGCTGCTGACGGTGTACATGCGCATGGGCATCGCCGCGATGTCGGCGTCCACGCGGGCCAGCCGGGCGGCGCGCCATGCTTCGTCCTCGCTCAGCTCCCCGTCGATGCCGATGATGTTGTCCAGCACCGTCTGTGGACGCAGGTGGGCGTCCTGTGGGACGGTGCCGATCTTGTTGCGCACCGAGCTCCAGTTGAGCCGGTTGAGATCGTGACCGTCGAAGTAGACGGCGCCAAGCTGAGGCCTCTCCAGCCCCAGGGCCAGTCGGAATATGGTGCTCTTTCCCGCGCCCGACTCCCCGACCAGTGCGATGAACTCTCCCGGCAGGGCATGAATGGTGACGTCGTTCAGGACCAGCGGGCCGTCGTCGGAGTAGCGGAAGCTCACGTGATCCAGCAGCACCTCGCCCTTCAGCTCAGGCGCGGGAAGGTCCGAGGCGAGGTTCCGCGGGCGCTCGGTGAGGATTGGCTGCACCTGCTGCACCGCTGGGAGTATGGCTGCGACGGCGGAGAATGCGCCGCCTAGCTGGACCACCGCGCCGTTGAATACCATGAAGGCGGCGTACACCACCAGAAAGCTGCCCACCGCCAGGTCGTCCCCGCCGACCGTCAGAGCCAGTGCGAACAGCGCCGCGCTTGCGAACAGGGGCACGGCTGCGGTAAAGGCCATCAGGTGCTCCTGGTACGTCCCCAGCTTCATCTCCGTCTGCTTCAGCTCCCGGTACCCGCGGGCCCACATGATGAAGGCCATTCCCTCCGCGCCCGCGGTCCGCAGCTTGGCCACTCCGCCTATCAGCTGGAGCAGCGTCCCCGTCAGCTGCCGCGTGACGGCCAGCCGCCGGCGATGGTATGGCGTCTGCATCAGCCCCAGCGCGAGGGTTATGCTCAGGGAGGTCAGCCCCAGTGCCAGGCACAGCCAGCCCAGGGCGGCGATGTAGAGGAAGAGCAGGGCGAAGGTGGGCAGCAGGAAGAGGACCGACAGCATCGCGGCCACGACGACGCCAGACACCTTGTCACGCAGCTCATAGAGCGCCATGGCCCGCGTGGCCAGGTCGCCGGCGGTGAAGCGGCGGAAGAAGCCGGACGGCAGGTCCAGCATTCGGAGCCACAGGGCAGCCCCGGCGCGCGCAGCCATACGTCCCTCCAGCCGCATCAGCGCCGTGCCCTGCATCATCTGCAACACTCCCAGGAGCAGCGCAATCAGCACGGCGCCCAGGGTCAACGCCACCAGCGTCTGCAGGGAGCCGGAGGGCAGCGCCTGCCCCACGAAGGCTCCCAGCAGCACCGGGGGAACCAGCATGGCTATGCCCGCAAGCATTCCTGCCGCAACCAGCCGGGCCATGTCTGCCCCCGCACGGTGCAAGGCCAGCCCGGACAGCTGCCGCGCCTTGACCGGGCCGTCGTCGGGCAGCGGACAGTAGAAGAAATAGGCCTCCTGCTCCAGCGAATCGGCCCGATTGGCATTGACCTGCCGAACGCGGCCGGACTCCGGCTCCACCATCCGGTAGCGTCCCATGGAGCCGGGGAGCAGTGCGACGGGCGCGCCGTCGTCTCTGCGGATGGCGAGCATCGCGCCGCTGTCACCCAGCCACCAGCGTTGCTGCCTGCGCAGGGCAACGCGTCTCATGCGCACTCCGGAGGCCATCAGGACGTCGGCCAGTGTCGGCTCCTCGGCGTCAGCCCCCGGGCGCTGCGCTCTGCCGTGGGGCATGTGGAAGGCGATGCCCTCGTGACGCCCTACCAGTTGCAGCGCCTGCGGGAGAGCCAGGTCGTCTCCATCCAGTCGTGCGCCCGGGTCCAGCACTCCAAAGAGGCGGCGGCGCGCGTTCTGCTCACCCCTCTGGCGGAATTCGGCGGTGCTCGTTTGCAGGTTGGCGACGTCGGTCAGAAGCAGGCGCCGGTTGAGGTCGTCGGCGCTCAGGGCCATATCGTTGAAGTTTGCCAGGGCGGACATCAGACGCCCCTCTACTTGGAGCTCCTCTGTGGCGACGCAGCGCACATTGGCGCTCCTCGACAACGTAACCCAGCTTGTGGGGGTGACCGGTACCACGCCCGGGCCGTCCGGGTCGCCCTCCTCGGTGCCCAGGTACGTAAGGCCCGCGTCCCCGCCGGACATCCACACCACGCCGCGGCGCGTCGACAGCGTCTCCCCGGCCTCCACCGGCTGCTCTGCCGCCTCAGCCAATAGGAGCCGGTCGATGCGCGGGCGGTAGGTGAACTCCCGCGTGACCGCCTCGGATACCTCGGAGACCCAGGTCTCCACCTGCTCGACGACCTGCTCATCGCAACCTGCGCCGTCGAGAGCGTCCAGAGGCATCAGGCGCAGTGCGGAGCCGGGGAGTCCCTTGATCACCAGCACCGTGCCTGTCAGGCCCTCCGCGGCGGGGAACAGCAGCCGTCCTGCGCCTGCGCGCAGGAGATGCTTGAAGTCGGAGGGCACGCCGTCAGCGCGGAGGCGCGCCGCGAACACGTCCACCGACCCTTCGGCCACGAAGCACAGGATGCCGGGATCGGAGAGGTGGATGGGGCGGTTGCCGCCTCCGGCCACCGTCTCGCCGCGAGCGGCCGCCAGTTCGGCCAGGCGACCCGCGCCCGGCGCTCCACCGGCATGTTCCGAATAGATGCTCATTCCGTCTCCATCAGGTGGCGGTAGAGGCCGTCCTGCTCAGCCATCAGCTCAGTGTGCGTGCCACGCTGCACCTCGCGCCCGCCCTCCAGCACGACGATCAGATCGCAGTCGCGGATGGTGCTGAGGCGGTGCGCCACGATCAGGCAGCTGCACCCGCGCCGTCGCAGTGCGTCGTCGATGCGCACCTCAGTGATCGGGTCCAGCGCGCTGGTGGCCTCGTCCAGTATCAGCAGGGATGGATTACCAACCAATGCGCGGGCTATCTCCAGGCGCTGGCGCTGGCCGCCGCTGAAGTTTCGCCCGCCCTCGTCCACGGGCGCATCGTAGCCCTGCGCCCGCGCCATGATCTCATCGTGGATGGCCGCGTCGGTGGCGGCAGCCACCAGGTCCTGCTCGGGTATCTCGGGGTTCCACAGGCTCAGGTTCTCCCGCACGGTCCCGGCGAACAGGAATACGCGCTGGTCGACCATGGCCACGGAGCTGCCGAGCAGGCCGCGGGAGATATCGGAGCGCGCGTGTCCATCGAGAAAGACGCCGCCGGACCAGGGCTGGTGTACCCCTGCCACCAGCAGCGCCAGCGTCGACTTGCCCGACCCGGTGGGGCCCACCACGGCGACCCGCTGCCCAGGCTCAATGGTCAGGTTGAAGTTCTGGAGCATCGGCTCCCGGTTCGCCTTGTGGCCGAACTCCACGTTGCGCAGCTCAAGCTGCCCGCTCAACCGCACCGTCCGGCTCAGGGCTGCGCTGCTCTCTGAAGGCTGCTCCCCACCCTGCTGAAAGTATGCGTCTTCCGGCGCGTCCAACACGTCTTCGAGCCGTTGCAGGTTGGCCTCCAGGACCTGGAACAGGTCGGCGAACAGAGCGAAACGGCCGATGGGCAGCAGGAAGTACGTCGCCAGGACGTAGCATCCCATCATCATGCCCAGGGACATTTCGCCCTCCATCACGCGCCAGCCCGCCACTCCCAGCACAACGGCGTTGCCCAGAATCATGAACACGCCCGGCAGCGCTCCCATGAGGTGTCCTATCTCAGCGAAACGCTGGCGGGCCAGCAGCTCCCGGGCCTGGTAGCCGCTCCAGTGGGAGAAGAACCCGATCTCCCCGGATGTCGCCTGCAGGGTGTCTATGTTGAGCAGCCCGTACATCCCTACGCCTTGCAGCTTGCCCTGCTCGCGCTGCAGACGGCGGTTCTCGCCCACACGCCCCTGGGTGAGCAGGCGCATGACGTACAGGTTGACTGCGCCCAGCGCGGCAACCGCCCCCGCCAGTATCGGGTCGTACAGGAACAGGAACAGCAGGAACACGGCGCTGGTCACCAGCTCGATGAACACCCCGACGAACTGCGCAGTCGCCACCGTGGCGATCTGGTCGATCAGCTGGATCCGGGAGGTAAGGTCGCCGCCGTAGCGGTTGGTGAAGAATCGCATCCTCAGACGGAACAGCCGCCTGATGAAGCGGTCTGCGTGGTCAACCGAGAGCCGCACCGCCAGAAGTCTGAGGCAGCGATGTCGTAACCAAGTCAGCAGGTATACTAGGCCGCCAGCCAGGGCAACCCCGCCGGCCAGCGCAGCTCCCCACTGCGGCTCCTGTCCGCTCAGGACATGGTCGACGAAGACGCTCAGCAGGAACGGCAGGGCGGCGACCGGTAGCGACAGCAGCAACCCGCAGAAGAGCGCGAACCCCAGCGGCCCGGTCACGTCCGAGAGCCAGGGCCACAGCTTGCGGACGACGCCGGGGCGGGATCCGCCGGGACGGAAATCCGGTCCGGCCTCAAAGCTCAACGCGATGCCGGTAAACCCCTGGTCGAACTCCTCCGCGGTGAGCACGCGGTGGCCGTTGGCCGGATCGTTCACCAGGTAGTTACCGCCTCGGACCCCCTCCAGCACCAGGAAGTGATTGAACTCCCAGAAGATAATGAGGGGCATGGTCATGTTGTGAAGCTGCTCCGGCTCCCGTCGCCAGCCTTGGGATTCCAGTCCGTAGCCGCGGGCGGCGCGCGTAATGTCGGCGGCGTCACAGCCGTCCCTGTTGACGGCGCACGCCTCGCGCAGCTCTTCCACGGAGACCCAGCGTCCGAAGTACGCCAGAACGATGCCAAGGCAGACGGCCCCGCACTCGGTGTCTTCCATTTGCAGCATCAGGGGAGTCCGCGCCCGCCTAGGCCTGCGGCGCGCGCCCATCGTGGACGTAATCCGCATCAGTTGCCGCCTCCCGGCGCCAGGAGTGACAGGAATGAGCTTCGTCCCAGCACCACGCGCAGCGACCCCATGGAACCGTCCGCTACCGCATCACCCATGCCTGCGCTTTCAAGACTCACCAGCACCAGATGGGACCCCGCCGGAGCCGACAACCCTAGGCCTGCCAGCCACGCCGGCGGCTCAACGGCGCGCTCCGAGACGGCGGTGACCTCCGCCTGGTAGACGCCGGTCTCACGGTTGCCACGCGCTACGCTGACCTGCGCCGTGTTCCCCGCCTCGATGCGTCCTGCGTCTGCGGACGGCACCAGCGCAAGGGCCTCCGGAGGGCCGGAATCCACAGCCCGCACAAGCGCCACCGGCTCACCGGCGCTAACGGGCATCCCAGGCGCGAGACCAAGCGTCATGATCTCGCCCCCGGTCACACTGACGACATCCCCACCCCCCCCGCAGCAGGCGCTCCCGCGTCCCCCGCGCTCTCCAGCGCCAGCAGGAGCAGGCTGGCCGCAGCTTCGTCATTCGGGTCCAACTGCTCTACCAGCGACCCCAGGAGCCGGCGCGCCTCTGAGTCCCGCTGCTGCTCCAGGGGCGAGCGTACACGGGCGATGACCTGCCCCGGCTCGATGGTGTCGCCCACCTCCGCCAATACCTCCACCACCGTGCCGGACACCGGCGCGGACACGGGGTAGCGTTCGCCGGGGAGTACCACCACCGTATCGTAGGAGAGGCTGCGCTCGACGCTGCCAACGGCGCCGTACACCAGCAGCGCTAGGAACATCACGCCCAGCCCGGCCACCAGGAGCCACTCGTGTGGGGCCGTTACCTGCAGGCGGTCGTCCAGCGGCTCCTGCCTCCGGCGCCTTGCCAGAGCCTGTTCACGAAACAACCTGTTGATGAACACTGCGTATAGACCTCTAGCTCGTCAGATAGACCGTTTCACCGCACGCGCTCCGGCGCTGACCGTCTGCGGTCGACTGCCGCGTCACTCCCGATACTTGTACTTGTCCATTATCTCAATCAGGATGTAGGCGTACTTGGAGGCGTCCTCGGGCGGCGGCTCGTCGCCAAAGGCAAGGTAGCGTTCGACCCTCAGAGAGTGCATGTAGCCCTCCTCATGCGTGAACCCCTCGATGTTCTCGTAGAACAGCTCACCGTCCACCACCAGGCACTTCTGAGGCGCCACCCCAACGCAGTCCACCAGCTCGGGGCCGACGAGAATCGAGGTCACCTCTGACCCTGGCCTCATGGTAGGCTGGGTCAGGTCGTCGAGCGTAAAGTCGTCGCAGGCGGCCATCAGGCTGATCATCAATGCGAGCAGGATGACCACGCCGGCCTGCCGGCTGCGCTGCATGCCTGTCTCCATTCCTGGTGGCGGCGCCCCGCCAGCCCAGATCGTGTCGGGCGAAAGACGCGCAAATACCTCCCATCTTTGGGCACAGTCGTTTGATAGCGTACCATGCCAGTATGACATTCCCGTGATTTTTTGTGCGATTTTTCGTGACCTATTGTGATTCTTTGCCTGCGATGTCATAATTGCCCCGGTAGACGCGAATCCCGCGCAGTCGCATCGAGGTGACGAGTTGGACCGACCCTACGAACCGATATCGGAGAACGAGGCCGCCCTGCGGGACCGGCTCACCCGCCTGAGCGAGGCCAGCCGGCGCATCAACGAGAGCCTGGACTTTGACACGGTGCTTCAGGGCGTCCTGGACTCGGCCCGCGCCCTGACCGGAGCCCGCTACGGCGTGATGACGCTTCTGGGCGAAGATGGCGGCGTGGAGGATTTCCTGTCGTCGGGACTGGCGGTGGAGGAGTCCGCGCTGCTATGGCAGATGCCCGAGGGGCTGAGCGTCTTCCAAGCGCTGACCGGCATCTCCGAGCCCATGAGAGTCCCTGACCTGACGGAGCACGTACGGGCCCTGGGCTTCACGGAGTTCAGCATCCCACTGCCGGTGGGAGTCTTCCGCTTCATGTCTGCGCCCATGTTCCACCGGGGCGGGCGAGTGGGCCACGTCTTTGTGGGCGACAAGGAGAATGGCGAGGAGTTCAGCCGGGCTGATGAGGAGACCCTTGTGATGTTCGTCTCACAGGCGGCCCTGGTCATCGCCAACTCCCGCCGGCACCGCGAGGCGCGGCTGGCCAGGGCCTACATGGAGACGCTGGTCGACACCTCTCCGGTAGCGGTTGTGGTCTTCGACATCCTGACGGGAACCCCCAAGTCCCTCAACCGGGAGGCCAAGAGGATCGCGGACAGCCTGCGGGACTCCGGCCAGACTCATGAGGCGCTCCTGGAGTTGATGACGTGCAGACGTGCAGACGGAAGCGAGGTTTCCCTGCGGGAGTTCCCCGTGGCTGAGTTGCTGAGCTCGGGAGAGACGGTGCGAGCCGAGGAGATCGTCCTGGGGGTCCCGGACGGGCGGAGCGTCACGGTGCTGCTCAATGCAACGCCCATCCTCTCCGATAAGGGCGCGGTGGAGTCGGTGGTCATCACCATGCAGGACATGGCCGACGTTGAGGAGCTGGAGCGGCTGCGGGCCGAGTTCCTGGCCATGGTGAGCCACGAGCTCCGGGCGCCCCTGACGTCCATCAAGGGCTCCGCCGCCACGTTGCTGGAGTCGCCCACGGAGCTGGATCCCGCCGTGGTACGCCAGCTCTTCCGCCTCATCGGGGAGCAGGCCGACCACATGCACGGCCTGGTTTCCGACCTCCTCGACGTGGCACGCATCGAGACGGGTTCGCTGGCGATCAGTCCCGAACCGGTGGAAGCGGCCGCGCTGGTGGAGCGGGCGAGGAGCGCCTTCACCAGCGCCGGGGGCAGGACCAACCTGGCCATCGATGTCGAACCTGACCTCCCC
>DAOUKJ010000021.1:0-4314 GCA_034421435.1 Dehalococcoidia bacterium | reverse complement strand
ATCGCTATCCCTGTGGATATGGCGGCTGCTCCCCACACGATTCTGTGGTCGTCTTTCGCCAGGGTACATAGGAGAGCCAGCCCTGAACACACTATCAGGGTTGCGAGGACGATAATGACGATTGCGTTGTTGGTGTCGTCTACTTGGTTGAGTGCGAACAGGACAATGGCAGCCACCGCCCAAGACCAAGCGTGAGCGACGGCGGCTAGTCGGATTGGGGTTACCAACTTCATGCCTGCATCACCGAAACGTCAAGGTTGTCTGCGACAACAGTATGAATGAGATTGCCGGGAAAGTCGATAGAACCAGGACTCCCGGACGCGCGAGCCACCCTCAGCCTCATCGCCATTGCCCCGCCGCGGGCAAAGGTGCTAGAATCGAGTCCGGCCTGTTGCGGGCCGTGGTGGGCGTGGCCAAGCTAGGTTCAAGGCGCCAGGTTGTGGCCCTGGAGATCGAGGGTTCAAATCCCTCCGCTCACCCCAAACCCTGATCACAAGCGAGATACAATTGCCGCCAATGGAGTCAGCCTCGACGCCCTGGAACAGGACTAGCAACCCCAACCTTGAGAGCGTCGAGGTCATCACCGAGGGTGACACCAGCGGTTATGGCATGGCGCTCCGCTTCTACCTGCCGGGCGGGAGGGAGGTCGGCGCCGTTTCACTGCCCCACCAGTTTCCGAACAGGACAGGCCCCACATGGGCCTATCTCGTCGAGAGCAACGGCTGGACGCTCATCGACGCCGGGCCGCTCGGTGCAATGCCCGCGCTCGAAAAGGGCCTGCAGGCCCTCGGCAGACGCCCCACTGATCTCGAACGCGTTATCATCACCCACGGCCACCAGGACCACGACGGCAACGCCTACGACCTGGTGCGGACGAGCGGCGCGGAGTTGTGGGCCCATCAGCTTTACTTCCACTTCCTGCCATACGAATACGCACGTATGGGCCTTGACAGGTCCTCTCCCCTGCACCGCGCCATCTTCGAGGTAGCCCGGCGCGAGGAGGCGCAGTACAGGAGCCGCGCCAACTCGCCCGGCGACTGGCGATGGCGCGACCACTACCGCAGCTACATCATGGGCCATCGCGCCATCCTGGAGGAGCGGCTGCCTATCCATCCCATCCGCGACGGCGAGGCGCTGGACGGCCTAAAGTTCCTCTACACGCCCGGTCATGCAGTAGATGAGATATGCGTCACCATGGACGGCGTCGTGTTCAGCGGCGACCACATACTGCCTCAGATTACGCCTCATCCCACCATCAAGCGCACGCACCCTGAGAACATCATGGACACTCTGCCGCCGGAGCACAGAGACCCCGGCGCGCACTACGGACTCGCTAGCTACATCCGCTCGCTGGGCAGGACTCTACAGCTGGAGCGAAGCTCAACTGTGCTCCCCGCGCACAGGCTCTACAACCACGACCGTTTCAACGTGCGCAACCTGCGCCGCGCCCAGGAGATCGTGCGCCACCACGTGCGGAGGCTGGACCAGATGATCGTGGCCCTTGACCAGGGCGCGGACACGCCGGAGAAGCTGGCTGCCGAAATGTTCCCTCCCCGCAAGCTCACCGGCGGCGGGTTCTTCTCCGCCGTGTCGGAGGTGGTCAGCCACCTGGAGCTGCTCGCCGACACCGGCGACGTGTACGTCTACGAGGACGGCCGCGTGGCGAGGAATGGGACGGACTCATACCGCGCCCGGATCGAGGCAATGACTTTGTGAGACCTCCGCTGGCGGAAGGCAGCAGGCCAGGCTGAGCAAGGAGATAACCATGGTCGATTTCCCCAACGGCAACCCCAAGCGCGTGATGATTATCGTGGCCCATCCTGACGACGCCGACTTCATGGCGGCGGGCACACTGGCGAAATGGGCGCGCCAGGGCAGCGAGGTCTACTACGTGCTCTGCACCAGCGGCGACAAGGGCACGTCCGACCCGGAGGTCATTCCCGCGGAGCTGGCCGCCACCCGCGAGCAGGAGCAGAGAGCGGCGGCGGGCGTGGTTGGAGCCAGGGACGTGGTCTTCCTCCGCTACACGGACGGCGACCTCCAGAACACCCTGGAGCTGCGCCGGGACCTGGTGCGGGAGATCCGACGCTACAAGCCGGACATCCTAGTGTGCCAGGATCCCACAAACCGCTTCGGCGACAGCTACGTCAACCACCCCGATCACCGCGCAGCCGGCGACGCCGCTCTGGATGCGGTCTATCCGTCAGCCCGCGACTACCACGCCTATCCTGAGCTCATCGAGGAGGGGCTGATGCCCCACAAGACCCTCGAAGTCTACCTGGGCGGCTCGCCGACAACCTCTACCGTTTGGGTGGACATCTCCGACACAATCGACGTCAAGGTGGCAGCGCTGCGGGAGCACGCGTCGCAGGTTGGCGCCGACCCCGAACGCCTGGCGACCCTGGAGTCTCGGATCAAGGGGCGTGCCGCCGAGCTTGGCGCGCCGCACGCGCTCACCTACGCCGAGGGCTTCCGCTACATTCAGCTGCGCTGAGAGAGGCGGGCGCAACCGGCCGCCTACCACAACCGTCATTCTGAGCGGAGCGCAGCGTAGTCGAAGAATCTAGGGCATTAGCCGTCGTACACACCTCGCCACTCTGCGAGGGCCGTAGCCACGGCTCGCGGCTCTTGGTCGTGTCCAAGGCGTTCTATATTCAGCGACCGCGCCCCGAGTGACACCAAAGGCGCCGCCCAACCCGCCCGTTCCCCCTACCGCGGCCGCAGCTTCAGGCCAAGAAGCAGCAGAGCGCCTGAGCAGTTGAGCGCCGCAAGCACCAGGAACGCGAACTGGTACGAGTCGGTGGTATCGTACATGAAGGCTGCGAAGAGCGGCGCGAGCACCACGCTAATGCTGCTGATGGGGTCCATGAAGCCGGCCAGCCTGGAGAAGTTCTCCCGCCCGAACACCTCCGCCCGGAGCACCGTCATCAGCGTCCCGCGCATGCCGAATGACAGTCCAAACACGGTGGCGAAGACAACCACCTGAGTGAACGTGGCTGAGAACGTAAGGATAAGCACCCCGACGCTCTGAAGAATGAACGCCGCAGCGGTCACCCTTCGCAGTCCCACCTTGTCGCCCAGGAATCCACCTATCAATCTGCCGGGCGCGGCCATGAGCAGCGTGTACGAGACCAGGCCTGCAGCCGTGATCTCGCTGATGCCGATGTCTACTATTGCCGGAATCTGGTGCACGCGCAGCGCGCCCCATGCCGTGATGCCCGCCGAATGGGAGAACGCCAGGAACCAGAAATTCCCTCCCCGCAGTGCCTGGCTGATGGTGACGGTTTCCTCGATTGACGCCGCAGCCACGGTTCGAGCATCGTTGGAGTCGGAGGTGGCAACGTATGATGAATCGCCATTGTCGGGCTGTTCACCGTCTGGCAGGTAGCCGTGCTCCTCGGGGTTGTTCCTCATGATCGCGGCTAGAGGAACGCCAATGATCACCGTGGCGATGCCCACCGCTATGGACGTCTCCCTCCAACCCAAGTTGAGAATAGACCACGACCAGAGGGGAAGCATCACGGCTCCAATGCTCCCTCCCAGCTGGTAGATGGCGATGGCCCTGCCCCTCCAGCGGAAGAACCAGTTGACCAGCACTGTGACTATGGGCAGGAAGCCGGCGACGCTCTGGCCAAGCGTGATCAGGAGAAACGCGGCGTAGTAGTGGTAGAGGTTCTGCGACAGCCCCAGGAACACGAAGCCCAAGCCGAAGAGAACCCACCCAACCATCATGTATGGGCGCGGCCCTACCCAGTGGATCAGATAGCCTTCGATGGGACCTGTGACGCCGCCCTCGAGCCGGCTCAGGGAAAAGGCGCCGGTAATCTGGGTTCGGGTAGCCGAGAGGTCGCGTTCGAGCGGCAGGACCAGGGCTTGCGCGCCCACGTTGTACACCGCAGATTGGATGGCGCCCGCGGTGGTCGCCGCCGCGACTATCCACCATCCGTAGAACACGCGCAGGCGCGACTGCGGGGTTTCTGTTTGAGTTGTGCCCTTTACTCCGGTCGGATCGCTTTTACTTGGAGGGTCCGAGTCCAAGGGTACTTACACTCTCCTGATACAGTCCCCCGACCTAAGGTTGAGGGGATCTTCGTACGGGCGCAACGGCAGTTGCGGTTGGCCCAATGACGGGAACACAATAGCACATTCGGGCATTGCTGTCACGCCTGCCTACACCGCACCACTCCTGCGGAAGCAGGAGGGTGGATTCACATTTCAAGTGCAACACCTGGTTGAATATCTCAGCCGGGGTCCTGTAGCCCAAGCACTTGCGTGGGGTGTTGTTGTAGGCTTGCACCAGCTGAGTAAACCGGT
>DAOUKJ010000020.1:0-14647 GCA_034421435.1 Dehalococcoidia bacterium | reverse complement strand
GCCACGTGGACGCCCTCCAGGTCCAGCGTGGGGGCGCCGTCACGATACGACAGGAAGTTTCTTACGGAGAGACGTACGGGTATCACTTCGTCACCGAGTCCTCTGCCGATTGAGGCGCAGGCGGCTCAAGCCGATTATGAGCACACATCCGCCGTCAATTGCAATAGCCGGACGAGCCTCCTTTGACGAACGTTCTGGTGAAGCCTAAACTGTAGGTACGGGTTTCCCCGCTGTGCAAGGAGGGAAGGCCCGCGACCAAGTCACTGGGAGGACACGCAGCCGATGCAATTGCCCGGCGCACTGACCGCAGACGAAGCGGCCCTCTTCACGGACCTCTACGAGCTGACCATGGCCCAGAGCTACTTCCGGCAGGGCATGTCCGCCGAGGCCTCGTTCAGCCTGTTCGTGAGGCCGTCGCGGGTGAAGCGCTCGTACCTCGTCTCCGCCGGGCTGGAGGACGTGCTGCGCTACCTCCACGAATTCCGCTTCGGCGCCGCCGCAATCGACTACCTGCGATCGACGGGCCAGTTCTCGCCCGACTTCCTGGACTTTCTGGGCGGCCTGCGCTTCACCGGCCGCGTGCGGGCTGTGCCGGAGGGCCGCCTTTACTTCCATCATGAGCCTGTTCTGGAGGTCACCGCGCCGATTATCGAGGCACAGATCATCGAGACCCTGGTCATCAACCAGGTCAACCTCCAGAGCCTCATCGCTACCAAGGCGGCTAGATGCACCTGGGCCGCCAGCGGCCGCGCCCTGGTCGATTTCTCGCTCCGGCGGGCGCACGGCACGGACGCAGGCATGAAGGCCGCCCGCAGTAGCCACATCGCGGGGTTCGCGTCCACCAGCAACGTGCTCGCCGGCGCCGCCTACGGCCTGCCCATCGCCGGCACCATGGCCCACTCCTACGTGACCAGCTTTGAGCACGAAATCGACGCCTTCCGAGCCTATGCCCAAAGCTTCCCCGACGAAACAGTGCTCCTCATCGACACGTACGACACCATCGCGGCCACGCACAAGGCGGCGACGGTGGGACGCGAGATGGAGGCGCGCGGGCATCGCTTGCGGGCCGTTCGGCTGGACAGCGGTGACCTCTTGACGCTCAGCCTGGAAGTCCGTCGCATACTGGACGACGCGGGACTGCAATACGTGCGCATCCTGGTCAGCGGGGGGCTTGACGAGTACTCCGTCGACTCGCTGGTGCGAGGCGGCGCGGCAATCGACGCCTTTGGCGTGGGCACACGCATGGCCGTCTCAGGGGATGCTCCGTGGCTGGACGCGGCCTACAAGCTGGTCCGCTACGCCGGCCGGCCCGTGCGCAAACTGAGCGAGGGAAAGGAGACGCTGCCAGGCGAGAAGCAGGTGTTCCGCCTGCGCGACACCAACGGGCAGCTCCGCGGCGACGTTCTCGCACTTGCGGACGAGTCACCACCAGAGTCGGGAGCCGAGCCGCTGTTGCAGACCGTCATGGAGCACGGCGAGCCAACGTTTGACCCACCGCCGCTTTCCGAGGTAAGAGAGCGCTTCCGCAACGAGGTCGCGGCCCTGGACGACCGCTACAAGCGCCTGAGCCGCCCCGTACGCTACCCTGTGCGGCTGGGACGCGGGCTGCAACGCCTCCGCCGCGATCTCTCCGCGAAGCACGAGGACGGCCGGTAGGCGCGTCGGCCGCGCGCTTCCGCCGCTACCCATCATTGCGGCCAAAGCCGCAATCCAGGCAGAGGAACGTAGCATGTGCTTGCATGCGCATGCATTCGCCTGTACTTCACTCGCCATCGCATGAAATCTCGCGCCTCCGGCTGGTGGCATGCTGCGCCCATCGCGCGAGGAGGCCCGCCGACTCTATCATCGACGGGCCTCCCGATTTCCCCTAGGGGTTACTGCTTCAGGGCTTTCGGCCCCGGCTTGCCCGGTCTACCCGACCGGAGGGGCTTTGGTCACCGCTGATTGTCCGTGCCCTCCCAGTGCGAGGCCAACTGCCCCGTTGGCTGCCTCACCGGCCCTTCCTTCGTCACGGCTAGACTCTTCTATCCTCCACCGCCCAGGCCGGCGAGGCGATCAGAAGGGAAGTGCCATCTATGGTTCAATACGTACTTTGGAACCATTTCAACCTCCTTCCGCTAGCTTCACTACTATTGTACCTCTGCATTCGATGGATTGCAAGCTCTTGCGGGTTGCAAATCTTACGATTTCCTGACTTCAGCCAGGCCGCGGCTGCCGGCGACTCGTGGGGACCACCACATCCACCTTGTGCCGGCTTCGGACGTCACGCGCCCTGGCCACGTCCAGCACAACCTCCAGCCACCATTGGGCGCTGCCTACGGTCGCACGGGGCGGCGGCTCCGTCCCGATGTACATGTCGAAACTGAGCTGCTGCACGGAGCCTGAAGTCAGCCTCGCGCCCTCCAGGAACACGGCGCTGCTGTGCACGTAGGACTCCTTCTTGTCCTGGTTGACCTGCTTGGGCACCTTGGGCGCCCTGTACACGCCGAACTGGCCCCATGGTGATCCGTAGTCCGTGGGTGGGCCGCTGGAAACGCTCACGGTGTAGCTCTCTGCGAACTGCTCCTCGCAGACCAGGTCAAGCCTGGCCTCCCTGAGATCGACGTCTCGCCGGGCGCTCAGCTTCACCTTCACGCCAATACTCTCGCCAAGTCCGTAGGAGCGCTCCTCGAAGGCGATCTCCACTTCAACAGGTCGAACCAAGGATATGGGCATGGCGGCTGGCCCTCCTCTCCCCGACTGGTTGACATTATAGCCGGAAACGGGCTGACCATCACCCCACCACTCCCCTTTTGCGCGCGTCGCATGAGTGTTATACTTGCAGCCGTCGCAAACCTCACTACACTACACTGTTTGGAGCGGAGATGACCTCAGAGATCAACTGGTTGGATGGGGGGACTGTAACGTCTCCAAAGGGATTCATGGCCGGCGCCACCTACGCTGGTATTCGTACCTATACCGAGGACAAGCTGGACCTGGGCATACTCTGCTCGGAGTCAGTCTGCACAGTGGCGGGCTCGTTCACTACCAACAAAGTCAAGTCGCCCACTGTGTTGATGAACCAGCAGAGAGTGGCCACCGGACGCGCGCAGGCCGTTGTGATCAACAGCGGCATCGCCAATGCGTGCGTCGGCGAGCAGGGCATGACCGACGCCATCGAGATGGCCTCCCTTGCGGCGGCCAAGCTGGGACTGGAGCCTGAGTTGGCGCTGGCGTGCAGCACCGGCTTGATTGGCGTTGAGCTGCCCATGGGCCTCATACGAAACGGCGTCAAGAATATCGAAATGAGCGCTGGCGGAGGCCACGAACTGGCGCGCGCCATTTGCACCACGGATACGGTCTCCAAGGAAACAGCCGTCAGCTTTGAGGTGGGCGGCGTCACGTACACCCTGGGGGGCATCTCCAAGGGTTCGGGCATGGTCCACCCAAACATGGCTACCATGCTCGCGTACCTCGCGACCGACGCACCCGTGGAAGGTGGCTTCCTGCAGGAGAGCCTCTCCCGCGCCGTGGACACATCATTCAACATGATCAGCGTGGATGGTGACACCAGCACAAGCGACACCGTCCTTCTTCTGGCCAACGGGGCTGCCGGTGGCAGTGCTATCGACGCTTCTTCACCGGGCGCAGATGCGTTCCGGGCGGCGCTCGGCGAGGTGTGCACCTACCTGGCAAAGGCCATCGCACGAGATGGTGAAGGCGCCTCACGGCTTGTAGAGGTGGTCGTGGAGAACGCGTTGAGCGAGAGCGACGCGCGTATCGCCGCTCGCTCCGTGGCGTCCTCGATGCTGGTCAAGTCCGCCATACACGGCGCCGATCCCAACTGGGGCCGCATCCTCGTTGCCTTAGGCTACAGCGGCGCGGAGGTCACGGAGGAGCTCGTCGCCCTCCACATCAACAACGTCTGCATCATGGAGGGAGGGCGCCCGATTCCCTACTTCAAGGATGCCGTTGCGCTCTCCATGAGCGGGACCGACGTGAGCCTGCGCCTGGACCTGGGCCTTGGCGACGCCTGCGCCACCGCGTGGGGCTGCGACCTCAGCGAAGAGTACGTCACGTTCAACAGCGCATACACCACCTAGCGCCGGGGCCGCTCGCGCCGTCCGGAAACCCCGAATGGATATGACAAACGCCTCCTCAGACCCGACAGCCTGTCCGGCTCTGGTGGTGAAGATCGGGGGCAGCGTCCTCGGCAGTCAGGACACGACGCTGGAAGACCTGGTTGAGCTGCAGCGTCGCGGCCGGATCCCGGTTGTCGTGCACGGCGGCGGCCCCGTTATCTCACGCTGGATGGAGCGCCAGAGCCTGACGCCCAACTTCGTGCGCGGCCTCCGCGTCACGGACGAGCCGAGCATGGAGATTGTGGCGGCCACTCTGGGCGGGCTCGTCAACAAGGAGCTGGTGTCCACCGTGCACAAGCTCGGCGGCAAGGCCTTGGGCATCAGCGGCGTGGACGGCGCAATGCTCGAGGCCGAGATTCTCGACCCCGAGCTTGGACTGGTGGGACGTATTACCCACGTTGACCCTGAGCCTATTCGCAGCGTGCTGGCAGCAGGCTACATCCCCATGATTGCGCCCGTGGCCATCCACGCCGTGGACGGCTCCGAGCGGAGCGCGGCCCTGCTGAACATCAACGGCGACACGGCCGCCGGCGAGATTGCACGCGCTCTGCAAGCCGAGTCGCTGGTGTTTCTCACGGACGTGGAGGGCGTGATGGACTCCGACGGCCGCGTGCTGGAGAGGCTCACCGCGTCAGAGGTCCGGGAGCTCATGGACAACGGCGCAGTCTCCGGCGGCATGGTGCCCAAGGTCGAGGCATGCCTACGCTCGCTCGACGGCGTCGCGTCGGCCCGGATAGTCGACGGGAGAAGGAGCCGGGCTCTCCTGGATCTCGTGGAAGGCCTGGAGTCGGGCACACGCATAGACAAGGGCGATGTTTAGCTTCCGTGGTGATCAGGACTGGTCGCCGTTTCAGGATGGAGATGGCGGAGGGGTCACCATGCCCTTCGACGCCACGCCCCTGCTGAAGTGGGGAGCGCTGGTCTTCGGCCTTGTGGTTCTGCTGGTCCTGCTGAACGTGCTCCGGCAGATATACACTAACTGGCTCTGGTTTGACGCCCTCCAATACCGCAGCGTATTCACTACGATCCTGTTCACCAGGGTGTGGCTGTTCCTGCTCGGCGCGGTGGTCTTCGCGGCGATAGTCACGCCCAACGCCATCATGGCGTATCGCAGCTCCGTGGGCGAGCCAGCGCCGCTGCTCTCGGTAGACCTCTACGCCCTGCTCAAACGGCTGCTGGTCTGGGGCACTTGGGCAACAGTGTTCCTGGTTTCCGTCCTCTTCGGCTCCATACTCAGCGGACAGTGGGAGACCGTGCTGCGATTCCTCAACACCACGCCCTTCGACGTGCAGGACCCGGTTTTCAACCGGGATGTGTCGTTCTACGTGTTCGACCTGCCGGTTCTCACCCTGATCCAGGGCTGGCTGTTCGGAGCCGTCATAACCACCATGCTCGTGGCAGGCTCGATATTCCTCATCAACGTCAGCTTGCGAGACATCAGCCTTGGCCAGGCCATAACCCCGCAGGCCGTCAGCCACGCCACGATCCTGCTTGGCGTTCTCCTGCTGGTGATCACGTGGAGCTACTGGCTGGACAGGTACGAGCTACTATTCTCCGCGGAGGGTGCTATCTTCGGCGCAGCCTTCACAGACCTCAACGCACGGCTGCCTGCGCTGTACATCCTCATCGGCGTTGGCACCGTCATTGGAGTCCTGCTGCTCGCAAACGCCTACTTCCGTTCGCCGCGCATCATCGTCGGCGGTGTTGGCCTGTGGATCGCAGTCGCCGTGGTGGTCGGCGCCCTGTACCCTGCGCTGGTGCAGCGCTTTCAGGTTGCGCCCAACGAGCTGGACAGGGAGCGTGAGTACATCCCGCGCAACATCGAGTTCACCAGGCAGGGGTTTGCCCTCGACCGCATAGTTGAGGAGGACTACCAGCTGGCCGTCATCGAGGGCGGCACGTCGGCCGGGGAGCTTGCCCCCATCAACGCGGAGACGGTGGCTGCCAACCCGGGCACCATCGAAAATGTCCGCCTGTGGGACAGGAGGCCGCTTCGCAGTATATACAATCAGATACAGTTCTTTCGCGCCTACTACCGCTTTGTCGGCGTGGACATAGACCGCTACGAAGTGAACGGCGAGATCCGGCAGATTGTGCTGGGCGCCCGCGAGCTGTTCCCGGAGGACCTGCCGGAGGAGTCGCAGTCCTGGGTGAACCGCCGGTTGCAATACACGCACGGATTCGGTGTGGCAATGAGCCCGACCACCGAGTTCACAGACGACGGCAAGCCGGAGTTCTTCATCAAGGACATCCCGCCCAAGGCCGGACGGGAGACTCTGGAGGGCTTCGTGCCGCACGTCGACGTGCCCCAGATTTACTACGGCGAGAACAGCGCCAACTACGTTATCGTCAACTCGAAGGAAACCGAGTTCGATTTTCCGGCCATCGACTCCGAGGCCGCAGCGGCCACGGACTACGTCTACGACGGCGGAGGAGGCGTGCACCTCAGCTCGCTGATGAGACGCTTCGCATACGCGTGGGAGTTTGCCGACATCAACATCCTCATCAGCGGAGCAGTTGCTCCTGAGAGCAAGATACAGTACCGGCGCCTGATTCAGGACAGGGTCAAGCAGATCGCGCCGTTCCTCCGCCTGGACTCCGACCCATACATGGTGGTGGCCGACGGCAAGCTGTGGTGGTTCCAGGACGCCTACACCGTGACCAACCACTACCCCTACTCGGACCCGTTCCGGGACGAGTTCAACTACATGCGCAACAGCGTCAAGGCGGTCATAGACGCGTACACCGGAGAGGTCCAGTTCTACATCTTCGACGATGAAGACCCAATCATCCAGTCCTACTCCGGCGCGTTCCCCGGCCTGTTCAAGTCACGCGACGAGCTGCCGGAGTCGCTGCAGTCCCACGTACGATACCCGCGCGACTTCTTCTCCGTGCAGGCCGAGAAGTACCTCCTCTACCACATGCGGGACACCACCGACTTCTATCGCAAGGAAGACCCCTGGAGCATACCGCAGGAGCTCTTCTTCGAAACCGTCCAGCCCATACAGCCATACCACGTTATAATGAGGCTGCCGGGAGAGGAGAAGGAGGAGTTCGTGCTGATGCTCCCCTTCACCCCGCTCAACAAGCCCAACCAGGTGGCGTGGCTGGCCGCTCGCATGGACAACGACCGCGGCCAGTACGGCAGCCTCAAGGCATTCTTCTTCCCGAAGGGCATTCAGGTAGACGGCCCGGAGCAGGTAGAGGCAAGAATCGATCAGGACTTCACAATCAAGCAGCAGTTCACCCTGCTCTGCCAGCGGGGCGCCCGCTGCATCAGGGGCAACCTGCTGGTCACGCCTATTGAGCACGAGGGCAAACGCTTCCTGATGTACGTTGAGCCGCTCTACATTCAGGCGGAGAACATTGCATTTCCGGAGCTGAAACAGGTTATACTGGCGGACGCCAAGAGCGTTGTAATGGCCGACGACCTGAACAGCGCGCTTGAGGCGCTGCTCGCGGGCGGCGAGCCGGAACCGGTCATGCCTGCCGACCCGGTAGCGGAGCCGACCGAAGGCATGAACGCGGATGAGATTCGACAGGCCATCGCGCAGCTGAAACAGAGCCTGGACAGACTCGAACAGGCCCTGGAGCAGATGCTGGGCCCCACACAGGAAGGAGGACAATGAGTACCTGGAGAGAACTGGAGAGCAAGTACTACATGCAGGTCGCCCGGCGGCAGCCTCTCGTGCTGGTGAGGGGCAGCGGCTCTCGCGTCTGGGACGAAGACGACAAGGAGTACCTGGACTTCACCGCAGGCTGGGCCGTCAACACCCTCGGCCACTGCCACCCTGCCCTCGTCGATGCGGTGACGGAGCAGGCGCGCACGCTGATTCAGACATCCAACCAGTTCTTCACCGTGCCGCAGGTCAAGCTGGCGCAGCTGCTGGTGGAGAACAGCTGCCTTGACCGCGTATTCTTCAGCAACAGCGGCGCGGAGGCCAACGAGGGTGCGATCAAGCTGGCGCGCAAGTACGGCAAGCTGAACCGCAACGGCGCGTACCAGGTGATCACCGCCCTCAACTCCTTCCACGGACGCACCCTGACGATGGCGGCGGCCACGGGCCAGCCCCACTACCAAGAGCAGTGGCAGCCCTTGTCGCCCGGATTCGTGAACGTGCCATACGATGCCATCGACGCCATACGCAAGGCCACCACAGACGAAACGTGCGCCGTCATGGTGGAGCCGATACAGGGCGAGGGCGGCGTCATCATGCCGGCCCCGGACTACCTGGCGCAGGTGCGCGAGTGGTGTGACCGGCACAACCTGGTCATGATCCTCGACGAGGTGCAGACAGGCATAGGCCGTCTGGGTACGCTGTTCGGCTACGAGCAGTTCGGCGTGGAGCCGGACGCCATCACTCTTGCCAAGGGCCTCGGCGGCGGCGTTCCCATCGGGGCGTTCCTTGCCAAGGAGAAGTTCTGCGTCCTGGCCCCGGGCGACCACGGCTCCACCTACGGCGGCAACGTGCTTACGACCGCGGGCGCGTTCGGCGTAGTTGACCACGTGATACGCAACAACGTGTCTGCCAACGCCGCCGAGATGGGCCGCCGGCTGACTGATGGCCTGAACGGGCTGATGTCACGCCACGCCGCCATCGACCAGGTACGAGGCATGGGCCTGCTAGTCGCAGTCCAGTTCACCGGGGACATCTCCGGTCAGGTTGTGTCGATGAGCAACGATGAGGGGCTCCTGCTCAACCCTGTTCGCCCCAACGCCATCCGCATCATGCCACCGCTGACGCTCAGCGCGGACGAGGTTGACGAGGGCATCGGCAAGCTGGACCGGGCGATTGCTAGGGCGACCGCCGACTAGGCTGGCCGAGAGACTTCACACCCGGCGCACCAACCGAATAAGGAGATAGAACATGGCGACCAAAGTGGTCCTGGCTTACAGCGGAGGCCTCGACACCTCCGTGGCCATCCCGTGGCTGAAGGAGAACTACGACGCTGAGGTCATCACCCTCACCGCCGACATGGGAGGCGGCTCAGGCCGCTCCGACGTGCGGGAGCGGGCCATCGCAGCCGGCGCGTCCAAGGCCTTCGTCGTGGATGGCAGGCAGGACTTCGTGCGCCAGTTCGTCTTTCCGGCGTTGCAGGCCGGCGCCATCTACCAGGGCCAGTACTCGCTGGCCACGGCACTGGGGCGTCCGCTCATCGCCCGCTACCTGCTGGACGTCGCGCACCGCGAGGGCGCGACGGTCGTCGCACACGGCTGCACCGGCAAGGGCAACGACCAGGTGCGCTTCGACCTGAGCATCGCCGGAATGGACCCGTCGCTCAGAATCATCGCGCCCGCACGAGAGTGGGGCATGAGCCGCGAGGAGGAGATCGAGTACGGCCGCAGCAGGAACACGCCCCTCGACCTGGGGCCGCGCAGCCCCTACTCCGTGGACGAGAACCTGTGGGGCCGCAGCATCGAGGCCGGAGACCTGGAAGACCCCTGGATGGAGCCGCCCGAAGAGGCTTACGCCTGGACAGTCTCGGCGGAGAATGCGCCGGACAGGCCGCTGTACGTGGAGGTGACCTTCACTGAAGGTATCCCCGTGGCGCTGGACGGCGAGGAGATGAACGGCGTCGACCTCATAGGCCTCCTGAGCCGCCTAGCCGGTGAGCACGGCGTCGGCCGCGTCGATCACGTGGAGGATCGGCTCGTGGGCATCAAGTCCCGCGAGGTGTACGAGGCCCCGGCCGCCACGGCGCTGCACGCCGCTCACAGGGCGCTGGAGGCCGTCACGCTCAGCAAAGACCAGCTCAGGCTCAAAGAGCGGATCGCACAGGAGTACGCCGAGCACGTCTACAACGGCCTGTGGTTCACCGCCCTTCACCAGGACCTGGAAGCCTTCGTCACGAGCACGCAGCGGTACGTGACCGGCTCGATAAGGCTGAAGCTGTTCAAGGGCCGGTGCGTGGTGGTTGGGCGCAGCTCGCCGTACTCCCTCTACCAGCACGACCTGGCCACGTACGACACGGGAGACCGGTTCGACCATCGCGCCTCGGAGGGCTTCATCCACATCTTCGGGCTTGCCGGACGCACGCAGGCGAGGGTGCAATCGCTGGAGCTGCCGGAGCTGAGCGAGGGCAGCTAGGGCGTGCCTGCAACGCCTCAGTCCGCCGCTCGCCCCACTTGAAGAGCAATGCAAGACAGAAACTCCGTGCCGCCCTACATCGCCTCCGTGAGCTACGACCGCCGCCTGTACCGGCAGGACATCGCGGCGTCGGTAGCACATGCGCGGATGCTGGCCGCACAGGGCATCATTTCGGGGGATGACTCGCAGCTGATATGCTCCGGCCTCCAGAGCATCCTACAGGAGATCGAAAGCGGCGAGTTCCCCTGGAGGGAGGAGTTGGAGGACATCCACATGAACGTGGAGGCGCGCCTCTTCGAGAAGATTGGCGACGCCGCGGGCCGGCTGCACACCGCCCGCTCCCGCAACGACCAGGTGGCCACCGACGTGCGCCTCTACTGCAAGGAGGTCACGCAGGAGACAATCGCGGGCCTGAAGGCGCTACAGGAAGCGCTGGTCTCGGTTGCACAGACCAACGCGGACGTTATCATGCCCGGCTACACCCACCTCCAGCGCGCTCAGCCGATCCTGTTCGCGCACCACATGCTGGCCTACTTCCAGATGCTCCAGCGCGACCGCGAACGGTTCGGCGACTGCCTGCGCAGGACCGACGTGCTCCCGCTGGGAAGCGGTGCGCTGGCAGGCATCCCCTACCCCATAGACCGCGAAGCGGTGGCCCAGGAGCTTGGTTTCAGCCGCGTCAGCGCGAACAGCATCGATGCAGTCTCCGACCGCGACTTTCTGCTGGAGTACCACGCAAACGCGGCATTGTGTATGGCCCACCTTTCCCGCCTGGCCGAGGAGCTGGTGCTGTGGTCGTCGCAGGAGTTCGGCTTCGTGAGACTGGCCGACGACTACACCTCCGGCAGCAGCATAATGCCTCAGAAGCGCAACCCGGACGTCGCCGAGCTGGCCCGCGGCAAGACTGGCCGCGTCTACGGAAATCTCATGGGTGCGCTGACTATGCTCAAGGGACTGCCCCTTGCATACAACCGGGACCTGCAGGAGGACAAGCAGGGCTTCTTCGACACCGTGGACACGCTGCTGAGCACGCTCTCGGTGTTCGCAGGCATGATTGCCACGATGGAGGTTCGCGCTGAGCGGATGCGTGAGGCAGCGTCGGACGCCGCAATGCTGGCCACAGACCTGGCAGACTACCTGGTCAGGAAGGGTGAGCCGTTCCGCTCGGCCCACGGAGTCATGGCGGACCTGGTGCGCCACGCAGAGTCGCAGGGCGTGAGCCTGGACAAGCTGGAACTTAGCGAGTACCGCCGCTTCTCATCTCGCTTCGACGAGGACGTGTACGAGACCAGCGCGGAGAGCTCCGTAGCCGGTCGCGATGTGCCCGGCGGCACCGCGCCTCGCCGCGTCGAGGAGGCGCTGCGGGAGGCAAGCCGCCTGCTGGAGGCAGACTGATGGCACAGCCTTCACCACAGAGCGTGACAAATCCGGGGAGCTTGCGGAGGGCTGTGAAGATGGTCTTGTCCAACAATCGCGCCCTGGGTTATCCTTCACAGCGATTCAGCCAAATCACCCAGGAAGGCGACAATCCCGAACTGCTGCGGTTGTGTGAAGATCTGGTAATGAGCGCCAACGCCCTCGAGTACATGGAGAAGGCCGTTATGAACTTCAGCGGCTTCCTGACGCTCGAAGACTGCGTGGCGAGATGGGGCACCGAGTGGGGGTTCAGCGCGCAGGCCGTCGAATACGCGCAGGCTTCAGCCGAGACGTTCGACAAGCTTGTCGGATACCAACGCTGGGTCGCCGAGAGCGAGGCCCGCGATGGCTGAAATCAAGCTGGCTCCATCCATCCTGTCCGCCGACTTCGCCCGGCTGGGCGAGCACGTGGCAGAGGTGACGCGCGCAGGCGCAGACCTGATACACGTAGACATCATGGACGGCCACTTTGTGCCGGCGCTCACGTGGGGGCCGCGCACCGTTGAGGCCATCCGGCGGTGGACGCACCTGCCGCTCGACATCCACATGATGGTGGAGAATCCGGAGCGCCACGTGGACTCGTTCATCGATGCGGGCGCGGACATTGTGACATTCCATTTCGAGGCGTGCGTTCACCTGCACTGGACCGTCGACCGCATCCGGTCGCGGGGCGCTCGCGCCGGCGTGGCCATCAGCCCCGCCACGTCAGTGATGGCAATCGAGGAGACGCTGCCCTGGCTGGACCAGGTGCTGGTGATGTCTGTGAACCCCGGCCTGCCAGCCCAGAAGTTCATACCGTCCAGCCCGCACAAGATTGCGCGGATGCGCGATCTCCTGCGCCATCGGGATTCGGAAGCCGTCGTGGAGGTTGACGGCGGCGTCAACGCCGACACGGCGCCGCTGGTTGCCGAAGCCGGTGCGCAGGTAGTCGTGGCCGGCTCGGCTGTATTCGATCACCCGGACGGCCTCGAAGCGGCAGTTCGGCTGCTCAAGGAGCGGCTGGGCGCATCCGGGGAGTGAGGCTGCGGCGGCGCAGGAGACACCTATGAACCTATCGAGCGTCAAGGCCCTCGCTTTTGATGTGTTTGGCACCGTGGTCGACTGGCGCGGCACCATCATCCGCGAGGGCAAGCAACTAGGCAGCGCCAAGGGCATTGACATCGATTGGGCTGAGTTCGCCGACAGGTGGCGGGCCAGCTACGCCCCCGCAATGGTCCGGGTGCGGAACGGGGAGCTGCCCTGGACCAGGATCGACGTGCTGCATCGCATGATCCTCGACGGCCTCCTTGACGAATTTGGCATCACGGGATTGAGTGAGCACGAGAAGGACGCCTGGAACCGGGTGTGGCACAGGCTCGCGCCGTGGCCGGACTCCGTGGCCGGTCTGACCCGGCTGCGCGAGCGCTTCATTGTGGCCACGCTGTCCAACGGCAACATGGCCCTGCTCGTCAACATGGCCAAGCACTCAGGCCTGCCCTGGGACTGCATCCTCTCCGCCGAGCTGATGAGGCACTACAAGCCGGACCCGGAGACCTACCTGGGCGCAGCGGACCTGCTGGGCCTGCGACCGGAGGAGGTGATGATGGTGGCGGCCCACAAGGGCGATTTGAGGTCGGCGCAAGCGGTGGGCCTCAGGACCGCATTCGTTGCCAGACCCCACGAGTTCGGGCCGGGCGTCGACTTGGACGTGGCTGCCGAATCAGACTTCGATGTCAACGCCGCGGACACCGAGGATCTCGCGAGCAAGCTGGGCTGCTAGCTGCGCCCGGCAGGCGCATTCGAGCTCGCGGTTGTCAGCCGACAACTGGCTGTGCGACCCAGTCGCCCCCTACTCACGTTCCGTGCCCGGCCACATGTCCTCCCACTCCCACGCCAGGTGCGGGTAGCGTCCCGCCATCAGGTCCAGGTGCTCCGACGACAGCAGCGGCGCGGGCGGCAGCCTGCGCTCGTCCGGCGTGCCTCCGCGTAGCGGGCCATCCGCCGTGAACCCCAGCAGTTCGATGCTGTCACCCAGGCCTTTGGCCTGCGCCAGCACGCGGAAGTCACCCATGCCTCCCGGCTTCGCAAGCTCCAGCATCCCCATGCGGTTGGCGTCCCGCGCTCTCTGCGAGAGCTCCATGTCCGCCAGCGATCCCTGAAGACCGCCCAGCCCAAGGTTCAGCAGAAACTCGCGCTGCGTAGTGAATCCCGCAACCGTCATCCCGCGCTGCTCACCCGCGCGCGCCAGCGACGTGAAGTCCACGTGTGAGGTCATGTCCTGCCGCCCCACTCGGCGATACGGATCGCCCTGCAACGTGTGCTCGTAGTAGCAGCGCAGCGTGCCGCCGGCCCGCTCCGGCGCGTAGAATTCGGTCGCCTCGTGGCCGTAGTCGATCGTCAGAACGAGACCGCGGGCCAGCGCCTGAGACGCCTCCTCCATCCAGTCGTCCAGTGCAAGGTTGACCTCGCCGCGGAAGCCGTCCGGCAGATCCAAGCCCAGTCCGCGCAGCCGCTGCGCGATCCGCGGCGTCGACGGCTCATCGAGCGCCTCGCGCAGCGCGCCGTCCTCCAGCGTGACGTACACCTCCAGCACGCGCCCGTCGCGAATCGCGAACCGGTGCACGGGGAAGGCGTCCGGCAGCTCGTTGGACAGCACGCAGCCCTCCACTCCTCTGAACGGCAGGCCGAAGCCCCTGACCGGCTGCACGCGACCGTCCGCGTAACTCGCGATCGCGCAGTCCACCGCCGCGTACTCCAACGCCTGCGCGAACGACGGCGACAGTAGCGATGCGTAGTCGATGAACGCCTGCGCCAGTTGGCACCCGCCCGCGCCAACCTCGACCACGTGAAACCGCGGCGGCGAGCCCATGAGCTCCCACAGCTGCCTGACCTGCACGGCCAGCAGCGCGCCGAACGCCGGGTGCGCCGATGGGGCCGTGAAGTAGTCGCCAGTCCTGTGGCGGTCCGCCGAAACGTAGTAGCCGCCGGGCCCGTAGAGCGCCAGCTCCATGAAGCGAGCGAACGTGATGCGACCCTGCTCGG
>DAOUKJ010000019.1:0-15768 GCA_034421435.1 Dehalococcoidia bacterium | reverse complement strand
GACGCGGCCGTGCGCAGGCGCGAGCTCACCGGCGATGAGCTGGGCGAGAGTCGATTTGCCAGCGCCGTTGGGGCCGAGCAGACACACGAACTCACCGACCGAGACGGAGGCGGAGACGGCGTTGAGTATGGGTGTCTCGCCATACGAGAAGGAGACGGCGTCCAGCTGGATGCGGGCGGTCATGCTGCACCGCCTGAGAGGTGCGTCATTGCAGCCTCCTTGCCACCCAGATCATGACGGGCGCGCCGAGTGCGGTGGTGACGAGGCCGACGGGGATCTCGGCGGGCATGAATGCGAGGCGCGCGAGCTGGTCGGCGTAGAGGACGACGAGCGCGCCGGCCGGGATGGAGAATGCCATGACGCTGCGAGCGTCGTTGCCGACGATCAGCCTTGCGACGTGCGGTGTGAGCAGGCCGACGAAGCCTGCGAGAGCTACCGCAGCGCCTGCCAGGACGCCGGCGGAGGACATGGCGAGCAGGCGCGTGAGCTTGGGGCTGCCGCCGAGGTGCGCGGCGAGCCGGTCGCCGATGACCAGGAGGTTGAGGCGACCTGCGGCGATGGTCGCGAGGAGCACGCCGAGAGCGAGGAATGACAGGACGGGCGTGACATCGGACCAGCCGCGGTTGGCGAGGCTGCCGCTGAAGAGGGCGAGCGCCTGCAGGCTGAAGACGCGCGCGTGGGTGAGGATGGCGGCGGCAATCGCCGCGGTGAGGGCGCCGATGGACACGCCGATGAGGGCGAGACGCGCGGGCGTGAGGGCCTCGCGAGACGCGAGGAGGGAGATGAGGAGACCGCCGGCCACTGCCGCCATTACCGACAGTGTGGCCAGCCCCCAAGCGCCTGTGCTTAGCACACCGGCCATTGCCAGAGCCTGCACGATTGCCGCTCCACCGCCAAGGCCGAATAGCTGAGGGTCGCCCAGCGGGTTGCGTGTTGCGCTCTGGATGAGCGCGCCGGCGGCCCCGAGGGATGCGCCAACCACCAGCGCGGCCGCGACCCTGGGCACGCGAATCGAGCGAACGATCACCTCTGCCGTGGGGTCACCGCCGTCGGTGAACAGGGCCCTCAGGAGCGTGGAGACGCCCAGGTTGGCGCTACCGAAGACGACGCCTGCTACACAGCCCGCCAGCAGGGCGACAGCCAGAGCTGCCAGTACGATGACATGGCGATGCAACTATCAGGAGCCTCCCAGCAGTTCCGCCATAGCCTCGACTGCATCTGCGATGCGCGGCCCGGGGTTTCGCAGGAATATCACGTGGTCAAGCTCGTGCAGCTGACCGCTCGCAATCGCCTGCAGCTGGGCCAGCGCGGGTACGGCGGCCAGTCCTGCGGAGAGTCGCGGTACCGGTTCCGGCGCTGGTGTGATGGTGAAGAGGATGTCCGGGTTCATGACGAATAGCTGCTCGGGAGGAAGAAGGGCGAAGCCCGGAAAGGTCCCGCTGTCCGGCAGCTCTGCGGCCGGATTGGACAGCTGCAGCATGGCGGCAATTGCGCCGGGATAAGACTGCGGCTTGGCGGCGTAGAGGTTCCTGTCCGCGTCCGATATCAGAATCAAGACGCTCCTACCGCTTTCCGAACCCTCGATAGCCGACGAAACCCGCTCCGAGATCTCCTGCGCCGCCTGATCTGCTTCCTCAACGTTGTCGATTATCTGCCCGAGGAGCATGATGCCTTTGGTCACGTCTTCGAGAGACGTGGCCCGGACAGCCACAACGGGCGCGCCCAGCTGCGACAGCGGACCAAGGAATCTGGCCTGCGTCAGAGCCTCGATGATTATCAGGTCGGGCCTCTGGGCAGCTATGGCCTCAAAGCTGGGCGAGTAGGCACCACCCAGTTCCGGCAGGTCAACGACCTCGCTGGGGAAGGTGGAGCTTGAATCGCGAGCAATTGCCGTGCCGCCGGCAACGTACAGCATCTCTGTGGCCGTGGGGCTGATGCTTACGATCCGAGTCGGCTTGGCCTGCAACTTGACCGTGATACCCAGCATGTCGATGACTTCGAGGGGGTAGTGCTCTGCTGCCGGCTCCGGCGTAGACGTGGGTTCAGATGCCTGCGTGGGCGCCAGGGTGGGTGTTGCCTCAGGCGTTGGAGGTTCTGTGGGTGCCTGTGTGGGGGTAGGAGCCTGGGTAGGGGCTTCGGTAGGCTCCTGCGTGGCTGTGGGAGTGGGTTCAGGAGTCGGGGTTGCTGCGGGCGCTGCTGTCTGAGTAGGTGGAACGGTGCTGGTCGCCGTAGGTTCCGATTCCGAGCATGCCAATACAGTCAGGGGAATTGCCAGCAAGAAAAGCGCTAATGCGATCCAGAATCTGCTCTGTCCTCCAACGCTTGAGTTCTTCAATCTATTCTCCTTCTCCGAAATGGTCCAGTGGACGCCGGTTAGTATATATTTACTCTTGCCCTATTGTCAAACTAAGCAGCCATGAGAACACGTGCAGGCCGATCTCGCAACGTCAATCCCGTACTCGCATGGGTATCGCTCAGGCACAGCATCGGATGCGCGAGATTCAGCCTGGACTGTGAACGGAATAACGAGCCATTCGCAGGCTCCAGTTGCAGGCTAGCCCCATTCCGCACTGCAAATGCGGGCTGCCTGACTCATGCTTATTCGCTTCACTACATGAGATAAGTTGTGCAGACAATGTAGTTGACAAAGGTGATACGCAGTAGTATAGTGTGGCCGGTCTAGCCTTTCAAGGTATGGCCTCCTAGAATGATATGTCCAGCGTAGGTGATATGGTATCGTGTTGCGCTGCCAGCGCAAGGATCAGGCCTGAAAGAAGGAGAGAGAGATGCTGAAGAAGGTGATTTTCGTGCTCATCATATCGCTGGTGGCCGTCGCGGCCTTTGCGGCGTGTGCTGAGGGTGACGGAGACATCCGGCAGAGCGTGGTCGACAATTACGCTGCCGGCGCATACGCGTCGTATGCCAAGAGCCTAGCGACTGCGAAGGAGCTCGACATCGCTGTCGACAGATTCCTGGCTTCGCCCTCGCAGTCGAGGCTGGACGCGGCCAAGCACGCTTGGCTTCGAGCCCGGGACGACTACGGCGTAACCGAGATATACCGGTTCTACGAAGGCCCCATCGACAACGAGCAGGACGGCCCTGAGGGGCTGATCAATGCCTGGCCGCTGGATGAGTCATACATAGACTACGTGGAAGGCGACGCCAGCGCAGGCATCATCAACAAGCCCGGTGACTTCCCCGTGATTGACGCGGACCTGCTGATCTCTCTCAATGAAGAGGGAGGCGAAGAGAACGTCTCCACCGGCTGGCACGCAATCGAGTTCCTGCTGTGGGGCCAGGACCTGAACGCCGACGGGCCCGGCTATCGCCCAGTCGAGGACTACACGGTCAACGAGAACGCCGACAGGCGCGGCACTTACCTCGCAGTGGCATCCAATCTTCTGATGGGTCACCTTGAGGACATGGTGGAGGCGTGGGCGCCGGGCAAGAGCAACTACCGCTCGCAGTTCGTGTCCAAGGACACCGACGAAGCGCTCACGGACATCATCACCGGCATCGGCGAGATGAGCCGCGGCGAGCTGGCGGGTGAGCGCATGACCGTCGCCTACGAGGAGCGCTCCCAGGAGGACGAGCACTCCTGCTTCGCCGACAACACCAACGCCGACATCATTGCGAATGCGCTTGGAGTGCAGCGCGTGTACTTCGGCGAATATGGCAGCGTTTCCGGCCCCGGCGTCAAGGACCTGATCGCCTCTGAGAACGAGGAGCTTGCGGAGTCTCTGGGGAATGAGATAAGGAAGTCCGTTGCTCTCGCCCAGGCCATTCCCAACCCATTTGACAGCCTTCTCACACAAGACCTGGCAGACAGCGACGCTCGCCGTCGTGCGGTGCTGGAGACCATTATCTCGCTGGAAAACCAGACCGACACGATCGTCACGGCTGCGGAGGAAGTGGGGATCACCATCAGCGTGACCTAGGAGCGAATGCCTCGCTTGTTCAACCAGGGCCCCTCCTTATGGCGACCGCTGGCACCAGTTCTGGTGCTGGCGGTCGCTGCATTGTTCGTCGCAGCCTGCCTGGCTGAAGGCGACAGGATAGACCTGAGCCTCGTCTACGACGAGCGCCTGGGGGGAGACACCACGGCCTTCACCTCCAACAGGAGCGCCTTCGAAATGTCCGCTCGCAACCTGGACAACGAGACTAGGCGCACGTTCGAGGTGGGCGACAGCTTCTTCAACCAGAACTGGGTGGCCGCGCCTGCCAGCACGGAGGCAAGGGATGGCCTTGGGCCGACCCACAACGCCCTGTCATGCTCTTCCTGCCACACCCTCGACGGCAGAGGCAAGCCGCCCGACAATCCGGACGACCCCGAGCGCGGCCTGCTCTTTCGCCTGAGCATCCCCGACGGAAGCGGCGGCGTCATTGATGAGCCAACGTACGGCGACCAACTCCAGGACAGGTCCATCCTGGGCGTGCCGGTCGAGGGGCGCATGCTCGTCACCTACGAGGAGATCAAGGGCCAGTACCCGGACGGTACCGAGTACAGCCTCCGCAAGCCCGTCTACGCCATCGAAGACCTGGCGTTTGGCCCGCTTCACCCGGACGTCCTGATCTCGCCGCGCGTAGCGCCCGCGACCATCGGCATGGGGCTGCTGGAGGCCATACCCGAAAGCCGCATCCTGGAGCTCGCGGACGCGGACGACGCTGACGGCGACGGCATATCCGGCCGCCCCAACTACGTCTGGGACTTTCGGAGGGGCGAGCCTGCGCTGGGCCGGTTCGGGTGGAAGTCCAACCAGCCCACGGTGGAGCAGCAGGCCGCCGGAGCCTTTCTCGGCGACATCGGCATCACGTCCAGCATCTTCCCGGATGAGAACTGCACGTCCGCCCAGGAGGCGTGCGGGATGGCCATCAGCGGCGGCTCGCCGGAGATTCCCGACGAGCGTCTCGCCAAGGTGACCGTGTACGTACAGACCGTGGCAGTGCCGGCCATGCGCGACGTTGAGGACGAAACCGTGGAGCAGGGAGCCCGCCTGTTCGTTGAGACCCAGTGCTCCGTTTGCCACACCCCGCGTCACGTGACGGGCGATACGCACCCGCTGGAGGCGCTGCGCGAGCAGGTGATCTTCCCCTACACAGACCTCCTGCTTCACGACATGGGCCCCGGCCTCGCAGACAATCGTCCGGACGGGCAGGCGTCGGGCAGCGAGTGGCGAACTCCACCGCTATGGGGCATAGGCCTCGTGGAGACGGTGAACGGCCACACCATGTTCCTGCACGACGGGCGCGCCCGCAGCCTTGAGGAGGCCATACTGTGGCACAATGGCGAGGCCGACGGGTCTCGTATGCTATTCATGGAGCTTTCCGCCGATGAGCGAAACGCTCTCATCCGTTTCCTGGAGTCCATCTGAAATGCAGCGCACCGCGGCTCTGTGCATGCCGGTCTTATGCCTGCTCCTGGCTGTCCTTGCAGGATGCGGCTCCGGTGGCGCTTCTGACCGGGACGTGCTGATCAGCCTCACGGACGAGGTTGTTGTGCCGGCCTACCAGTCCGCCGCTCAGGACGTAGCGCAGCTGGATCGGGACGTGGATGCGCTGTGCAGCTCGCCGAGCGAGTCCTCTCTGGAGACCGCGCGGCAGTCCTGGCGGGACGCCCGGGCGTCCTGGATGCGGACGGAGGCGATGTGGTTCGGGCCTGTGATGGACAGACGCTCCGTGAGGCTGGTGGACTGGTCGCCGACCAACGCGGCCGGCATGGACGAGATGCTGGCCCAAGGGCGCGTCCTGTCGACGGATGAGGTGCGCGAGGTGCTGGCGTCCAA
Organism: Dehalococcoidia bacterium; assembly: GCA_034421435.1. GTDB lineage: Bacteria > Chloroflexota > Dehalococcoidia > Lucifugimonadales > UBA2985 > JAPPHY01. The sequence goes on along the minus strand of DAOUKJ010000019.1, from coordinate 9,985 downwards.
CCTTCGCGGCTTTGGCGCCATCGAGTACCTGCTCTTCGGCGACAACACCCCGGTAGGCTCCAATGCCAGAGAAGCTCTCTGCGCCTACCTGACTGCGCTGACGGAGGTCGCCCGCACGGAGACCGGCGCCATCCTGAATGAGTGGGTGGACGGCGCAGAGGGGCGCCCGCCCTACAAGGACTACTTCTCAGACAGGGCCGGCGTGTCAGCCCTTCCCAAGGCTGCCGTGGCCGACGTGGTGCGCACGCAGGTGTTCCTCATCCGGGACGCAGTGGACATGCGAATGGCATCGGCCCTGGGACTGCGCGGCGACGCTCCGGACCTGACCCTAATTCCCGGCACCGCCGCTGACAACGGCCTGCATGACCTGCGTAACGAGCTGCTCGGCATGCAGGCAATCTACGAGGGAAGCGGTGAGGAGGGCCTCGGCGTCTCGCACCTCATCGTCGCGCTCTCGGAGGAAACGGACCGGCGCCTGCGCGAGCAGTTCACTGCTGCCATCGCAGCCATCGACGCAGTGGAAGGCCCGCTGCGCGCCGCCATATCGGAGCGGCCGGAGCAGGTCGTCGCCGTGCACGACGCTCTCCAGGACGTGCAGGTCACCGTCTCGACCGAGGTGGTGAGCCTGCTGGGAGTGTCCGTAGGGTTCACGGACACGGACGGCGACAGCCAGCGTTAGGGGAGTCTCGGCTATGTCGACCTCAATCGCTCTACCGGTGCAGCAGACAGGAGTGAGGCATTCCGTCGAGGGCGGTGTCCGAGCAGTCAGCCGCATCATCCGCGCCGGGCGCAGGCCGGTCTCGCCACAATCGGCAGCCGCATTCCGCATCGCCTTCGGGCTGCTTGGCGTGGCCTCCGTCATCCGCTTCGCGGCCAACGGCTGGATCGACGAGCTGTACATCGAACCGGCGTACCACTTCAGCTACTACGGGTTCGGTTGGGTCAAGCCCTGGCCCGGCTGGGGCATGTACCTGCACTTCGCTCTGCTCGGGCTGGCGAGCCTGGGGGTTGCCCTGGGATACCGCTACAGGTTTGCAATCACGGCGTTCTTCCTGCTCTTCACCTACGTTGAGCTTATAGACAAGGCGACGTACCTGAACCACTACTACTTCATCAGTTTGGTCAGCCTCATCATGATCTTCCTGCCGCTGAACCGGACGATGTCGTTGGACTCGCGGAGGGCGCCGCCGACCGACGCCCAGCCTGCCATCCCGCTCGCGGCAGTGTGGATGCTGAGGGTGCAGATAGGCATGGTCTACGCCTTCGCGGGGCTCGCCAAGGTCAACCCGGACTGGCTGTTCAACGCGCAGCCCCTGCGCATATGGCTCTTCAACAGCACAGACGCGCCGCTTCTAGGCTGGCTGGCGAGGGAGCCGTGGGTGCCCTATGCCATGAGCTGGACCGGAGCCCTGTTCGACCTGACAATTGTGGGCTGGCTGCTGTTCAGGAGGACACGGCCCGTTGCATTCGTCGTGCTCGTCACGTTCCACGTCCTCACGGGCGTGTTGTTCCCCACCATAGGCGTATTCCCCTGGGTGATGATAGGAGCGTCGCTGATATTCTTCGACCCGGATTGGCCGTCTCGCGTCTTTAAGCGGCTGCGCGGGCTGCCCAGCCCTGCGGAGCCACATGCGCCGCCAACTACGCTCCGAATCGACGACAGGCCACTGCCGTGGCATATGAAGGCTGCCATGATTCTGGCGGCCGTATTCCTGGCAGTGCAGGTCCTGGCGCCGCTGAGGCACCTCGCCTACCCCGGCAACGTGCGGTGGAACGATGAGGGCTATCGCTTCTCATGGCGGGTGCTGGTCACCGAGAAGACCGGCCTGGTGAAGTTCCGGGTGTTGGGCGACGACCTGGACGGGGAGAGGCTGGTGTACCCTGAAGAGTACCTGACGCCCGTACAGGTGGAGCGCATGGCGTACCAGCCGGACATGATCCTGGCTACAGCGCACATCATCCGCGACGACTTCGCCGCGATGGGGCATGAGGGCGTCGAGGTGCGGGCGGATGCGCTGGTGGCGTACAACGGCCGTGCTGCGGCCCCGCTAATCGACCCCGACGTGGATCTGGCCGCAGTGGAGCCCGGAATCGCACCCAAGCACTGGGTGCTGAACAGACAAGAGTAGAGGTAGATGACGAATGGGACAGCTCGCGCTCTCCCATGCGAAAGGAGAACCATGAGTTTGCCTAGAGACCCATCCGCAAGGCTGGCCGGCCTGTTCCTGCTACTCACGGCGGCAGCCACCGCAGTCATGGTGTACGCGCGCGTTGCGGCGGACGCCGACCAAGATACTCTGCTGGAGTCTCTGCACGCGATTGCAGCCAACAAGGGCATTTACAGCCTCACCGGCGTCGCACGGCTCGTCTCAGGCATAACCCTGATGGCAGGCGCATGGTTCCTGTGGAAGACGTGGATTATCCGTGAAGGGTTTGGCACCCGCCTTGTGCCGCTTCTGTTTGCGGCATCGGGGGCGTTCACGGCCGTCTCCGGCCTCTGCGCGATCCTGCTCGCCGCGACTGCGACTGCCGGCATGGACACCGTGGACGCCTCGACGGAGACCGTGGCTATGCTCCGATGGCTCACGGGCAAGGTGGGCTTCGCGGCGGCGGGCCTGGCGCTGCTTGCTGCGGCTCAACGGCAGTGGAACGCCGGCGCCCCGATAAGCAGGATTGCGCCTGTTTCGGCCTTGATTGGAATCGCGATGCAGCTCATTTGGATCGATGCTGCGACAATCCTGCACCGGCTCTCAGGCGTAGCATTCGGGGTGTGGCTTATCGGCATCGGGCTGATGCTGGTGACGGGCAGAGTGGAGCGACACTTCGCCTCCAACCGGGATTGATCCTGCTCGCAGCCTGGACGTGACCGTCACCCACCGAACGCGGCCGAGGCCCAGCTGACGGAGGCTGCGACCGCAACTGCGAAGGCGGCCTGCTGCGCCACAAGCCTGACCGTGAACCGCAGCCCGAGCTCGCGCCCAATCGTGATTGCGGTGACCAGGCATGGCAGCACCGTGCCGGCGAGGAAGGTGGCCACCAGCAACTGGGCTGCGCTCAACGAGGCCACGGTGCCTTCCTCGGCCAGGAGCAGGATGCCGTCCTTGCGGATCGCGGCGAGCACGGTCGGGAGTGCCGCGTCCACCGGCAGCGCGAACACGGCCATCGCCGGCGCCAACAGGCGCCCCGCTGCATCAAGCACGCCCGACCAGTCGAGCAACGACGCGACCATAGCGATCGCGAAGAAGGTCGGGAGCGCCGTGCGGAAGAACGCCCAGACCGTCCCTCTTGCCTCCACACCGACTGCCGCGATGGACGGCCGGGTGAGGAATGTGCGCGGCGAGATGAGGAGCGTGTTGAGCGTCGAGCGCGCGCCGGGTTGGCTGATGAGGCGCGTGTAGACGAGCGTCGCTGCAACGAGCAGTACCAGGTACGGCACGACGAGACCGCTCCTGTCAGCGGCGGCAAAGACCGCTAGCGTCGCGCCGAGCTGGTACGAGCAGGCGGACCCGAAGGAGATCGCGCCGACCGTCGTCGGCCTGGTGCAGGCAGAGCAGGAGCTCGTCGAGACAATCGCCGGGACATTGCACCCGAAACCCATCAGCACCCGCGTCACGTCGCGCCCATGCAGGCCCACCGGCCGCAACAGCGGGTGAAGCGCCGTCCCGATGCGGTCGGAGAGGCCGCTCGCCTTGTAGACGCTGATCAGCGCCGAGTAGACCAGCACTGTGGGGACCGCCCACACGAAGAGCAATGGCCCCATAATGAGCAGTCCGTAGTCACCGGCGAGCACAGCCTCAAGAGGCCCCGGCCAGCCCGCAATGCCGTCTGCCAGAGGCGTCGTGATCGCAAGGATCAGCGGCTCAACCCAGGCGGCAACCTGGTTTGCGCCGAGCACTGCGAGCACAGCCGGCAGGATGAGGAGGGCGACCGCGGCCGCGGGTCCTGCGATGGCGTGGTCGAGGAGGCCGCGCCGCGGCTCGATGCGCCACCCGGCTCTCACCGGCGTCCGCATGTGTCGGACTACACCGGGCGCCATGACGGCGGCCTGCAACTCCTCGAGCGCAGCGGCGTCGGGGCGGCGCGCGTCGAGCACCACGAATGGCAGCCCGGTCGCAAGCGACATGCGCATGATAGCTTCGCGTGCGGCGGCGTGGTCGGCCACGAGGTCCCAGCGCGTCACGGCTATGCTGGCCCGCCTCCCCTGCACAAGCGGCAGAAGAAGGTCAAGGTCCTCGTCGATGTGGGTCGCGGAGGCGACGAGCAGCACCTCGTCCGCGTCCGCGAGCGCCTCCAACGTGAGGCGCACTGTGTCGGCATCGGAGGCGCGGTGCAGCCCAGGCGTGTCCACGAAAACGCGGCTGGAGGTAGTGTATTCGCCGCAGGGCACGCTGGTGCCGCGGAAGTTTACGTTCCGCGCGGGCCGGCCCGTCAGGGCACGGACCAGCGTGGACTTGCCTACATTTGCGCGTCCGAGGATCAGAGTGGCGGGAGGCGCCGCGACGTCGCTGTCACGTCGCCTAGCATGCACAAGACTCCTCGCAGCAGGAGAGGTCGTCCAGGTACATCCCGGCCGCTCTGCGGGCCTCTACGGCTTCCGTGGTGTCCATTCCCAGGCGCTGTGCAATCGCGTCTGCCACAATCGCGAAGCGCTGCCGGAACTTGTAGATGAAGCAGAAGTTCACGCCCCGGTGCTCAAGTATGGGACCGGAGATGAACAGACCGGGCACAATCGTGGATTCGTCCGCCTCTTCCGTGACGACGGGTGCGCCGGTCTCGTTGTACTCGATCATGCCGTCAAGGTAGCCGAGCGATCGCTTGAAGCCGGTGGCGAGGATCGGGCGCGTCTCGCTGGGCCACTCGCGGCCGTCCGATGCCTGCACAATCCACTTGTCGCCGTCCTCGCGAACCGACGTGATGTCCACGCTCTCGTTGAGCTGCAGGTAGCCCGTGGAGTCGGCCCATTCGAGGCGTTCGCGGGAGAACGGGGAGAGGGAGATGCTGGGGTCCGGGTCTTCTCTCTTCCACGTCGCGTGCCGCGCCAGAACGGTCACGCTCTTCTGCAGCTGCACGAGCGAGATGGCCGCGTCGGCGGCGCTCTCGTAGCCTCCGATCACCGTAAAGCTGTCGCCCTCAAGATCCTGCCACGTGCGCACCAGGGAGGAGTGGCTGCAGCACTCGGCGCCCTCAAACGGCAGCAGCTCCGGATACATGAACTCCCCGGCCGCCCAGATGACGTGCCGCGCTCTCACCGGCCTGCCGCTGGTCTCGAGCGTGAACGTTCCGTTCTCCTCCGTCGTGACGGAGCAGACGTCCACGCCGGACTTGACGGGCAGCTCAAAGTGGGTGGCGACGGCGTCGAGGTACCTGGCGTAGGCGCTTCCGCTGGGGTGTTCGCGGTCGAGCGTGAAGGCGGGCGACGTGCGGGGGACTATGGCATTGAGGTCGAGCATACCGAACGCGTTCGAGGTGAATGACGGCGTGATGAGGCGCATCTCCTGCGGCCACCGCTTGAACGACGCGCCAACCTCGTGGCGATCAAGGATGACGATGTCGTCGACGCCAAACTCCTTGAGGGCAACCGCGCATCCAAGTCCGGCCGGCCCCGCGCCAACGATCGCCACATCCCGGAGGCGCGACCGCTTGGTAACCGGGCCACGCTGTCGTAGTTTGCTCTTCTTGCTCATGCGATCCTTCCTCCCGATCTCTTGCTTATGAACATGACAGTATCGCAGTATAGATACCTACTGTCAATACATCCGCCCTCGCGACAGGCTTCACTCCGTGCCCGGGGTCATCCTCTGGCCCGCTCATGGTGAGCCTGTCGAACCATTTGAGCGGGCCTAATCTCGTCCGCTCACTCTGAGCTTATCGAAGGGCGTGAGCGGGGCATCCAACGTAGGGGCAACCCTCGTGGTTGCCCTGTCCTGCGGGTGGACACATGGGACGCGGCAGGGGTACCCACAAGGGGCACCCCTACCAGTCGATACCGGTCCGCTAGTCGTTGTCACGCTCGGTGACAGTCAGCGCGATGCCGTACATCCCGTCGTACACCGGGTCCGCCGCCCATTCATCCTCCGTCATCCCCAGGCATTCCGCCGACAGCGTGTAGATGGTGTGCTGTATGGTCAGCGACTCGTGGTCCGAGTCGTCGTCCTCCGCGGCCACCACGGTGATGGGCACGCCCACGTTCCAGGCGTAGGCCTCGTCCCAGTCCAGGCGGATGCCGCTGCACCACTCCGGCAGGCCGGACGTGTCGTAGCCGCTGGGCAGCAGTATCTTGAACTGCTGCACCGGCAGCTCGACGCCCAGGTTCTCGTAGCCGTCCCCGTCCCAGTGCATCGTGACGAACAACGGCAGGGTCGGCTCGGTGCTTAGCTTCACCCGGTAGGTGGCCTCCCCGCCCTCGGTCACCGTAAGCCGGGAGGGACTCAGGATCACCCGCCCGCCGCGGGCGGTCGCGGGGCCGACGTCCTTGGTAATCGACTGCGACCAGTCGCTGGCGCCCACGGCGTTCAGCGCCCGCACCGAGAACTCGTACGTCCCTTCACGGTTCAGCCCGCTGATCCTCCGCGATGTCCCGCTGACACGGGTCGGAGCCACAATGTCGCACACTGTGTCTGCGTCCGACGCGCACGGCCCGAACACCCGGTACTCGTAGCCCGTCACCCGGCTGCCGCCGTCGTTCACCGGCGGGTCCCAGACCAGGGTCACCGCAGTGCGGTCGATGCTGCTGAACCGCAGGTTCTCCGGCCAGCCGGGCGGGTCGGTCCACGCCGGTTCGCCCTCCGCGTCCACGGCCTCCGTGGTCGCCTGGACGTAGGCCCAGGCGCTGGTGATGCTGCCCTTCAGCGCCGACACCCGGTAGTAGTGGGTGGTGCCCGGAAGCAGGCCGCTGTGGGAGTAGGTCGTGCCGCTGTGGCTGCGGGCCAGGGTCCGCCAGGGGGCGGCCCCGTCCGGGGAGTGCTCGATGGTGTAGCGCAGGCCGGTCTCGTCCGAAGGCGCGAACCAGCTCAGGTCGATGCGGCCGGAGTCTCCCAGGCCCGGCGTGGCGGTCAGGCCGTTGGGCGCGCCCAGCTCCTCCGGCTGCTCCAGCAGCCCACCGGCCCCGGCGGGCAGGGACCACGGCCCGAGAACTCCGAACTCGTTCACCGCCCGCACCCGGTAGGACTGGTTGACCGCTCCGCCCCGCAGGTCCGCGTACACGGTTCCCGTTACGGTGTCCGCCACCATTGCCCCATTCCGCTCCACCTGGTAGTGGGTCACCGGCCGCCCGTTCAGCAACTCCACCGGCTGCCAGTTCAGCACGGCGATGGAGGCGTACTTCCGCACGCGCAGCGATGTGGGCGCGTCCGTTCTCCCCGGCGCGGGGCGCAGCGCAATCTGCGCCTCGTTGTTATGGTCCAGGTAGTCGTAGTACTCGGTGGTGTGACGGGTCCCGTCAATGACCACCGAGTAGTCATGGTCGTTGTCAATGGTCGCGGTGATCTCGACATTCGCGCCCGAGGCGGGGATGATGGTCAGGACCTCCGCATCGGCGCGGCCCTCGGAAGACGCCGCTGCCGTGTCCCGCATTTCACCGATGGACCAGACCCCCTCGCAGAGGCCGTCTTCGCCGCATGTCCCCTGGGCGTAGCTCCCCTGGCTGGCGACGGCCTCGGAGTCCTCGGGCACGCCGCTCAGCGTTACCCGGGCCACCGGGGCCGTGTCCGGCCCGTGGTTCCGCGCCACGATGTTGTAGGCCCGCTGGCCCGGTTTGGCCAGCGAGTAAGCCGGGTCGTCCCGCACCTCCAGCTCGGCCACCGGACCCACGTGGAAGGTGTAGGTACCGCTGTCGGTATACGTCGTGCCGCCATTGGTTGCCTCTATCTCGTAGAGCGCGACGTACGTGCCCAGCGTTTCGAAGCTTATGCTGAAACCGGTGCGGTCGCCGACGGGGATATCGTCGTATGAATAGGGCGTTCCTTCGACTTTCGTGCCATCCGGAGCATTCAGATAATCCGTAGGCTCCCCGTATTGGTAACCCCACAGTCTCCAGCGGCCCGGCGGTGGCGCGCCGTCAACCCCCGATACCGTCACTGATTGCTTGTATTCTGTCCAATCGTAGCCGAACTCAGTCTGGTCCATGTACGTAAGGAAGAGGCTGGCGGTGTTCCACTCGGTTTCTCCTGACTCCGTAACGACCCGGGTTCCGGAATGGTCCGGAACGTGTACCACCAACTCCTCCGGTTGCAGGGTCATCGTGTTGGTCCGGGCGTACTCGAGCTCGTCGGACCGTAAGCGCCCGCGATGGACGTCGGCAACGGCGTACCTTTCGTTCGGCGACCCTGCGCTGCTCAACCCAAACGCCGGCTTCACGGCAGTCAGCTCCAGCGAGGGGCTGGCGCCGCAGGGATAGGCGGTCTCGGTAAGGCAGTCGTGCCAGTGGACGAGAGCCGTCAAGCCGCTGGTGATCAGCGCTTTATGCTCCATGCACGCGGTAACGGGGAGCCACGGGGAATCCGGTTCCGGGATCACGTGCTCGACCTCCACCGTGAGGCACTGGCCTTCCGCCGGCAGGCCTCCTGTTCCCGTCACCCTGATGTTCAGCGACTTGTTTCCTTCCGGCGAGCTTCCCGCGGCCAGCGTGCCGACGTTCCAGATGCCCGTGCCCGGTTGAAAGGTGGTCCCGGCAGGCGGCGTCGCCGTGTACCGCAGGCCGTCGGACGCGGTGACCTTGAATCGCAAGAGGTACTGTTCTGGGAACTGTTCGAGCCAGGAAGGGTACGGATTGTAAGCCGGGTTGGTGACCTTGACCGTAAAGGTGTTTGTGCCGGGATCAGCGTCCACCCCGTACGAGAGGCTGGGGAACAAGTGGACATTCTCATAGATCTGCTGATCCGGAGCGGCGTCAACTTGCCAGACCATATAATCACGCGCCTGGTTGTTGCCCTGATGGCCGGGCGTTTCCCGGGGCACCGATTCCGCGATGGCGGCCTGCAAGCGCACCAAGGAATTTCCTGTATGACGGAGGTCTTCGAGATCATCAAGGTTGAAGACATCTAATTCAAGTTTTGTCTTCACTGTGCGTCCGCTTCTCAGTAGAGGAATGTCCCACTCCAGCGTGCCGGTATCAAGGAATCCATCGTTTGTATCAAGAACGTGGTCGAAGGACTCGTCGAGTTTTATGCTCCTGCCCAGCGTCAGGTCATCAACCTCCATTCGGACCTTGATGTCGCGGACCGTGACGTCCGAGTTATTCCGAACGGAAACCACAAAGACGGTTTCGTGGTGGTCTGTGGCTGGGTATCCCCCCTGGGCCGGTGTTGTAAATGAACTCACGTTGTCCATGCTCAACTCGAGATCAACCGGCGGCTGCTCCTGTGCTCCGGCGCCGGGGGCGCCCAGCAGGAACGCGGCCAGCACGGCCAGCGCCGTGGCGATTAGCAGAATCTTCTTGTGTACTTTGGCAATGGTGTCAGTCATGGGTCTTCAAGCTCCTTCCTATGCGCGATAGTCTTCGGTGTGTGTGGCCGTCAGTTCCTATATTTGATATGTCATATCATTATGTGGCCAAACTATACGCTTATAGCTGTAGCTGCATCGATACAAAGCATCAATAAACTGCCCGGCACACGAAACTCGATATCATACCAGACGGGTTATGATATAGCGGTGACTTGGGGGCTGATTTTCGGTGATCTTTTGTGATTTATCGTGGAGCTGGCATAGCTGCCCCCGCACTTGATGCGGGGATGAGCGGGGCCGCAATGACGGTGGCGGCGGTTGTGGCCTCCCTTTCCTGTCATTTCGAGCCCTTCGGCTGTGCTCAGGGTAAACTCCGCGAGAAATCTAGGGCATTTGGCGTGATTCACTGCTGGTCTGAGGGCGATGGCCTTAGCAACTGTGTTGAAGGAGGGGAGGGTTGCTGGTGTGGTTGAGCTGATTCCAGGTAGTTCCGTCCCTCAACATGGCGTTGATCATGGTCAACAGCTTACGCATGGAGGCT
>DAOUKJ010000018.1:0-14303 GCA_034421435.1 Dehalococcoidia bacterium | reverse complement strand
GGAGGGGGATGGATTCCTGCCTGCGCAGGAATGTGGTTCAGGAGCAGGCGTGCGGCCGCCGCGGGTCTTTCGTTGCAGTGCGCAGAATGTCCCAGGTTCCTCGACTGCGCTTCGCTCCGCTCGGAACGACAAATCGGAGCCGCGCGGCCGCCAGATTGACAACCGAGCGCAGCAAGGGATAGATTGAGGGTTAGCCTCGTGCTGGAGGAGTCTGCCGCGGAGCGCAGTCAATATCCTTCCAAGCGCAGGCCGGTTGCCTTCAATGAGAAGTGTTCTCGCAGTACTTGGCCTCGGCACACCGAGCAAGAAAGCGACCATCATACGCCTGATAATCGCCGGTCTGATCTGCGTCGGACTGGGATGGCTGGCGAGCCGCGGCCTTGACTGGGATGTGGTGCTGGACACGCTCGCCGACGTGCCGCCGCACATGGTGGCGCTGTCGCTGGCGGTCTTCCTGCTCAGCAACCTGATAAGGGCCTACAGGTGGCAGGTGCTCTTCATCGAGGAGAGCATCTCATTGCGCAGGCTCTTTCTCATCGAGAACATGGGTCTGGGCATCAACAACTTCCTGCCCGTCCGCGTTGCCAGCGAGGCTACGCAGTTCGCCCTGCTCACGCTCCGCGACAACATCAGCCGCGGCACGGCGCTGGCAACCCTCGGCATGACCAGGGTCATCGACGTGTGGTCTTCCACGCTGCTGCTGTCGGCGGGGCTGTTCGTGGTGCCCGGCGCGGGGCAGTTGGCGCGGTACACCGCGGGAGGACTGGTCATCTCGATACTGCTGGTGGGGCTGGTTCATTTCCTGGCGTGGGGAGGCAGAGGTCTCGGATTCGTCGAGCGATTTCCCCTCTTGTCCACCTTCTCCGCCGCCGTGCGTGAGCTTGAGCGCCACAAGGTTCGCCTGACGGTATCGGTGCTGGCCAGCGTGGTACACTGGGGCGTACTCGGCCTGAGCGCCTGGATCCTGTCGAGAAGCATGGGCGTCGAGATCTCCCTGACACAGGCGATCTTGCTCACTCTGGCCACCATATTCGTCTCGACGTCCATACCCACTGTGCCGGGGGCAATCGGCGTATTCGAGGCGGCGGTTGTGTACATTCTGGCCTTCTTCGACGTGGACAAGAGCCACGCGTTTCCGTACGCGCTCGTACTTCATGCACTCTTCTTCCTGCCACCGTCCGTCATGGCCGTTCTTCTACTACCCAGAGAGGGTCTCGGCTCTCTTGGGAGGCTGGCGGCACGCTCTCAGGCCCTGATGAACGCGCCTTCCACCGAGACCGGGAAGTAGACGCCGACGTGCTCTCCCGTCGCATCGTTGTCATAGCAGCAGCCCTCGCGGCGCTTCCGTTCCTGCTCTCGTGCACGTCTGAGGAGGCCACGCCGACACCGACGCCATCGCCAGCTCCCACGCTGCCCGCAACCGCGGTGGCGCCCGACACAGCCAAGCTGGACCTTGCGTCGCCACTGACGCTGAATCACTGGGACGTTCACCTTTCGCCGTCGCAAGTGCTGGCCTCGTGGGGGCCGGGCATAGTCTACAGCCGGCTACTGCGCTTCCAGTCCGGCCCGGAGGTTGAGATGCCAAGCCAGGCCACGGAGTGCGACCTGTGCGAGAGCTGGGAGCAGGTGGACTCCACCACCTACCTGTTCCGCCTGCGAGAGGGCGTTCTATGGCAGGACGCGGCGCCCGTGAACGGCAGGGAGCTTGTGGCGCAGGACGTGCTCTACAGTCTGCGCCGCCAGCTCACGCCAAGCTACCCTAACGCCGGCATATTGGACGCCATTCATACGATGGAGGCTGAAGACAGGTACACCCTGCGCATTACCCTGCACTCGCCGGACGCAGACTTCCTGGCGAGCCTGGCCAGCGGCTTCACGAAGGTTGTGGCGCGGGAGGCCGTGGAGCTCAACGGCGACCTGCGAGACGGGCCGGTCATCGGCAGCGGGCCCTGGCAGTGGGACGGGACGCGGGACGAGACAGGCTACTACTTCAATGCCAACCCGACCTACTACGAGCCGGGCCTGCCGGGTCTTGACCGGCTCAACTTGATCACCATCGTGGACGAGTTCACGCGCATGGCGGCCTTTCGGACGCGGAAGCTCGACCTGCTGGAGACAGCGCCGGCCGACTTCAACACCATTCGTGAGGGACACGCGGACGTCGGTTCCCGAGCCTACCGCGAGGCAGGCGCAGGATTGGAGCTGGCCCTGAACGTGAAGTCGCCTCCGTTCAACGATCTCGGCGTGCGCAAGGCCGTGTTCGCCGCGCTGGACCCGTGGGAGGCGAGGGATGCCGTATGGGACGGCTTGGGGTTCGTCAGCCTTGGGATGCCGGTGGCCGGCCCCGGCTGGCTGCTGCCTGAGGACGAGTTGCGGGCGTACCTCGCGGACTCCGGCGCCAGGGGCATGGTGAACGCCCTGCCGGGTGATTCTCGCGAGCTGACCATCACCATCGCGGACTATGGAGACGCCTACCTGGAGTACGGGGGACGCCTTGCGGAGCAGCTGAGGCGGGTGGGATTCCGCGTGGACACGCGCACGGTGAACCCCACGGACTACCCGCACCAGGTGTGGTACGGCGGCGACTATCAGGCCTTCATCGGCCCCATTGCGCCCATGTCAACGCCCAACATGTACCTGCAGTCGGTTCTGCACAGCGGCGGAGAGTGGAACACCCACGGGTACGCCAGCGATGCGCTGGACGCGCTCATAGACCAGCAGGCGGCCGAGCAAGACCCCGTCCGCAGGCAGGAGATTGCACTGGACATCCAGCGACACGTGTTGGAGCAGGCCGTGCGCTTCATGCCGCAGACGCGGCAGTCCACGTGGGTGTGGTGGCCGTGGGTCGAGGGCTTCCACGCCAATCTGTCCTTCGGCGAGTACTTCCACCTGGCGCGGCTGCGCGTGGAGACGTAGGCGCACGCCGTCCTGCCCCGGCTGCGCACGTCCGCTCATGCCCTTCGACAGGCTCAGGGTGAGCGGACTGATTGCCGACGGATCCCCCGCCCGCTCATGGTGAGCCCGTCGAACCATTTGAGCGGGCCACGCTCCGCAACCGCCCGTCCGCTCATGCCCTTCGACAAGCTCAGGATGAGCGGACTGTTTGCCGACGGATCCCCCGCCCGCTCATGGTGAGCTTGTCGAACCATTTGAGCGGGCCACGTTCCGCAACCGCCCGTCCGCTCATGTCCTTCGACAGGCTCTGGATGAGCGGACTGTTTGCCCACGCACGGTTCACCCCCATCTCAATCTTCCCCCATCGAGGGGGAAGAGGATTTGGTGGCTTCCCGCCGCCTGGCGCTACTTGAGGAAGTCGCGGATGGCGCCGGTGAACGCGTCGGGGTTCTCCAGGTTGGAGAGGTGGCCCGCGCCGGATACTTCGACGAGCGTGGCGTTGGGTATGACGGCCGCCATGCTCTGCGACTCCGCAGGCGGCGTGATCACGTCCTGATCGCCGACGACGAGCAGCGTTGGCACGCTGATGTTCGGCAGGAGGTCCGACGAGTCGCCCCTGAGCGCCATGCCCCGCAGGTCGCCGGCTATGCCCTCGACTGAGCACTCGGTGATCATGGTGGTGACGCAGTCGACGATGTCCTGGCAGTTGGCGACCGTGTCGGCGCACAGCAGGCGGGGCACCAGCCGCTCGGCGATGGGGGCTGAGCCCTCACTCTCGGCGAGCTGCGCCATGGTCTCCCGGCCTCCCTTGGCATCTTCGGAATCCGGCTGTGGCCGCGTGTCCAGCAGCAGGAGGCTTGCGACCTTCTCCGGGTGCTTGCGGTAGAAGGCGAAGGCGACGTAGCCGCCCATGGAGAAGCCTCCGAGCACCACCTGACCCAGGCCCAGTGCGTCCAGGAAGGCGTTGAGGTCGTCGGCCAGAAGCTCCATGGTGTACGGCCCGGGCGTAACCTGCGACTCGCCGTGGCCTCGCAGGTCGGGCGCGATCACGCGATGCTCAGCGGACAGATCCTCCGCCTGCTGCTGCCACATCCGCTTGTCCAGTGGGAATCCGTGCAGCAGCACGATTGGCACGTCGCCGCTTCCCTGGTCGCTGTAGGCAATGTCTATGTCGTTTGCGCGTACGGTGGGCATTGTGTCCTCCCAGGTTCGAGTAGTGGAGCCGCCCATCGCCGCAGGTCGGTCGCTGGCATTGCGGTCGATGGGGCCGGCTCCATTGTAAACCAGTACGGGGGCAGATGGAAGTGGAATTGTGTATGGTACAATGTGCGGGACATGCTCACCAAGCGCATAATACCCTGCCTGGACGTGTCCAGCGGACGAGTGATCAAGGGTGTGAAGTTTCTGGCACACCGCGACGCCGGCGATCCCGTGGAGCTGGCCGCCTACTACGACTCTGAGGGAGCCGACGAGCTGGTGTTCTACGACATCACCGCCTCTGCGCAGGGACGCGGCATCATGCTGGACGTGGTGGCCCGGACGGCGGAGACGCTCTTCATTCCGCTCACTGTGGGCGGCGGCCTGCGGTCCGTGGAGGACATGAGCGCCATGCTAAACGCCGGAGCGGACAAGGTGTCCATCAACACGGCCGCGGTGGAGGACCCGGAGCTGATACGCCGGGGCGCCGACGCGTTCGGCAGCCAGTGCATCGTGCTGGGCATGGACGCAAAGCGCGTCGAGAGTGAATCAGAGTCTCGGTGGCAGGTATTCACCCACACCGGCAGCGGCGGCGGCCGCCCGCGCGGTCTGGACGCGCTCGAGTGGGCGGTGCGCGCCGCTGAGTTGGGCGCAGGCGAAATCGTGGTGAACAGCATCGACGCTGACGGCACGCAGGAAGGCTACGACCTGGAGCTGATGCGCGCCGTGTCGGAGGCCGTGAACGTGCCGGTCGTGGCCAGCGGCGGCGCGGGCACGCTTGAGCACATGTACCGCGTCGTCGACGAGGGCAAGGCGGACGCAGTGCTTGCGGCCAGCGTGTTCCACTTCGGCACGTATCGCATAGCCGACGCCAAGAGCTACCTGGCGAGTATGGGCGTGGCGGTCCGGCCCACGTGAGAGAGCACATGCCCCTCAGAGCCGTCATCCTGGACGTATACAACACGCTGTTCCGCAACGAGACCCCCGCGTGGATCGAGACCTTTGGCGAGGTCTGCCGTCTGCAGGGGCTTTCCGTGCCTCCCGAAGAGCTCTGGAGCACGTGGAAAGGCTTCGAGATGGAGTTCCGCCGTGTTAGGAACAACATGGAACGGCCGGAGGCGTCTCCGCCCTTCAAGACATACCGGACGGCGTGGACGGAGGCGTTTGTGGACGCCTTTTGCACCCTGAGCCTGGATGGGGACGCGGAGCAGGCGGCGGCGATGTCCGCGGAGGCGATGGGGACGCGCGAGCCATTCGAGGACACGTTCGGGTTCCTGGAGCGAGCAGGGCGGCGCTGGAGGCTCTCGCTTCTCACCAACGCCGACGACGACTTCATATCGCCACTGCTGGAGCGCTACGGCCTGTCGTTCTGCTCCGTTGTCACGTCCGAGTCTGCGCAGTCGTACAAGCCGGCCCCGGCAGGCTTCCTGCGCGTCCTGCAGGAGACCGGCGTGTCGCCGGAGGAGGCCGTCTACGTGGGCGATACTCAGTTCGACGACGTCCACGGCGCAAGGCTGCTTGGAATGCGCGCGGCGTGGCTCAATCGCAACGGCGCCGAGCGGAACGCGTCGCTACTCGCCCCGGACTACGAGGTGTCGGGACTTGAGGAGCTGGAGCGGGCGCTGGAGTCTCAGGAGGGGGTGACCGGGACATGATAAAGCTGGATGCCAGGGGCCTCGTGCCTGCCATAGTCCAGGATGCCGACTCGGGCAAGGTGCTGATGCTGGGATACGCAAGCCCAGGCTCCATCAGGCGCACGCTGGAGGACGGGCAGGTGTGGTTCTACAGCCGCAGCCGTCAGGAGCTATGGCACAAGGGCGACACGTCCGGAAACTACATGAACCTGCAGGAGATTGTCGCGGACTGCGACGGCGACGCGCTGCTGTTCAAGGTCAGGCCGGAAGGCCCCGCGTGTCACACGGGCAGCGAGAGCTGCTTCTTCATTGCGCTCGATGAGCAGGAGTACGAGACAGCCGAGGGCGGGCCGGGCATCCTTGAAGAGCTGTTCGCGGTCATCCAGGACAGGAAGCTGTCGAGGCCGGAGGGCAGCTACACGGTCAAGCTGCTGGACAGCGGGCCGGAGCGCATCGCGCAGAAGGTCATTGAGGAAGCGGGTGAGACTGCGCTGGCAGGTGCCACCGGTGACCTGGACGGGCTGCCGAAGGAGGTCGCCGACCTGCTGTACCACACGCTCGCGCTGCTCGCGTCGCTGGACGTCTCGCCTCAGGAGGTGTGGCGGGAGCTGCGGAGCAGGCGCGGGTAGGGGAGACGCGGAGCCGTTCGCCCTGCCCATAGGGCGGTCAGGACGGAGCGCGAGCTTCCCCTTCCGTTTCGGCCTCCATAGGGGCCTCCGCAACGTCGCCGGTCGCCACATACACCGAGTCGTCGTCCGGCGAGACTGTCCCCTCGTCAATCGCTATGGCGCGTTCCATCGCCCGGATCGCCACCTCGATCTGGGCGTCGTCGGGCTTGCGAGTCGTCAGGGACTGGAGCGCCAGGCTGGGGTAGACGATAAACTTCACGAGCGGGTTCGTCGCGTGTGCGCCGCTGAGGCGAATGATCTCGTAGCTGATGGCTGCGATGACCGGCACAAGCACTATCCTGGACGCCACGCTCACGGGCAGCGACGGACGGCCCACGAACGTGAACACGACGATTGCCACAATCATGACGACCAGCAGGAAGGCGGTGCCGCACCGGTTGTGCGCCGTAGGGAACTGTCGTACGTGCTCCACGTCCAGGGGCAGGTTGTGCTCGTGGGCGTGGACGGTCATGTGCTCGGCGCCGTGATAGGCGAAGACCCTCTTGATGTCCGGCAGGCGCCCAATCAGCAGGATGTAGGCCAGGAATACCGCGAGCCTGAGAATGCCCTCCAGGAAGTTGCTGAGCGCGTCGGACTCGATCATGCTGTCCAGGGAGCGAATGGCAAACAGAGGGGCGATGAAGAACAGCCCGATGCCCACGGTGAGGGAGATGCCGAGCATGATGGCCATGCTCCAGCCGGACAGCTCTTGCCCCTCCTCCTCAAGCGCCATATTCGCGGAGCGGCTGAGCGCCTGTATGCCGATGACCAGTGTCTCCAGCAGGACGATGACACCCCTGATCAGGGGTATACTGCGGAGCCGTCCGGTGTAGCGGGTGCTCAGGCGCGACGAGACGGTGGTAATGTCACCGTTGAGCTTGCGGACGGCCAGCGAATAGTGGTCGCGGCCGCGGATCATCACGCCTTCGATGACCGCCTGACCGCCGTAGACAAACCGCCTTTGCGCCTGAGGCTGGCCTTTGTCCATTCGTGCGTCCGACCGGCGAGGGTAGCTGCCTACGGGTGAGCCAGGCCCGCGCCGCGGGAGTCGGTTGAGATGCTGCCTACTTGAGGTTGAAGCGCCTCTTCATGCGCTCCACTCGCCCCTCGGTGTCGATGATTCGCTGCTCACCCGTGAAGAAGGGATGGCAGGTGCTGCAGATTTCCACACGTAGCGCCGGCTTGGTGGCGCCCACGGTGAAGCTGTGCCCGCATGAGCAGGTCACAGTGGCATCGGGGAAGTAGTTCGGATGAATGTCGGTCTTCATGCTTGATTCCTAGCTGGGGTAGACGCTGGCCCGCTTCTTGTACTTGGTGGCGTGCTCGAACTTCACACGGCCGTCCGCTAGTGCGAAGAGGGTGTGGTCGCGGCCGACGCCGACGTTTGTGCCTGACTGGATGCGAGTGCCGCGCTGTCGCACGATGATGGTACCGGCGCGCACAACCTGGCCGTCGTATCGCTTGACACCCAGGCGCTGTGAGTTGCTGTCCCGACCGTTGCGGCTGCTCCCGCCGCCCTTCTTGTGGGCCATGATGCGCTGTCCTCCGAGCCGCGGGAGAGGCCTACTCTCCTTCGACTATCTCCGTGATGCGTAGCTCCGTGTAGTGCTGCCGGTGCCCGGTCTTGCGCTTGTAGCGCACCTTGGGCTTGAACCTGAGGACGGTGATCTTGCGGGCCCTGCCGTTCTCGACGACCTCAGCCTTCACGCTTGCACCTTCTACGAGAGGCTGCCCAACCTTCACGACGCCGTCCCTGGACAGCAGCAGAACCCTGTCTAGCTCCAGCGAGTCGTCCTGGTCGTGCGGCAGCTTGTCGACCCGGAGCGTGTCCCCGGGGCGCACCGTGTACTGCTTGCCGCCCGTCTCAACGATTGCGTAGTCCATGTCCAAGGCTGAATTCTATGGCAGACGGGCGCGAATGTCAAACGCGATGGGGGTGTGGGGCCGCTTACCTAGCCCGCTCAACCCAGCCTCAAATCGGGGACAGGCAGAATCCTGTCGAAAGGCCTGAGGGGGCGAGGAACGTACCGGCTGCGTGGACTTGGATTTCAGGCACGGCGAGCGCAATACCTACAGGAGACCCTCAATGCCTTTTCTGCTTCGACCACAACTGCGTCGTCAATGGAGTCAATAGGCCGGGGGCACCTTGCGCATATGTTGCTGTCGCTCCATAGCCTGCGTATCTCCTGAAAGCGACCGATTTCAGCCTGTGGATTGCTAACCACAGACTCCAGTGTCTCATTCCACATGTCAAACCGGACGCGCACAACCCTTGGGGCAGTTGTTTGTTCATTTAGAGTATCCGCAAACCGCTCCTCTGACATTACACCCGCTAAGCGCCGGCGCAGGGAGGCCTTAAACAACTCCTTCTGTTGCTCGTCAAGTTCGTTCCAAACTTCATCTAATCGGTCGCTATATGAGCCAAATCCGACCGTCTCGCAGTCGTATATGAGATCGTGTCGGCGGTTAATCCATCGCCCGGATGGATTCTCAGGTCCCTCAATTCGGAACCTCTTGAACGCCTCTTCCCCAAAAACCCGTTCCGTCCACAACAGCGCCAAGTGAAATTCGCGTTGACAGCGTTCTAGCGAATACAGGTCCAGTTGCTGGTTTGATGCCATCTCATCATTGAGGAATGCGCGGAAGGGAGTTCGATACCTATCCATCCTATGGAGTAGAGCAAAAAAGCGAAGTACTCGCTCCCTGTCCACCATCCGCTTGTCAGGTTCGTTCTTGCGCCAAAGAGACAGAAACCTTCGGTCGTTGGACAATTGATCTAGCAGTCTATTGAATGGGCCCCGGTAGAGGCAGTTGCGCAATTCTTGGTTATTCAAGGCCATAGACCCGAGATTCAGGCGGGCGAAAAGGACATACTTCAAGTCTGGACTATTCGTCCTCTTTAGGATAATCACTGGAATTTCGGATTCCCATAAGTCACTTCTATCGTCGATCGAGAAAGCCGTTACGCCCTTCCCATTTAGGTCGGTTAGCACCTCCATCGATCGAAGCGTTAATGGCCGTATGGCAGTTGGAGCCCTCACAAGATCCTGGGCGTCAGAAGGACGCCTAAGCAAGGGTTGCATGAATCGAAATATGGTTTCCGTCCTTTGATGCCCGTCAACTACTAGCCAACGACCGTCGCTCTCCTCTGAAACGAAAATGGGAGGCGTAGGCAAATTCAGGATTAGAGATTCGATGTATCTGGAGGCTCTGGCATCATCCCAGACATAGTGCCTCTGAAAATCCGGCTCAAGGACTATGTTTCCGTGCTGATAACGATCCCATAATTCCCGAACCTTCCATTTCTCTTCCTCTACTGCCATTCGCCTAAATTCATCCGGGATCTGGAACGGGACATGATCATCATCATCGTCGAAGGGTTGAAATACCACCATAAATTGTCTCCTCGCTTCGGGAATGCCGCTACGCAGGTGACTCCTTGAGCATTGTAATGAAACAGTAGATGTATGGCAACTTATAGCCCTACCCCTCACTCGCGGCCCGCAGCGCCTCCAGCACTCGCACCATCGCCACAGTGTCGCGCTCGCAGTAGGCCAGCAGCGCCTGACGCAGCTCCGCGCGCTCCGCCTCAGTTACGTCGGGTTCGATCATCCTGGCGTAGTGCAAGGACGCCACACTGCCATCCCTTATCTCCAGGTCCTCGTAGGTGAGGTCCGGTGCGAACACCGGAAGCACGGTCTTGAGCGAGTAGCTGCCGTGGAATGCCGGGTGGTAGTAGTGCGTCCTCACTATGCCCAGCAGGTCGACGTACCGCTCCGAGAGGGCCGTCAGCGCCTCCATGTGGTGTGGCAGTGCATAGGCGAGCTCTTGCGTACGAGACTTCTCGAAGGATGAGTAGACCAGAATGTCACCCTCAGGCGCAACGGCGTCGAGCAGGCTTGCGGCGAACGCCTCCCGAGGGTCGTCCGCTCCGTCGTGGAGGAACTCACGGTGGCTCAGGCCTCCCGTCGAATCAACCACGTGAAGCGACCACTGGAAGGGTATGACCTGATAGGGCCTGGTCATCGGGTAGACGGGGAGGGCAGGGCTGAACGTCTCGAAGTCCAGGAAGTGGACTGGATGTGTGACTCTCTCGATGGCGTGCGACAGGCCACCGCCGATGTACGGCTGGTCCTCGAGAACGGCGCTGCGGACGCGCTGCTGAAGCTGCGAGAGGCCCGTGAGCTCCGCCGGGATGTCCCGTATGTCCAGGATGCCGCTGCCTCGCAGCTGCTCGATTAGGTCGACACTAGCGCGGGGCAGGTGTCCCACGTAGTGCTCCGGCAGGTGGCTGTGGCAGTGTCTGTAGAAGGAGCACCTGTATGGATTCGTGCAGTGCCGGCCGATCTCTCTGTCAGGCGCGGCGTCCAGTGCCAGAGTCTCCCACATGGGAGCGAGGCGGTCCGGCAGCAACTCCACGTAGGAGCGGACCGGGCCCGTGACATCCTGCAATCGGAACAGCAAGTCTAGGTCGTAGGGGCCGCCGGCGTACACGTAGGACGAATCGATGTGCATGATGAACACCCTCGAGACCTCCACGCCTGCGCCCTCCAGCACGTAGAGCTGGACCGCAGCGTCGGCGACGTGCTCCGACTTCGCGCTCGTGCTCGACTTGACCTCCACCAGGTCGTAGCCTCCGTTCTCATTGCGGCTCAGCACGTCAACCCGCGTGCGTATGCCCTCGAAGTCGAAGGCGGCCTCGTACAGGTGCGGGATGGCCTCGCCGCGCATGGCCATCGACGTGCTGGCCACAGCCTGCGCGTGCCGGTAGTACGGCTCGTCGATGAGTGTGCCTCCTGGGAAGCGCTGTCTCGCAATCTCGCCCACGCGAGTGCCGGAGTCCAGCACGGCCTGTGACGCCGGGTCAGGCTCGTCCGCCAGGTGGCGGGCGTAGGTCTCCAGATAGAGGCGCTTCAGGCACTGGAGGCCCGCCATGAACCTGGATTTGGATAGCGTGAGCGTGCGGGGACCGGTCATGGCCGGCTGTCCAATGGCACTGTGTGGCTGAGCTCGGGGAAGAGCGGCAGCTGCTGCAACTCCTGGAAGCCGGACACGCCCACGCCCACCAGCCGGAAGCTGCGCGCCGGCCCCAGCTCGCGCCGCAGCAGGTCGCAGGCGACCGGCGCGATCACCTCCGCGTCAGCGGTCGGCGCGGCCAGCGTGCGCCGGCGCGTAAGCGTCGTGAAGTCCGACAGACGCAGCTTCAGCGTGATCGTCTTGCCGGCCAGCTCGTGGCGCTGCAGCCGTGAGGCCACGCCGCGCGCCAGCTCCTCCACGCGCTGCACCAGCTCCGACTCCTCGCCCGTGTCGCGGGTCATGGTCTCCTCCGAGCTGACCGACTTGGTCTCCCTTTCACGCGTCACCTCGCTGTCGTCTATGCCCATCGCGCGCTCGCGCAGCTCAGGCCCGCGCCGCCCGAACGTCATGCGCAGCCACGCCGCATCGCGCAACGCCAGGTCGCCGAGCGTTGCAATGCCGTGCTCGCTGAGCGTCTCCGCAGTCTTGGCGCCCACGCCGGACAGGATGCCCACGTTCAGCGGCGCCAGGAACTCCTGCTCGGCGCCAGGAGCAATGAGCATGAGCCCGTTCGGCTTCGATAGCTGGGACGCCACCTTGGCCACAGTCTTGGAAGTGCCGCCGCCTATGCTCACCACCAGCCCGGTCCGCTCGAGCACGCGCGCCCGAAGTTCCACCGCCGCGTCGTTCACGCCGTCCCACGCCGCAGCATCGCTGACGTCCAGGTACGCCTCGTCGAGCGACATGGGCTCCACCAGCGGCGTCAGCTCCAGGAACAGGTCCATCACGGCG
Source organism: Dehalococcoidia bacterium (assembly GCA_034421435.1). GTDB lineage: Bacteria > Chloroflexota > Dehalococcoidia > Lucifugimonadales > UBA2985 > JAPPHY01. The sequence goes on along the minus strand of DAOUKJ010000018.1, from coordinate 2,101 downwards.
CTCGAAAGCTCGCGGTACCGCCCGAAGCGCGGCTTGACCCGCACCAGCTCCGGGCACAGCCGCAACGCCGTGCGCATGGGCATGGCGGAGCGCACGTTGTACCTGCGCGCCTCGTAGGAGGCGGCGGCCACCACGCCTCGCTCCTCAGGCGATCCGCCGACCACCACCGGCCGGCCGCGGTACTGCGGGTTGTCCAGCTGCTCCACGGAGGCGTAGAAGGCGTCCAGGTCCGCGTGCAGGATGTATCGCCACTCGCGGGGCGTCATGTCGGCCTGCCTCCGTTATCGGCGCGCGGCGGCTGCTAGGAGTCCTCGTCGCGGATGCGGCGCACGAGCGCCCACGCGCCCGGCAGCGCCACCGACGCCACGTACAGCTTCGCAAGGTCGCCGGCGATGAACGGCCACAGCCCCCACTCCAGCGTGTCCGGGATGATCTTTGCGCCGGACGTCCACTCGTTGTCAACGGCCCAGTAGCCCAGCCACAGCAGGCCCGGCACGTACAGCACCACGTTGCCCGCCAGCAGCGCCAGCAGCACACGCCAGCTGCGGTCCCAGCCGCGCTCCGCAAGCCTGCCGACCAGCCACGCTGCGCCAATGAAGCCGACGATGTAGCCGCCGCTCGCGATGTTCCACACGAACCCGTCGCTGCCCGCCCACGGCAGGATGAAGTGCACCACCGTTCCCTCGCCGAGCGACGGCGCGAACACCGGCAGTCCCACCATGCCGATGAGCATGTACAGCCCAAGGCTCGCCGCCCCCCGGTTCGCGCCCAGCGCGCCGCCCGTCAGCAGCACCGCGAGCGTCTGGCCGGTGATCGGCACGGGCGTGAACGGCAGCTTGATGGCAATCTGCGCGAATACCGCCGTGAACATCGCAAATCCTACCACCAGCGCCACGTCCGCCAGCAGGCTCCTGCCGGGCAGAAGCGAATCTATCAGTGTGGCGGGCCGGGTCGCCGAGCGGTCGAGCACGTAGTAGCTGGTTCTCATGTTGGCCTCCTGTTGGATGGCGGAAGTATAACAATGGCTTTTGCGCGTGGTCAACACGTCTTGACACTCTGAAAGAGGGGGTGATAGATTCTTGCCAATATTCCCGGCAGCGCCTCCTGAACGGGTCATCATGCTTACAGCAAGACAGACAGAGCTGCTGAAGAGCCTTGTGGGCCAGTACATTGAGTCTGCGAGCCCCGTGGCGTCCGACTCCGTGGTGAGGAAGCACGCCCTGGGCGTCAGCTCCGCCACCGTGCGCAACGACATGGCGGACCTGGAGGAACAGGGCTACATCACTCGCCCGTACCACTCCGCAGGCGCCGTTCCCTCCAGCCGCGGCTACCGCTTCTATGTGGAGGCCATCGACGAGCCGGCTGAGCTGCCGCCCGCGTCCCAGCGCACCCTGCGCATGGAGTTCAGCCGCGCGGAGCAGGACCTGGACGGCTGGACGCGCCTCGCCGCATCGCTGCTGTCCGGGCTGGTGAACAACGTGGCGCTGGTGACCATCCCGCGCGAGCGCGAGTCGCACGTGGTGCGCGTGAACCTGGTGCCGGTGCAGGAGACGCTCGTCTTCCTCGTACTCGTGCTGCAGGAGGTGAAGCTGCGCAAGCAGCTGCTCACGCTGGCCGAGCCACTGTCGGACGACGACCTGCAAGTCGCCGCGAATCGCCTGAACGACGAGCTGGCCGGGCTGAGTCGCCGCCAGATCCTTTCGAAGACGACTCCGATGTCGCCCGTGGAGCGCACGGTGACGGACAGGGTGGTGGACATGATGGAGGCGGAGGACAATGCGCTGTACAGCGACCACCACATGGAGGGCCTGGCCAGGCTGCTGGGCCAGCCGGAGTTTGCGCAGGCGGAGAAGGTGCGGGACATTGTGGAGGCGCTGGAGGACAGGGAGCTTCCCCGCATGGTGATGGCGGAGACGCCGGAGGGCGGCCGCATGCGGGTGGTGATTGGCGATGAGAACCGCACGGACACGCTCCGCCCGCTGAGCATGGTGGTATGCCGCTACGGCCTGTCGGGCGGTGGCGTCGGCACCATCAGCGCCATTGGCCCTACGCGCATGGCGTACCCGCGCACCATCGCATGCGTGCGATTCATCTCCGCGCT
>DAOUKJ010000017.1:0-2861 GCA_034421435.1 Dehalococcoidia bacterium | reverse complement strand
ACACCATGCGGAACGTGACATGACCATAGCACAGCAGCTATACGACCTTCTCGGCGTCGATGCGGAGCTTGACAGGTGCAGAAGCTCCATCACCGCCATCGATGAGACGCTGGCGGACGACAAGAAGATCCGCGACCGCCGCCGGGCCGTGGAGGTTGGGCGCTCAGTCCTGAGCAAGCAGGAAACCCAGCGCCGCGACATTGAGCTGTCAATCGGCTCATCCCAGGAGAAGGGCAAGCAGCTGGAGGAGACGCTCTATGGCGGCTCCGTGCGCAACTCCCGGGAGCTTCAGGGCATGAACACGGAGCTGAACCTTCTCAAGGAGAACCAGCGAAAGCAGGAGGAAGGGCTCCTCCGCGCCCTGGAGGCAATCGAGGATACCGAGCGCAAGCTGGGGAGGCTGGAAGGCAGCCTGCGGGAGATGGAGGAGTCGCGCGAGCAGCAGCGCGTAGACCTTGGCGGCGAGAGGGCGCAGTTGGAGTCGGAAATCGAGGCGCTTGAGGCGCGGCGGAAAGGCATGGTGTCACAGGTGACCACTGAGGACCTACGCCTCTACGACAGGATGCGTGTCGCTCGCCCGGGTTACGCCGTCTCCCGCGTCGAGCGCGGCGTGTGCAGAGGCTGCCGCATTGCGCTGCCGAGCAGGGTGGTCCAGCAGGCGCGTACATCACAGCGGCCTGTGCAGTGTCCAAGCTGCAGCTGCATTATCCTGGTGAGCTAGACTTTCATGAGGGCAATAGGCTACTTCTGCGCGCCGGCCGGGTCCGAGGCCGAGACTGCGCTTCTCGAGCAGCAAGAGGCTTTCGAAGCCTACTGCCGCAGGAACCACCACCAGACGGTGGCCACGTTCACGGAGGACTCCCAGGACGGAGACGGCTCCGGCTTCGAGGAGATGCTCGATCACATGAAGTCCTCCGGCTCCGAGTACCTGGTCGTGCTGCCCGACGCCCAATACGTCGGCGACAGCATGGAGGCGGTTGTGCGCCGCGTGCTGGACCTCGACGCCCTGCGTGCCAAGGTGGTGTGCAGCGACAGCGAGATGCCGGACCCGCTCCAGCAGGCCCTCAGGCACTGGCGGAAGGGAGGCTCGCGAGGCGAGCGCATCCGCTCGGCAATGATGGCCAAGGCGCTCAGGGGCGAGGGTCTCGGCAAGCCTCCGTACGGCTACGCCATCGGGTCGGAGGGCAGGCTGGAGCTCGTGCCTGAGGAGAGCGAAGGGGTGCGCCTGATCTTTCGCATGTACAACCGGAGCGGCGCGGGAATGAGGCGCATCGTGCGCAGCCTGAACGAGAAGGGAGTGCCCACCCGCGGAGGCCGCGGCTGGAGTATTGTCACTGTCAGGGACGTGCTTCGAAACCGCTCCTACCTGGGCACCTACACGCGATTTGGCTTGAGGGTGCCCGCCAATCACCCCGCCATCATCAGCCGCGAGGACTTCCGGCTGGCACAGGAGAAGATGGAGCGGCGCAGGACGCGGCGAATTGAGTCTCACCCGTCCAAGCCGTTCCTGCTTTCCGGGCTGGCGTACTGCACCAAGTGCGGCAATCGCATGATGGGCGTCAGCCGCCGCCAAGGGTGGCGACGCAAGGACGGCACAAGCAGCGTGGGGCAGTACAGGTACTACCAGTGCCAGTCACGCGCCAACCAGGGCACGTGCGTCTACCACACGTGGCGCGCCGGAAACCTGGAGCAGGCCGCCCTGCAAGAGACCAGGGAGAGGCTGGAAAGCGGCGACTTTGCTATCGACGCGGCCGCGCACCAGGCTCGCCAGGCTTCGGAAGACGGCGACAGGCTTCACACCGACCCTCGCTTCATGCGGGCGCTGGAGAGCGCCGCCGCCGGGTACACCTCGCTGGAGCCGCTTCGCTCGGTGGTGGCTGAGCTGGACGCTGAGCGCGCGGGCACGGGCGGCGACATGCCGGACGCGGTTCGTGACGCGCTGGCGGCAGGCGACGTTGCAGCTCTGCTGCGGGAGTGGGACACGCTGGAGGGCGCGGCCGCCGGTCGCGTGCTGCGGTCGCTGGTGTCCCGCGTGGACGTGAACGACGGCTCAGTGGAGATTTCGCCGGTGGTGACATCGGGCGGCTCGCTTTGACCCGCAGTCGAGCGCAGTGCTAAACTGCATCGCGTTGATAGGTAGGCTGGGTGATCGCTCTGACGCCGTCAGGGAGGAAAGTCCGAGCTCCACCGGGCAGGGTGCTGGCTAACGGCCAGGCGGGGAGACCCGACGGAAAGTGCCACAGAAAACATACCGCCCCGCACGCGGGGTAAGGGCGAACCGGTGAGGCAAGAGCTCACCGCTCCGGTGGCAACACCGGGGGCACGGCAAACCCCACCCGGAGCAAGGCCGAATAGGAGGACGATGGGCGCCCGGCCCGTCCTCGGGTTGGCTGCTAGAGGCGCTGGGCAACCGGCGTCCCAGATAGATGATCGCCGTCCCACCGTTAGGCGGGATACAGAACTCGGCTTACAGGCCTGCCTATCAACGGCGCCTTGACATCCCAACGCTCCGGGCCGCACTCATGACCTCGTTCGCGACGCCAGAATACGACCACATCGATGCGCAGAGCATTCGCCCAGCTCTCACCACGACTGTTATAGGCTGCCGCGTCGACTACCTGCCTTTGACGCGCTCCACCATGGACGACGCTCGCCGCGCCGCCGCGGAGGGCGCGCCCGACGGTACGCTCATCGTGGCGGACGAGCAGTCAGCCGGCCGCGGTAGGTTCGAGCGTACCTGGGTTTCCCCGCCGGGTGTCAACCTGTACCTGTCGCTGCTGCTCAGGCCGTCGCCGGAGGTGGCCTCGCAGCTGGCCATGATGGCGCCGCTGGCGCTGGCTCGCGCGCTGGGCCGCGTGGCC
>DAOUKJ010000016.1:0-16790 GCA_034421435.1 Dehalococcoidia bacterium | reverse complement strand
TGTCAGTGAATCCGTATATGTTGACGGTACAGATGGCAACGGTTTGGCGCAATTGTACCGTGGTGGCGGTCGGGCGGCCTGGTCGCCGGACGGATCCATGATAGCGATCTACGAGCCGGGCAGCCACCTAGTGACTATGAACCGGGACGGCACAGACCAGCACGTCCTGGTGGAGGCGGACGGTGAAGGCCAGCTACGGGTGGTGCAGCCCACCAAGTCCGAAACCGCCACAGAACCGGCGCCCACGCCTGCGCAGTAGGGATGACTCGCAACATGCGACTTCCATCCGGCCTCACCATTGTCACCATGGCCGCCCTCGCGGGGCTGCTGCTCGCGGCGTGTGAGGAGGCGCCGACGGCTACGGTTGCGCCTACGCCAACGGCGACGGTCGCGCCAACGGCTGATCCCGTCGACCTTGCCATTGCCACCGTCTCCGTAGCCGCCGGTGGTTTGACGGCAGAGAGCGAGGCTTGCCTGAGAAGCTTGTACGCCACTACGGATATGTCTGGTACGGACATGGCCAGACTTCAGTCAGGCTCAGGCGAAGAACCGGAAGCCACCCTCCAGGTCTTTCGCTTCCTGCTCTGTATAACCGACGATGAATGGCTAAGGCTTCGGGACTACCAAACGGCAGAATTCAGTTTGTCCTCGCTCAGGTGCGTCGATGAACAGATCGGCATTGAGCGGTTCGTGGAGGCCATTTGGGGAGACTCGTCCCAGATGCCGCCGGGGGAAACCGTTCAAGTCCTCCGAGCCTGCGGCCTGGAGTCCTTCCCGATCCCGTCTCCCGGCGAGGGCGGAGACGGGGCGTTCAACCAGGTCAGCCTGCTGTGGCTCATGCACGACCCCGCCCTGCAGGGCCTCATTGACTGCTTGCGGGAAACCGCCTCTGTGCGGGAGCTGGACGCCTATTTCTCCGGTTCCAGCGCCTCGCAGCCGGCGGGCATTCTCCAGTGTTTGGCGCAGTACGCCGACATACTGCCTTCAGGCCCCTAGTCTCCAAGTGTTGGAGTAGACGGCGTGAGACGTCCCAAGAGGCGGGCAGCACTTGACGCGGGGGTGAGCGGACTCTCGGTATGCCCGCTCAGGGTGAGCATGTCGAACCAAATGAGCGGGAAGGTCGCTCCGCTCACGCCCTTCGACCAGGCTCAGGGTGAGCGGACGACTTCCGCCTGTTGTCATACGCCGCCTCCAGCCCGCTCATGGTGAGCCTGTCGAACCATATGAGCGGTGCTTCCGGTGCATGCCGTCCGCTCATGCCCTTCGACTGGGCTCAGGGTGAGCGGACTTGTGTGATGCCCGCTTATGTTGAGCGGGCGCGGCCGTCTCGCCCGCGCACTCACCGCGCCGATGTGGTATAATTCGTAAGGTATCTCTAGTCATCCGGGAGTGCTGTCATGGAAGATGTTTTCAGAGAAGCGCAGAATCTGCTTAGCGACGGCCGGCCCTTCGTGATCGCCACAGTCGTGGGCACCAAGGGGTCCACGCCCCAGAAGCCTGGCGCCAAGCTCCTGGTCAGGGAGGACGGCAGCGGCGTGGGTACCCTGGGCGGCGGCTGCGTCGAGGGCGACATCTGGTTTGCCGCCAAGATGCTCCTGAAGGAGGGCGGCGGCCCGACGATCACTGACTACGAGCTGAACGAGGACATCGCCGCTCGTGAGGGCCTGGTCTGCGGCGGCACCATGTACTTCCTCATCGATCCTGTACTGGAACCTGACGCAGCGCGGCCCACAGTCAGCAGCATCGTGGACGCATACGACGGCAGCCCCAGCGTGGGTCTGGCCACCCTGCTGAAGCCCGCGCAGGGCAAGGGGCAGGTTGGCGACAAGATCCGCATCGATGCCGACGGCGAGGCCAAGGGCTCGCTCGGCGACCCCGGTCGCGACGCCCAGGCCGTCGACGCCCTCCGCGAGCTCATCGACTACGGCCGCGTCCAGACGCTGAACACAGAGGATGGAGCGCAGGTATTCCTGGAGGGTTTCACCACCCCGGCCGCGGTGGTTGTCGCCGGTGGCGGACACATCAGCAAGTCGCTGGCCCCGATAGTCAAGATGATGGGCCTGCGCCTCCACGTGGTCGACGACCGTCCTGAGTTCGCCAACAAGGAGCGCTTTCCTGAGGCGGACAGCGTTGTGGTGGCGGACTACGCAGAGGGTGTGAAGCAGCTGGACATCCGGCCCAACACGTCCGTGGTGGTTGCCACCCGCGGCCATCGCGAGGACGACCGCGCGCTGGAGGCTGCGGTGCGCAGCCCTGCGGGCTACGTCGGTCTGGTGGGCAGCCGTCGCAAGACTATCCTCATCTACGAGGAGCTGCTCAAGAACGGCGTGCCGCTGGAGCGCTTGCAGGCCGTGCATGCGCCCGTCGGGCTGGACATCGGCGCAAAGACGCCTGAGGAGATCGCCCTGAGCATCGTGGCGGAGATCGTGGCCTTCCGCGAGGGCCGCTCCGGCAAGGGCATGACCATGGAGAACCGCTACCTGCAGCGCATAGCCCAGAAGGTTGGCGTACCGGCCTGATCCGCCGCAAATGAGCGGAATCTCGGCGATCCTGCTGGCCGCGGGCGAGTCCACCCGCATGGGCCGACTCAAGGCGTTGCTGCCGTGGCAGGGCGCGACCCTTATCGAGTACCAGGTTGGCTCACTGCTCGACGCGGGCGTTTCGCAGCTTGTGGTCGTCGTGGGCCATCGCGGCGACGAGGTTGGCGCTCCCATCGCGGGCCGCGCGGGCGTCACCACAGTCGAGAACCCAGACTACCGGCAGGGCAAGACCACGTCCATCAAGGCCGGCCTCCGCACCATCTCGCCGGACGCTAGCACCATCCTTGTGCTCGCCGTCGACCAGCCGAGGCCGCCCGACGTCCTGCTGACCGTCATCGAGGCGCACCTGGCGCGCTCGCCGCTCATCACCAGTCCCGTCTACGGCGGCCGCGGCGGCCACCCGATGATTTTCGCCGTGGAGCTGCTGCCGGAGCTTGCCGCCATCACGGAGGAGAGCGAGGGACTGCGGGAGGTCACGCGCCGCCACGCCTCCGACATCTACAAGCTGGAGCTTGACGATCCGGTGGTGCGAGTGGACGTGAACACGCCGGAGGACCTGCAGGCTGCGCTGCCCCTGTTCGAGGGGCGGGGCTAGGAATGGACATTCGCTTGAAATCAAGACACGGCATAGTCATCGCGTACAGCACTTAACGGAGGTCAGAGAATGCTTGACCTGGCAAAGGTGGAAATGGCCCTTCAACCGCAGGTTGAAGGGTCAGAGGACGGCCAGCGACTTATTGCAAATATTCAAGCAGCAAAGTCCGCGCTTCACCATGTGCTCGACCAGGGCTTTGATCACTGGATTTCCACCTTTTCTGGTGGGAAAGACTCTACAACAAGCGTCATCATGACGTTGGAAGCGGCTCTTGAGCGCCCCGACAAAGTCAGACGTATAGACGTAGCGTATGCCGACACTCTAATAGAGATACCTTCAATCCACGAATCTGCGATGGCATTCTTGGATAGTCTAAGGAAGTCCTGCAAACTTGAATCGTTGCCATTGTTCATTCATGTAGCCACTCCAGCAATTGAGGATCGATTCTGGGTGAGGCTTCTTGGTAAAGGCTATCCACCTCCTCATCAGAGATTCAGATGGTGCACGAAGCGACTCAAGATAAAGCCGGTGGAAGACGCTCTAAAGCAGTACATCCAGCCAAACAAAAGTGCTATAATCACGGGGGTGAGGTTTGGGGAATCGAAGAGCAGGGATCAGAGATTGTTGCAGTCATGTTCAAGAGGGGGAGAGTGCGGGCAGGGAATATGGTTTCAATATAGTAGTCGACTGCAGGCCGGATACTTGGCTCCCCTCATCGATTGGCCGGAGTGTGATGTTTGGGACTTCCTAAACTTTATCGGGCCAGATTGGGGGTACAACACCCAAGGCTTAGAGAGGATTTATAGCGGCCACGATACGAGATTCGGCTGCTGGATGTGCACAGTTGTAAAGCAAGATAAGGCTATGGCAAAGACTGTTTCTCTGCCTGAGTGGAGTCATCTTGCACCTCTAGGCAAGTTCCGGAACCATGTGTGGGAGGCGACTAGAGACATTCGCAGCAGGGAGCTTCACAAAGATGGTAGCCCCGGTCGTTTGACACTGGCTATGAGACAGAACTTGCTCAAGCAGCTCCTAGAAGCTCAATCTACAGTGGGCCTGGAGTTGGTGGCGCAGTCTGATATACATCTCATTCAGACCATGTGGAAGGAAGAGGACAATGGTTTCCAATAACGTTATCGGCCGAGTTCTCCTTACACAGAAAGAACCGGCCGGGCCTTTCTCTTTCTGGGTGTGGACGGGCACTGGTGCTGAAGGGTTGATTGCTCGCGATATTGAGGTCGGTTCTCTCATTGTAGCTGAATCACGCACTGCGACAGAGAGAATCATTGGAGTAGTAGAAGATATAGAGAACCGTACTGCTGTCGAGGACCATGTTGCTGCGTTTTACGGATCAGGATATGGAGACCCCACTGTGGACCCCCCTATAACGTATCCGACGGTTTCCGTATTGAAGGTGCGAGTTTTGTACAGAACGCCTAGCAGGGTAAGTCCGCCCGATGCTGCATGGAGCGTCAGGTATGCGAATGAAACTGACGTCGACCTGTTGTCGATGCAGACGCCCGAGAATCTACGAGTTGTCCTCGGCCTCCTCCAAGTGCAGCCGGACCCAACCACCAAGGAAAGCTGGATGCCATTCTTTGGCAATACGGATTACCTCTTTGGGATGCAGGCTGCTCATATGAATATCTCAGGCATGACGGGACTTGCCACCAAGACCAGCTACGCACTCTTTGTTGTGCTGGCGTCCTTGGCGTGGGCAAACTCAAACAATGTCCCTTTTACAGTAGTTATGTTCAATGTAAAGCACGACGACTTCCTAGACATAGGTTCTCTTCCTGAATCTTGGGAGGCAGCTAAAGAACAGTTGGCTGAGTGGGAACAGAGTGTTGGAGGTGGAATAGCTCCCGGTCAAAATTGGGCTATGTGGTCTCGTCTGCGCCAAATTGTAGATCCATTGGAGTTGCGCACGAACATCAGATATTTCACTTATGCAAACGACCCCAGCAGGCAGAGGCTTGCCAATCCAACAGTTTACAACTATGGCCTCTCAGATGTCGGCGCTCCCGCTGTCCTGAGTGGAGTGTTCGGTGACACTGAAGGAGAGGACTCCCCCCAACTCGCTCTACTGGAGCGATATATGACACTCATAGAGCGTGGGGAAATCCAACCGTCTTTCCGTGATCTCATGAATGCCCTTGAACCCTCTACATCAGGCGGATCAGTGACTATACCGGTCCTCGGAAACACTACATGGCGTCGAGACTCCGTAAATGCGCTTTCGCGCAAGGTCAGGCGTTTCGTTGATCGTTCGGAGGCCGTATTAACAGTTGATAGACCGCAAGGCAGGCCAATAAGATTTGGATCATTGTTGAACAATGGAATCAATGTAGTTCAATTGAACGGTCTTCATGACGAAGCTCAACGCCTTGTGTTTAACGCAGTTATCAAGGATATTGCCGACGGTTTGCAGCAGGCGCGCAATCAGCGAGAAAGAGATCGCTCCCAAGGTCCGAGCTTGCTTCCAGCAATGGAGGAACGAGTAATCATAGTAGTGGATGAGCTGAACAAATTCGCTCCTAGAACTGGAAGCTCTCCGGTCAAAGAGGGCATAAGAGACGTTGTCCAGCGTGGGAGGGACTTGCACTTGATTCTGTTTGGGGCGGAGCAATTTGCGTCTCAAATTGACCCTGGAGTCTACGGTAATCCAGGTACCGAGGCAATTGGACGGTCCAGAGATGCCGAGCTCAGTGAGGTGATTTACAGAAACCTGGGTGATCTTAGGAGACAAGTACCGTTGCTGCCAAAGGGAAGAATGGTAGTTAATCATGCAATCTACCCTAATCCAGTAGTCGTTTCGTTCCCTCCTCTCCTACACCAGATCAATCGTGAGTTGCAGAGAAGAGAGTAGCTAAACTGTGGTTCAACGATCAGCATTCGGTGATTACTTGCGCGATGTGGGTGCCAGAGAAATTCCCGCCCTAGTTTTGCCGGAAGAAACCGCTCCAGACCTTTCCGCCTCGAGTTCAGCACGCCATGCTGAACTCATAGCTACAGTGAAGCTTGGAGAGACCGCCACCGAGAATGGTCGCAGCGGATCCGGCTTTACTCATTTCATTGACGGTGTCCAACGAACCATTATGCTCAGGATCGTCGACGTCCGACTTCCTGGCGGCGTCACCGTACAGGTACCTATACACGGAGTCCACATTGTGGCTGGCGTCCTTGTGAGGCGCGGTTCGACTCTTCAGCCATATCTCTTGCGTTCGGCTAAGGTCTTGTTGCTGCCCTTCTACACACTAAGGGAGGCTGACTCAACCAGATTCGGTGATCCACCGGGCACTGACCTAGACCCTGAGATTTCAGGATTCGTATATCCCCACTTGACGTCTTCATCGGCCGTATTCTCGGACACAGCAATACCTTTGCAGGGGGGCCAACGCACTCGACTTTCTGTAGAAGGTTTGGTGCGGTCTGGAGAACTGCGAACCAGGGCACTTTCGCGGTCGAAAGTCCTCCTCCGCATACTTGAACTTGGATTACTGGAAGAGGTGCTATCTACCACGGAAACAAATGTGTTAGTTGATGGTCCGTTGGGGCCCATGTTCAAGTACTATGGCTCTATCGTGAGCGAAGGACTCCGTAGAGTTTCTTCGTTAGATCGATGGGATGCCCTTGAGGACAGCTACAGATTTCTGTCAAGAATTGTGGGGGCAGTTAAAAATGTCATCATCATGCCAACCGAGGGTGTGACCGAGGCTCTGAATCCGGCAGAGCCAAGCGCACCGGTGTTTCGGTTTTCTGATGTACTCGGCGGAAACGAGTCAAGCGCTGTGGATGACGATGTATACAAAGCTATTCTCTCGGCTTTCGTGAGACTAAGGCCAGAGATGCCTGGACTGTGGGCACCTGTTGCAGGTCTGACTCGTCTAGATATTCCTCTTCCCTTCATCGCTGACCCGGGCCATAGGTCACCACAGCACTGGGTAGAAGAAATGGTTAATGAACCAGCGCTTGCCCTGACAGCAACGGAGGAATCTCAATTGAGCACAGCGATAGCAGACTATCTGGAGCTACGGTGGCCGCTTCCTGGGGCATTTGGGAGGAGGTCTTTTACCGAACTCTACGCTATAGCTGAAACTGAACGCTGGCTACATGGGCACTTGTTGCATCCTTATGAATTACGCCGGCAACTCACTGCTTGATTGTAACGGGTCAACTGTTTGTAACTCCTAGTTATGTGGGCTAGATCGCGCCGGCTTCTCGCAGGGCGGCGATCTCCGCGTCGCTCATGCCCGCCAGCTCCCTGAGCACCTGCTCGGTGTGCTCGCCAAGGTCCGGCGCAGGCTGCTCGGCGCCGCCGGGCGTGCGGGACATTCGCAGGGGCGTGTTGGTCATGCGCACGCTGCCCAGGCGCGGGTGCGGCACGTCCGCAATCATCCCGCGGTGCAGCACCTGCGGGTCGTGCGCAACCTGGTCGATGGTGTTGATCGGGCCGCAGGGGATGCCCAGCGCCTCAAGCTCCTCGATCCACTCCGCGGTAGTCCTGCGTGCGATGGCCTCGGCGATGATTGGCTCCAGCATGTCCCACCTCTGGCTTCGCACCCAGCCGTCCTCGAACCGAGGATCGTCGATCAGGTCGATGCGGTCGATTGCAGAGCAGAACAGCGGCCACATGTCCTGCCGGCCGTCGGCGAGCGCGATGGTCACGTAGCCGTCGGAGCTGCGGAAGGCCTGGAACGGCGCGATGACGGGATGCCGCGTGCCGAGCGGCTGCGGCACCTCGCCCGTCGCGAAGTATCGACCGAGCGCGTTCTCCAGGATTGCCACCTGGCAGTCGAGCATCGCAATGTCGATCATCTGGCCCAGCCCGCTCCGCTCGCGCTCCTGCAGCGCGGCTAGGATGCCGATGACGCTGTAGAGGCCGGCGGTGATGTCGCCCTGGGAGACGCCGGGGCGGATGGGCGGGCCGCCCGGCTCGCCGGTGATGCTCATGACGCCGCCCATGCCCTGCACGACGACGTCCAGCGCGCGCTTGCCGGCGTAGGGGCCATCCCGCCCGAAGCCGGATATTGCGGCGTAGACGATGCGCGGGTTGCGCTGCGACACGACGGGATAGTCGAGGTCCAGCCGTCGCATGGCGCCGGGCGACAGGTTCTCGATGACCACGTCGGCGTTGTCGGCGAGCCTGAGGAATGCGTCGCGGCCCTCGGGCATGGCCAGGTCGAGCGTGAGGCCCAGCTTGCCGCGGTTGATGCTCATGAAGTAGGTGCTCTCGCCGTCGATGAAGGGGCCGCTGGCGCGTGCGCGGTCGCCGACGACGGGCTGCTCGACCTTGACGACGCGCGCGCCAAGGTCGGCTAGGGTTGCGGCCGCGAACGGGCCGGCCAGGACGTGCGTGACGTCCAGCACTACGATGCCGCTGAGTGGGCCAGGCATGACTCCGCACCTCCGCGAATGCTGCGTGATGAGGATATTACCACCAACTGGCTTGCGGTTGGTAGCGGCGGCATGGGCGGCTGCGCTCAGCAGAATGGGAGGCCGAGCCTCACAAAGAGTTGGAGGCGAGATACGGTGTTTCAGGCTCCCATAGCATCTGAAGCGGAAGGGGACGAAACTCCTTGCAGGCCCAATGGCAGGACTGCACTGGTCAATCAGATTAGAATGGAGTTTCGCTATTGAGTTCCAATGTCATACGGGGTGCCAAAATACGAACCGGATGTCACGCCCACGTGGGTAGATGGGAGTCGAATTCGCTTTCCCAACGTGGACTGTCCGGCAGGTTGCGATGATGCATTTCAGGTGATATAACTGAGACTGTCAACTCGCGACGCCGTGCCGCACGGCAACGCAAACCCTTCGGCAGAATACACTCGATACGAGCCTTCTCAGATTTGTTCCGACAATCAAGTGGGTAAGTGGGGGATCAGGTAGTGGCGTATTGTACCAAATGCGGTAGCGAGGTTTCTCAAAGCCATTCATTCTGCCAACGTTGTGGAATTCCCTTAAACCTCCCTTCTGTAAACAACGCACCCGTAACTAAGGCTACATTTGACGGTGGTAGATTGGATAAGTTCCTAAAGTGGGGAGGTATCGGTTGTGGGGGGTTCTTCGCACTTTTCGTTATGCTTGCCATTATTGGGGCAATTATAGGCACGGAAGATGAGAACGGCACTCCCAATGTGAATGCAGTACCTGATCCCACTATAACTGTGGGGGCGACCGCTGCTGAGTCACCCAGCCCTAGACTTACCGCAACCCCTATCCCGTCTCAAACGCCAATTCCAACAGCAACCCATTCCCCAACTCAAACTCCTGTCCCTACTGCAACCCCAACTCCAACTCCCACCGCAACCCCAACTCCGACGCCCATCCAATTGGGACTTTCAGAATTCTTGAAGGAGTACTACCAGAACAAAGTGCGCGCGAATGCCAGATTTCGGTACCTAGAGAATGGAAGATCTCCCGTGTCCACTTCCGGCTTCGTGAATGAGATAGAAGAGCACTATGTCATCATAACTCCCTCTCGAGGAGAATTCTGGTCTCAAGGCTTGTATTGTTACTATGCAGACACCAGAGCAGCTCTCCAATTGACAAGAGGAGAACGCGTCTCAGTCACCGGCAGGGTTAGCGGTGATCTTGGATATTCGACCCGCATTCATATGTTTGGTTGTGAATTCGAGGGAATGGAGTTGGAGATGAATCCCTCTGTATCAATCCAAGAGCTTCGCGGAAATGTAGTTGAGGTACTTTGCACATCTGATTCGGTCTTTTCCTCGGGATGGAGAGGCACTGGCATCATTATCGATGCCGAAGAGGGCCTCGTGTTGACCGTTCATCACATTGTTTCGGACAAGAATGAATGCAAGACTATTGAAGTGATGTTACAGGGAAATGTGAGTCGAACATCAGCAACTCCGGTTAAGCACTGCGCTTCGATTGATAGAGCGTGGTTACGCGTTTCTCCTGAAGCGCTATCCGGCTTGTCGCTCCAGTCAATTCACAGGGCCCCCGCGCCTGCCCAAACCGACCAAGAAATCTACTTTTGGGGATATGGTACAGGCGAATTGCGACTGGAGTCCGGGGTTGTCAAAGATGTCCTACTCGGGGATGTCGTTACCGATGCGTACGCCGTTCCAGGTGACTCAGGCTCTCCGGTGTTTGACGAAAAGGGGCACTTGCTTGGAACAATGTCAAGGGGCAACCGTTCGGATCGAGCCGTATTTACTGAAGATGAATGCTAACGAGACTCAGCAGTGTTCTTCGTAGGGTGAGCGTTGGCAAAGGGAAGCGCGGCTCACGATGGCGGAACGCCCGCCCCTAGCAAATCGGCAGCCCAAGCTGCTCAAGGTCATTGCCTGGCACGTCGGACAGGCCGGCGGGTATGCATCCTGTAAGCTCGTTGCGGGCGAGGGACAACGTTTCCAGGCGGGTGAGTTGGGCTAACTCCTCGGGTATCTCACCGCTCAACTGGTTGCGTGAGAGCGTAAGGAATCTCAGGTTTGCAAGATTGCCCAGTTCCGCCGGAATCTCGCCGCTCAGCTGGTTGAGGTCGAGGAGCAGCGCTTCAAGGTTATGCAGATTGCCCAACTCCGGGGGTATCGCTCCACTCAACTCATTTAGTTCAATCGCCAGATTTCGCAGGTTTGAGAGCATGCCGAATTCCGACGGTATTTCTCCGCTCAGGCTGTTGGATAAGAGAAAAAGCGAGTGAAGCTGAATGAGGTTGCCCAGTTCGGGAGGAATCTCACCGCTCAGCTGATTGCCATCAAGGAACAGAGTCCACAGGTTGGAGAGCATGCCGAGCTCCGGCGGGATCTCTCCGCTCAGCTCGTTGTTGGAGAGGTACAAGGTCGCCAACTCCGAGAGGCTGCCGAGCTCCGGCGGAATCTCACCGGTCAACTCGTTGCCATCGAGGTGCAACGATTCCAGGTTGGCTAGCTGGCCCAGTACCGGTGGTATGGCGCCGCTCAGATGGTTGGAGCTGAGAGCAAGGTCCTTCAGGGCGGCAAGATTGACCAGCTCGGGCGGAATCTCCCCATCAAACTCGTTGGATCCCAGGTACAGACTTTGGAGGCTGGACAGCATCCCCAGTTCAGGCGGCAACGGGCCGCTCAGCTGGTTGCCGATGAGATTCAAAGTCTGCAAGTTGGCGAGCCCGCCCAACTCCGCCGGCAGACCGCCGCTCAACTCATTGCCCGAGAGGTATAGGCCCTCCAGGCTGGCGAGCTTTCCCAGCTCGGCTGGTATGTGCCCCGTCAACTTGTTCCTGCCGAGACTTAGCTTTCTCAGCTTGCCGAGGTTGCCCAGTTCAGGAGGAATCTCACCCGTCAGCTCGTTGCGGTAGAGAGACAACTCCTCCAGGTTGGAGAGATACTCAAGCTCAGGCGGCAACGGCCCGCTCAGTTGGTTCTCCGAGAGTGCCAGCTTCACCACGAGGCCGCTTTCGTCCGTGGTGACGCCGTGCCATTCACCCAGCGGCGCGTCGCTGAGCCAGTTGGTGTCGTCGGTCCAGTTTGGGCCCTCCGTAGTGCAGTACAGGGCCACGAGCGTGGTCCTGTCAGCTGACCCGGCGAATGATTCACCTAGAGTTTCGCCTCCGAAGGGCATCCCCACTTCATCCAAGTCATTGTTGGGCACGTTGAACAGCCCATCTGGTATGCACTTTGAAAGCCGGTTGCCCGCGAGGCTGAGATGTCGCAGGTTGGGAAGATCGCCCAGCTCAGGTGGTATCTCGCCGCTCAGCCGGTTCTGTCCGAGGCGCAGTGTCTCCAGCTTGGCCAGCCCGCCAAGCCCCGGCGGTATCTCGCCGCTCAGCTCATTGAACGAGAGCTCCAGCGTCGACAGGTTGGCCAGGCTGCCCAGCTCCGGCGGGATCTCGCCCGTCAGCTGGTTGCTGCCTAGACGCAGCGTTTCCAGGCGGGAGAGACTGCCCAGTTCCGGCGGGATCTCGCCCGTAAGTTGGTTGGAGCCGAGGGATAGCGTCTGCAGTTCTGACAGGCCGGCCAGAGCAGTTGGTATCTCGCCGTGCAGCCCGTTGTTGCTGAGCTCCAGCCACTTCAGGCGGTCAAGGGTGGTCAACTCCGGCGGTATCTCCCCCCTCATGCCGTTGCCCCAGAGGTGGAGGCTCACGACGCGGCCGTCATCGTCCGTATCGACGCCGAACCAGTCGCCCAGAGGGGCGTCGCTCAGCCAGTTGTTGTTGCTGCCCCAGTGAGCGCCGCCCGTCGCGAAGTAGAGCGACACCAGCACTGTCCTCTCCGAGTCCGTTGCATCGGTTGGCCTTGGCTCAGGGGTTGGCGTCGGTGTTGGCGATGGCGTGGGTGCGAGAGTGGCCGTTGGCGCAGGCGTAGTGGTCGGCGACGCGGTGCAGGACGCGAGCAGCAGCACTGTCGTCGCAGCTGTGGCAACAATAGCGAGACCCATCGATCGCCGCACGTGAAGCAATGCCTGCCTGCCTACATCCGGCGACGTCCGCCGGGTTCGTGATCGTGGAATGCGGAAGCCTCAGTAATCTACACCAAGGCAGGTACCGGCGCAAGCGACGCTCGCCCGTTTCAGGTTGTGCACTATGTTCGGACTGCAATATAATGTAGGTTGGTCAATTCCACGTTTGGGCAGATTATCAGCATGGCCAATCAGAAAGACTACTACCAGGTCCTCGGCGTTCCTCGCAGCGCGTCCCAGGAGGACATCAGGACCAAGTTCAGGCGCTTGGCCCTGGAGTACCATCCCGACCGGAACAAAGACCCGGGCGCGCAGGAGCGGTTCAAGGAGATCAACGCCGCCTACCAGGTGCTCAGCGACCCGCAGAAGAGGGCGCAGTACGACCGGTTCGGGCACGTGGGCGCCGGCCGGGGCAGCGGCTTCGAGGGCTTCGAGAACTTCGGCGGGTTCGGCGACATATTCGACGCGTTCTTCGGCGGGTTCGGCGCTCGCACCCGTCGCGCCCCGCAGCGCGGCCGCGACATCCAGGCCGGTGCCACCCTGTCGTTCGAGGAGGCGGTGTTCGGCATTGACCGCGAGATAGACCTGGAACGTGTCGAGCCGTGCCGCGAGTGCAGGGGCAGCGGCGCAGAGCCTGGCACTTCGCCCGTCCAGTGCGACCCGTGCAACGGCACCGGCCAGGTGCGCAGGGTTCAGCGCAGCATATTCGGGCAGTTCACGCAGGTGGGCGCCTGCACCCCGTGCAACGGCGAGGGCAGCGTGATCACCAGCCCGTGCGTCAGCTGCCGCGGCTCCGCACGCGAACGCAGGCGGCGGCGCATCCGCGTCGACATTCCTCCGGGCGTGGAGGACGGCATGCAGGTCCGCCTCAGAAACGAGGGCGACGCCGGGTCGAACGGCGGTACGCCCGGAGACCTCTACGTGAACCTGGTGGTGGAGCCGCACGGCTACTTCTCGCGCAGAGACCACGACATTCTCCTGGAGCTGCCGATCAACTTCGCACATGCGGCGCTGGGCGTTGAGCTTCAAGTGCCCACGCTCAACGGCTTCGAAACCCTGCGGATCCCCGGCGGCACGCAGTCCGGCACCGAGTTTCGCATCAAGGGCCGCGGAGTGCCGTACTCGGCCAAGGGCCGGCGGGGAGATCAGACGGTGGTGGTTAACGTGATCACGCCCAGCAACCTCGACGATCGTCAGCGACGGCTCTTCGCGGAGCTTGGGGAGACTCTGGGCAACGGCTCCCGCGACGACAGGGGCTGGTTCGGCAGGTTCAAGGACGCCATCGGCAAGGACGGCAAGGGGTCGTGACGCGGCGATTGGGCCATGAAGTGGCTTGAGCTGAGCATTCGCGCTCCGCAGGAGTACGTCGAGCCGCTGTCGGCGGTGTTCCAGCGTCACGGATACGGAGGCGTCGCCGTGGAGCTTGAAGGCGGCTTCAACCCCGACGAGGGAGAGTCCGCATCCGAAGAGACAACCGCCGTGCTCCGCTCCTACCTTCCGATAGACCGCACGACTGCATCAAGCCGCGAGCAGATCCGCGTCGCCGTCGACCTCATCTCCCTGCTGTGCCCGCTGCCTCCGATTGAGGAGCGCGTTATCGACGAGCATGAGTGGCTGGAGGCGTGGAAGGACCACTTCACCCTTCTGCACATCGGACGGTTGGTCGTGCGGCCATCCTGGATGGAGTACGAGGCCGCGGACGGCGAGGTGGTCATTGGAATGGACCCGGGCATGGCGTTCGGCACCGGCCACCATCCGACTACCCGCATGTGCCTGGCGGGGCTTGACCGTCTGGTGCAGCCCGGCATGAGCGTGCTGGACGTCGGGACCGGTTCCGGCATCCTGACGATAGCGGCTGCAAAGCTTGGCGCAGACCGTGTCCACGCCTTGGATGTCGATCCGGTGGCCGTTCGGGCGGCGCGCGCCAACGTGGACGCCAACGACCTGAGCCACATGGTCACGCTGGAGGAGCGCGATCTGTCCGCAGACGCCAAGCCGCGGGGAGAGTTTGACCTTGTGGTGGCTAACCTGTACACCAACGTCATCCTGAAGCTGGCGCCTGCCGTGGCGGCCCACGCGGCTGCGGGCGGTGCCATAGTGGTCAGCGGCATCATGGCCGAACGCGCCGCCGAGGTAGAGCGCGCTCTCGGCGACGCGGGCTGCGTGGTCGAGCGCACCGAACGCGAGGGCGACTGGGCCGCGTTGGTCGCTCACAAGAGCGGGGCCTAGCCGTGCATCGGTTCTTCGTAGACCCCGGCTGCATCAGTGAGGGGCACGCCATCGTGGACGGCGCGGTTGCAAGGCAGGCGTCGCAGGTGCTCCGGCTTCGCGCGGGGGAGAGCGTCGCGCTGATGGACGGTACCGGCAGGGAGTGGATCGTCCTGGTCAGCAGCGTATCGCCGTCGCGGCTGGAGGGCGGCGTGGTATGCGAGACGTTCCTGAGCGGCGAGCCGGGCGTGTCTGTGACGCTCTACCAGGGGACTCTCAAGGGCGAGAAGTTTGAGATGGTGCTGCAGAAGGGGACGGAGCTGGGCATCTCAACCTTCGTTCCGATGGTGTGCCGACGCAGCATCTCGCGAGCCGCCGGCAGCCGCGCCGACGCCCGTCTCAGGCGGTGGCAAAGCATAGTTCGGGAGGCGGCTGAGCAATCGGGCAGGACGCGCATCCCGGTCGTGGAGGCGCCTGTGTCGATGAGTGAGGCGTTGGAGTCGGCGCGGGGCGTGACGCTCATTGCCTGGGAGCGAGAGCAAGAGACCGGGCTAAGGCAAGCGCTGTCCGCGAGGCTCGATCGGGTCCGCGTCGAGGGATTGGGCCTGCTTGTTGGCCCGGAGGGCGGCTTCGAGCCGGCTGAGGTGGAGCTTGCAATGGAGTCGGGCGCGATTCCGGTCAGCCTTGGCAGGCGTACGCTGCGGAGCGAGACCGCCGGGCCGGCCATGACGGCTGCGGTGATGTACGAGATGGGTGAATTGGGCAGTTGTCACGACGCGGCCGGTAACACCCGCGCTGGACAGCCCGCGCTCCGCGCGCAGGGCGTCGTGCTGGACTGACCGGCATGCAATCGCCCGGACGCAATCGAAGGAGGTGAACGGTGGCAAACATGAGTGATTTGCAAGAGGCGTATACCGCTCTGGACCACAGCTACGAGGTGCGAGGCGAGTCCGAGATCGACACCTCATGCCTGCTGGCGTTCGATTACGACTACCCCGGCAGCGAGTGCGAGGTAGCCATGGACACTGACGAGTTCACGGCGGTGTGTCCGTGGACTGGCCTGCCCGACTTCGGCACGCTCACTGTACGCTACGTACCCGACCGGTCATTGCTGGAGTTGAAGTCGTTCAAGTACTACCTGCTGTCGTACAGGCAAGTGGGGATTGTGCAGGAGCATGCGGCCAACCGAATACTGCAGGACCTCGTGGCCTCCTGCCGGCCGTTGCGCATGTCGCTGACGCTGGACTACAAGACCCGCGGCGGCGTCCACACGATGGTCGAGGTGAGCTACAGCGCGCCGGAGGGCAGTTAGCCCGCTCGAATGGTTCGACAGGCTCACCATGAGCGGGCCTAATCTCGTCCGCTCATCCTGAGCTTGTCGAAGGGCGTGAGCGGGACCGCCCGCCGATTCGGGGCCGCAATGACGGTGGCTGCACAGCGCCCCTGCTCAGCCTGGCGGCTGCACCAGCACGTCGTCACCGTCTACGCGGACGGCGTATGTGGCAACCGGTTCGTAGGCCGGCGGGGTGGCAGGCATGCCGGTTGCCACGTCGAAGTCGCTGCCGTGGCATGGACAGACCAGCATCCGGCCGTCAACGTCGCCCTCCGAGAGCGGGCAGCCCTCGTGGCTGCATTCGTCGGCCACGGCGTACAGCTCTCCGTCCACGTTCACCAGCGCCACTCGCTCGCCGTCCACGTCCACGAGCAGCACCTCTCCGGGCGAAACGTCTGATACCGAGGCCACCCTCACGAATTCGCTCACGGCCCTACCTCCGATGGTGTCATTTGCCGCAGACATGTTATCACCGTGCGCATCACCTGTCAGCCTCAGGGCGCTGTGGCAACTGCGGGCATTTGGCGCGGGCATGTGATAGGATAGCTAGGACATGCGCGCCGAGAGTGATTTGAGTGCAGGATAGAGAGGGCACTTCCCAGGAGACGGGAGGCGTAACCTCCGGTCAGCGGCTCACCCTGCTGATCGTAGCCGTTGCTGGGCACGGCCTCAAGCACACCTTCAACGCCGCGTTCTTCGTGCTTCTGCC
>DAOUKJ010000015.1:0-54100 GCA_034421435.1 Dehalococcoidia bacterium | reverse complement strand
TGTACTGTAACATGGCCCCTCCTAGAATCGATCTGCTTGTCGCCTGCTACCTGTGCGACGATACCCAAGTGGCCCGCAGCAACTCGATATGCACTTGAACATACCACCACCATGGGTCTTTGTCAATAAATCCGCCTCACCCTTTATTACAAAATCCTGAATCTGTACAGGATTACGCCGGGAAGTAGGAAAAGAAGTCCAATGCCTCATTGTCGGTGCGGCTCCCGCTGTTCCCCACCAGGAGTGCCGGCCGGAACGCCCGGTTGCCTGACAGCACTCTCATCTTTCTGAGGCCGCAACCGTGACCACCCGCACCGTAGACGTGGAAGCGCCCCCGTGCGGGGGCGCTTCCATCAGACTCTCGGTTCGACTCCAGGGTTTCTGGCTACTGTACGATCCAGACCCTGTCGTGGAGCCTCTGCTGGGAGTAGGTGCCCAGGTTGTAGTACCGGACTCCCTTCACCTCAGTCCTGTTGGGCCAAGCCACGTTCATCACGCCCAGCTGGTAGGCCGTGGTCCGCTCGTTGACCATGTACTCTTCCAGCTCCAGCGCTAGCTCGCGGCGCCTGTCCTGGTCCAGGCTCTCGTCCAACTCAATGATCTTGGAGTTGATCCTGGCAAGCTCCTCATCGGGTGCCCGGCCGTCGCCCTTCCAGCCTGTCACGTCGCACTCAGGGCTGGTGGTCAGGTCGGTGTTCATGCCCCAGAAGGCGTCAGCCGCGTCTGAGGTGTACACCTGCCTGTTGGGGGCTGCGTTGGCCTCAGCCCTGATGGTGTAGAGACACTCGGTGCTGATGTTGCCATAGGTGTCAACGTACTGCACGTCGAACTCCCACCCGAGGTGCCTCTTCATCTGGTCGATGAGCCACAGGCTGATCTCACGCCTGCTCAGCAGCTGGATCACGTACTGGTCGGTGCGCGGCCGGTTGCCCGGGCCAAACGCCTCATCCAGCAGTCTGTTTGCCTCTGCTATGTCGGCATCCTTCGTGGCAGGGTTCCAGCCGGGAAGCTGCATGAACTCCTCGGTCGGCTTGCCCCAACCGCTGTCGATGTGCAGGAAGTAGGCGGGGTTGGACATCTTGATGTCGCCGACGGTGCTGAACGTGTCCCAGTCGCCCCTGTCAAGGAACAACTGGACGGCCCAGCGGACTTCCCACTTGTCGAACGGGGGCCTCAAGGGGTTGACCCGGATGCCGGAGATGTGGTTGTACCGGACGATCTGCTGTTCGATGATGTCCGTGTACTGCTCCGAGACCTGGGCCACCTGGGCCTTGGTGATGCCGCTGCTGCCGTGGCCGGCCTGGTTGATCTTGCCGGTCACCAGAGCTGCGAACTTCGTGTTGTAGTCCTGGATGGCAAAGTTGTCCATCCCGTCTACGAAGGGAGCGCCGGTCAGCCAGTAGTTGGGGTTCTTCCGGGACTTCATCACGGTCTGGGAGTCAGCCGATATGGGGATGAAGGGGCCCGTGCCCATGTTGATCATGTACCCCTCTGGCACTGCCGTGGACTGCACGCCAGGATACTCCGCATCCATCCACTCGCGGTAGTCCTTCTGCCAGATCGCTATACCGGCCGCCATCCACTGGAGGGTGGCGTTCCTGAAGCGGTCGAAGACGATCTCAACCGTCAGTCCATCTGGGCCGTCTGGGCAGAGAATCTCTTCCTGGTGACCCATGTAGGCCTGTCCAGTCTTGATGTAGCTTGCTCGAGTCTCGGGAGGCGGGTTGGCAAACCACTCGTGGCTCGCCTTGATGTCCTCGCATCCAAGCTTCTCACCGAATCCGGGAGCGCCCTGGTCCTTCGCCCAACCCTCTTCGTGGAAGTACACGTTGTCGCGCAGCACGAAGGAGTAGTTCAGACCATCGGCAGAAACCTCAAAGCTCTCGCAGAGGTCGCACTGGGGTGCATCGCGGATGGTGCCCCACGGGTCCTGCATCAGCAGGGCGTTGTGCGCGGCGAACTGCCACCGGCTGAACGCGCTGTAGCCCAGGGTTGTCTGGAACCTGGACGCAGGCCTGGGGTCTGCAGTCTTGTAGATGCCGCCGTACTGGGGCTCGCCCCACTCGGGCTTGTAGCCGCGGTGGTTCAGCAGGTAGTTGACCCAGTCCTCGCGGGGGTCAATCACCGTGTCCGGAACCGGCGTATTGGTCGGCGCCGGCGTGTTCGTGGGCTCACCAGGAGCCGTGGTCGCCTCCGGCGCGGCCGTCTCCTCAGGCATCATCGCCTCTGTGGCCTCAGGCTCGGGCGTCGCCGTAGGCGGCGTCGTTGCCGTCGGCGCCGGCGTGTTCGTCGGGTCTTCCCCTCCGCACGCTAGCGCCACCACCAGCACGGTGGCTGCAAAGACCCCCAGAAGGGGTCTCAACTTCAGTCCCTCAACTAATCTCATACTCGCCTCCTCTGAGTCTGTTAGGCAAGAAACGTTGCGGGCAAGCCTAGCATGGGGAGTCCAGCATTGTCAATACATTCCCGGCCCGAAGATTCTTACAAAACTCACTCCGCCGCAGGGTCTACCCGGCGCTCCCCCAAAAAATGAAGGAGGACGCACCATATGGTGCGTCCTCCTCTGCAAACTCTCCTGGGAGCTTGGGTTACTCTGCCAGCCAGACCCTGTCATGGAGCCTCTGCTGGGAGTAGGTACCCAGGTTGTAGTACCGGACTCCCTTCGCCTCGACCCGGTTCGGCCATGCCACGTTCATGATGCCCAACGGCGTGTGCACTGCCGACTCGTACAGGTACAGCTCCAGCTCTCTGGTGATCTCCTCGCCTCTCTCTCGGTCGAGGGTCACGTCAAGCTCTTCGATCAGGGTGTTGAGCCTGTCCCACTCTTCCGTGGGAATGGGGCCCTTGCCGGTCCATCCGGGATCGTCACGGCATAGCTCACGGCCCTGCCACTTGCTGTGGATCTTCAGGAATCCGTCTATGGCGTGCTGGATGTAGGACTGCCCATAAGTGGGGCTTGCCTCTGCCCGAATGGTGTACTGGCAGTCCGTCTGGATGTTCCCGTAGGTGTCAACGTACTGGACGTTGAACTCCCAGTTCAGGTTCTTCTTGAAGAAGTCCAGACCCCACAGGCTCACCTCTCGACGGCTCAGCAGCTGGATGACGTACTGGTCAGTCTTCGGTCGGTTGCCAGGACCGAAGGCCTCGTCCAGCAGCCGGTTCGCCTCTGCTATGTCGGCGTCCTTGGTTGCCGGGTTCATCCCCGGGAACGTCTGGAACTCCTCTATCGGGATTCCCCAGCCGGCGTCCGAGTGGAGCACCAGGTAGGGGTCTCCCATGTTCACTTCGCCTACTGTCGTGAAGTTCAGCCAGTCCTGGCGGTCAAGAGCCAGCTGCACTGCGTGCCTCACGTTCCAGTCGTCGAACGGCGGCCTCAGGTGGTTCAGCAGGAAGTGCTGCTGGTGGTTGTACCGGACTATCTGCAGCTCGATGATGTCCGAGTACTGGTCCTGTACCTGCTGCACCTGTGCCTTGGTGATGCCGCTGCTGCCGTGGCCGGCCTGGTTGATCTTGCCGGTCAACAGCGCTGCGAACTTCGTGTTGTAGTCCTGGATCGCGAAGTTGTCCATCCCGTCGATGAACGGAGCTCCGTCCAGCCAGTAGTTCGGGTTCGTCCGGGACTTC
Source organism: Dehalococcoidia bacterium (assembly GCA_034421435.1). Lineage (GTDB taxonomy): Bacteria > Chloroflexota > Dehalococcoidia > Lucifugimonadales > UBA2985 > JAPPHY01. Next base: position 50,476 of record DAOUKJ010000015.1, on the reverse strand, counting down.
ATCACTGTCTGTGAGTCAGCCGACAGGGGGATGAAGGGGCCGGTCCCCATGTTGATCATGTAGCCCTCGGGCACTGCCGTGGACTGCACGCCGGGATACTCCGCATCCATCCACTCGCGGTACTCCTTGTCCCAGATCGCTATGCCGGCTGCAAGCCAGCCCAGCGTCCCATTCCGGACCCGGTCGAAGTGCATCACTGCCGTCTTGCCATCGGGGCCGTCAGGGCAGTGCACATCTTCCAAGTGGCCCATGATCCTCGCGCCGAAGGTGATGTAAGAGGCGCGTGTCTCAGGGGGTGGGTTGGCAAACCACTCGTGGCTCGCCTTGATGTCCTCGCAGGCCAGCTCCGTGCCGAAGCCGGGAGCGCCCTGGTCCTGGGCCCAGCCGGTCTCGTGGAACTGCACGTCGTCGCGCAGCACGAACGTGTACTCCAGGCCGTCTGCCGACACTTCGAAGCTCTCGCACAGGTCGCAGATGGGTGCATCCGTGATCTCACCCCACGGGTCCTGCATCATCAAGCTGTTGTGTGCAACGAACTGCCACCGGCTGAACGCGCTGTAGCCCAGTGTGGACTGGAACCTGGACGCAGGCCTGGGGTCTGCGGTCTTGTAGATCCCGCCGTACTGCGGCTCGCCCCACTCAGGCTTGTAGCCGGGGTGGTTCAGCAGGAAGTTCACCCAGTCGTCCCGATAGTCTGCCGTGGTATCCACTATCGGCGTGGCCGTGGGCGCGGTGGTTGCCGTAGCGCCCGGCTCCGCCGTGGCGTCCGGCGCAACGGTCGCTTCCGGCATCATCGCCTCTGTGGCCTCCGGCTCGGGCGTCGCCGTTGGCGGCGTCGTTGCCGTCGGCGCAGGCGTGGCCGTGGGGTCTTCCCCTCCGCACGCTAGCGCCACCACCAGCACGGTGGCCGCAAAGACCCCCAGAAGGGGCCTCAACTTCAGTCCTTCAACTAATCTCATACTCGCCTCCTCTTGGTCAGTTAGGCAAGAAACGTTGCGGGCAAGCCTAGCATGACGAATCCGGCATTGTCAATACGTGCCACGCACAGTGATTCTTACAAAACTGCCTCCTATACCGTCGAAGAGGAGGCGGCGAGACACCACGGCGCGCAGCGAAGCCTCAAGGCGGTTGCGACTCCGGCGGCGGCGCTGGCAAATGCAGTCTGGCATACGCGGAAGCGCCCCCGCTCGGGGGCGCTTCCAGGCTGTCCGATCAGGTCTGTGGTCTGCCCGACTACTCCACCAGCCACATTCGGTCCGTGAGGCGCTGCTGCGAAGGAGTTCCGAGGTTGTAGAAGTGGACTCCCTTCAACTCCCGTCGGACGGGCCATGCAACATTCATGGAACCCAGGGTCGCGCTGGTCAGTCGCTCATTCACCATGTACAGCTCGATCTCCCGAAGAAGCTCCGCGCGCCTGGCGTCGTCCAGTGTCGAGTCCGCTTCCTCAAGCATCGCGTCAACCCTGGCTATCTCGTCTTCAGATGGCACTCCCTTGCCCTTGTAGCCTTCTATGTAGCAGCTGGGCTTGCCGGTTCTTTCGGAGTGCAACCCGTTCAGCGCGTCGCCGGGGTCAGCCGTCAGCGTGTTCTCCATCACCGTAGATGCCTCTGTCCTTATGGTGTAGAGACAGTCGGTGCTGATGTTGCCGTAGGTGTCAACGTACTTCACGTTGAACTCCCACCCCAGGTGCTTCTTGAACTGGTCTATTCCCCAAAGACTGGGCTCCCTGCGGCTCAGCAGCTGTATGACGTACTGATCGCTCTTTGGACGATTTCCCGCTCCGAAGGCCTCGTCAAGCAACCGATTGGCCTCGGCAATGTCGGCGTCCTTGGTCGCAGGATTGAACCCTGGGAAGGTCAGAAACTCCTCCGGTGGGATGCTCCAACCAACGTCCGGATGGAAGAAGTAGGCTATGGTCGCCATCTTGACGTCGCCTACCGTCATGAACGCATCCCAGTTCTGCCGGTCCAGGAAGAGGTTCACCGCCCACCGCACCTTCCAGTCGTCGAAGGGCGGCCTCAGCGGGTTCAGCATGAAGACCTGAATGTGGTTGTACCTGACGATGTGCAGCTCGATGATGTCCTCATAGGTGGTCTGGATCTGGGCCACCTGGGCCTTGGTCACACCGCTGCTCCCGTGACCCGCGTGGTGAGTCTTCCCCGTGACCAGGGCCGCAAACTTGGTGTTGTAGTCCTGGATGAAGTAGTTCTCCCAGCCGTCCGCAAAGGGAGCGCCCTCTCTGAAGTAGTTCGGGTTCTTCTTTGACTTTATGACGGTCTGAGAGTCACCGAAGGTGGGTATGAAGGGTCCCGTCCCATGGTTCATCAAGTACCCCTCAGGGTTGGCCGTGGACTGGACTCCGGGATACTCGTCGTCCATCCACTGCCGGTACTCTTTGTTCCACACCTGCATACCCGCAGCCAGCCAACCTATGGTGGCGTTCCTGTGGTACGCAAACTTCAGGACCACTTGGTGCCCATCAGGTCCATCCGGGCAGGTGGCCTCGTCGAAGTGGCTCCAGTACGTCTTGTATCTGTTGACGAAGGAGGCGCGCTCATCCGGAGGCGGGCTGGTAAGCCATTCCATGCTTGACTTCACATCCTCACAGGTCATCTCTGTACCGTAGCTCTCGGCGGGCGCTCCGTTATCCTGCCCCCAACCCTCGGAGTGGAACATCACGCCCTGGCGTAGCTGGAAGGTGTAGGTCAGTCCGTCCGCGGACACCTCAAAGCTCTCGCACAGGTCGCAGATGGGCACATCCCTGATGCTGCCCCAGGTGTCCATCATCAGCAGGCTGTTCTGGGCCTGGAACCCTCCGAAGCCGCTCGCGAATGCCCCCCATCCCATGTAACCGCCAAGCCAACGGGAAACCGGACGCGGGCCGGACATCTTGATGACCCCGCCGTACTGGGGCTCCCCCCACTCCGGCTTGTAGCCACGGTGATTCAGCAGATACTCAACCCAGTTGTCCGCGGGGTCTATTGCTGCTTCTTCTACAGGGGTGGCCGTCGGTGCCGTAGTCGCCGTCGCACCCGGCTCAGCGGTGGCGTCTGGCGCAACGGTCGCTTCCGGCATCATCGCCTCTGTAGCCTCAGGCTCGGGCATCGCCGTGGGCGGCGTCGTTGCCGTCGGCGCAGGCGTGCTTGTTGGCTCATCACCTCCGCACGCAAGCGCCACCACAACCAATGCAGCGGCCAGAATCGCAAAGAGAGGGCTTGCTTTCCGCACAGTTCTCAGACCCATATGCCACCTCCCCACCGAGATGGCGGCATCGTATCACACGAAAATACGCGTGTCAATCACATTCGCCCCCATGAATGACGGTTGACATGCCAGCATGATGCATGTGCGTCGTATATCGCAGTTACAATGTCTAGACGAATAGCGTTTTCGTTTTTGGCCCGACGCGCACTACCACCTCTAGGCTGAACCCGGCTGAGACTCCCGCTTCAACCTGGCGTAAATGGCCCGTGCCTTGTCACAGCCACCCTCCGATGATAGTATGGAACTAGCAGTGGCGCATTCGTCTAGTGGCCAAGGACGCCGCCCTCTCAAGGCGGAGATCACGGGTTCGAGTCCCGTATGCGCCACCAGCTTGGTTAAATCAAGAACTTTCCGCCTGTGCTTCAAACTGGAAGTCTAGGAGGAAGCGACGTGACCAGCAACGACGTGGAGATCGCCAGCCAGGGCCGTCGCCTCGCCGGATTCGTCCTCGACCTCTTCCTCATTGTGATTACGCTCGTCATTGGGTGGGTCATCTGGTATCTATTCGTGGCAGGAGATGGTCAGAGTCCAGCGAAACGTCTGCTGGGTATCCGCGTCATCCACGATGATGGAACAACAGCCGGTCTGGGTTGGATGGTGATCAGAGACTGGGCGGTGCGAATCATCGCCTTCGGTGCAGTCGAATGGGTGTTGCTAGCCGTGCTGGGAGAGGAGGTAGGTGGTTCCATATTCGCGCTCGCCTGGGTGGTGGCAGCTCTGTGGTGCGTGTGGGACACCGACCGCCAATGCGTTTGGGACAAGATCATGCGCACCCGTGTCGTAACCGCCTGAGGCCGATAGAGCCCATCGATGTACTCACTCTCGGTAGACGACTTGGTCCGGAGCGTGCAGGTCAGTCACCGGCTCCCTGAGGTATAGCGCAATGCCTTTTCCCTGGGCCAACGTATTCATCCTGATATTTGGCGGCCTTTCGCTGGTGAGCGGCTTCCTGGGACTCATAGGAGGCACTCCCGAGTGGTCGCTTGCGCTGGACGTACACCGCATCTCCGGCTTTGGCCTGGTTGCGCTGCTGGTCTGGAAGGGTCGCAACATCCTTCGATCGCTGATGAACAGGCGCAACTGGCGGAGAAGGCCCGGCATAGTGCTCGGCTCCATCGCCACGCTGACGCTGCTCATTGCCGCGCTTGGCCTGGGACTGGTCTGGAGCCTCAGCGGCTACTTCACGCTCCAGGGGTTCAGCGGGGTTAGCTGGCACATCTACCTGTCGCTGCTGCTCGCGCCGTTTGTGCTGGTGCACGCCCTCAACCACTCCTGGACTCTGCGCACCCGGTTCTGGCTGGAACGCCGGTCGATTCTGCGGATGGTCGGGCTGGGCGTCGCCGGCCTGGCGCTGTGGCGAACGGGCGAGATCGCGGCCGCCGTCCTGAATCTCCCCGGCAATGACAGGCGGTTCACGGGGTCATACGAGCGGGGAAGCTTCGCCGGCAACTCCTTCCCTACCACGTCATGGCTCAACGACAATCCAGACCCGATTGCCAAAGACGGCTGGCGGCTGACCGTTACGGGCCTCGTCCGCAGGGACCTTGACATCGGCCTCGACTACCTGGCTGGCAACGGCCCTAAGGTTACCGCCGTTCTGGACTGCACCGGCGGCTGGTTCTCCACCCAGGAGTGGCAGGGCATTCCATTGAAGGCGGTGCTACAGGCCGCGGGGGTCGAGCCGGGCGCGGGCAGCGTCACCGTGCGTTCCGTGACGGGCTACCAGCGGCGGTTCTCGCTCGCAGAAGCCGACCGCTACCTTCTGGCTACCCACGTGGGCGGCGACCCCATTTCTCACGGGCACGGCGCCCCTCTTCGGCTGGTCGCCCCTGGCAAGCGCGGCTTCGAGTGGGTGAAGTGGGTGGTGGCCATCCGCGTCAACGACACCGGCAAGTGGTGGCAGCCGCCGCTTCCTCTCTCTTGAGCCCAGGCGGCGGTAAGGACCGCCCCTGACCTATATGGAAGGCGAATCTTCCGCGGATGGAGTCGGGCCGCCAATCGGCTCGCTTTCGTAGGGTGCGTAGCCCGCATCTTGCAAACGCTGCCACACCTCGACCGAGTGGGCGTGGTTCCTGGTTTCCAGTGTCAGCTGGATCTCCACCTGGCCAAGGTGCACCGACGCGGCATGCCTGAGATGGCCGATGTCCAGCACGTTCACGTCTGTGCTGGAGAGTATGGTCAGCAGGCGGTTCAGCCTGCCCGGTCGGTCCTCCAGCATTACGCGCATGACCAGGTAGCGGCCCGCGTTGGCTAGGCCGCGCTCCAGGACACGAGCTATCAGGTGAGTGTCCACGTTGCCGCCGCTGAGGACGATCGCCACCCGCTCGCCATCAACCCGGACCTTGCCCGACAGCACGGCGGCGAGTCCCACGGCGCCCGCTCCCTCCACCAGCAGCTTGCACCTCTCCAGGAGCAGCATCATGGCCTCCGTGATCTCCTCCTCACCAACCACCACCAGTTCGTCCACGTACCGGGAGACCAGCGGAAGGGTGATCCTGCCCGGCGAACCCACGGATATTCCGTCGGCGACCGTGGCATGCCCCTTCACCGTGACGCGGCGGCCGGCCTTATGCGAGTCGACGACCGCGGTGGACGCTTCAGCCTGGACGCCCACGATCCTGATTCCCGGCACGCTTTCCTTAATGGCGAGTCCGATGCCTGAGATCAGTCCTCCACCTCCCACGGGTACCACAACCGTGTCAACGTCTTCCACCTGCTCAAGCAGCTCCAGGCCAATTGTGCCCTGCCCCGCGATGATGGCAGGATCGTCGAAGGCGTGGATTAGCGTCATGCCGCTCTCCCGCACGACACGCCTGGCGTGCCTCTGAGCCTGGTCGAAGTCGACGCCGTGGAGGATCACCGTCGCGCCGTACCCGCGCGTGGCCTCGACCTTCGGGATGGAGGCTCCCGCTGGCATGACGATTGTGCAAGGTATGCCGAAATTCGCGGCCGCGAGGGCAACCCCCTGCGCGTGGTTTCCGGCGCTTGCGGCAATGACGCCCTTAGCCTTCTGCTGATCGCTCAACGCCGCGATCTTGTTGACGGCGCCACGCACCTTGAAGGAGCCTGCCCGCTGCAGGTTCTCGGCCTTCAGGAGTATCTCACAATCGGCCGGCTGTCCAAGGGAGCGCGCTGGCACAATGGGCGTCCTGATCGCCAGGTCGGCGATGACGTTTCGCGCCCGCCGGATGTCTTCCGGCGTGACCTGCGACCTCACTCGGAGCCTCCGTTCGCGTCCGATGCACTGAGCCTGGACGGCAGGCGCCTCCCACGCGCGTGCTAATATAGGAATAGTATATCCCAATCAAATTGCGTCTACTAAGCAGCAGCGGCGATTGTCGTAGCTGTAGCCTGACCAAGGGAGCAGAAGCGAATGTCCTACAGGACTCGATGGGGACCGGACGGGCCTCCTGAGGAGGCCTACAGCCGTGTCACTGACGCCGAGCGCTTCCGGCCCCTGCACGCGGCCATGCGGAAGATCATCGTCCGGCTGCACAGCGAGTACGACGTCACGCTGGACGAAGGCTACGGTCTCGACGAGGAGTTGGAGCGGCACATGACCCCAGCTTCGCCGTCAGTCAAGCTCACGCCTAGCGATAGCGGCGCGGCGCCCATCCCGATCGTCTTCTCGGACTTCCCCGGCCTTCACGTGCGATTCGGGCGGTGGCTCACCCAGCCATTTCCGATCTGCGGCTGCGACGCGTGCGATGAGTCGGCGGAGGGGGAGATTGAACGGCTAACTGATGCTGTCCGCGACGTAACCGCCGGGAGGTTCCGCGAGGCTGTTCGCATCCCCCTGCTAGCGAGCTTCACTTGGCCAATGGGCGAGATGTGGTCCGACAGGGCAAGCTGGTCAGGGGGCGGTCCCCGCATCGACAGGCAGCAGGCTCTCGGTCTGACCGGCGGAGCGCGCCAGCTGGAACTCAACTGGAAGCCGTGGCCGCAGAGGCCGCCGCCAGGCTAGACGCCGGTCGCTGGGGTGGGTCTGCTATGCCACGCTGAAATGCCTAACGTGCCTCTGCATTGTGGCCTACGGGTCAATCAGCGGCAGCGCTCCAGCAGCCAGAAACGCTGGTTGGACCTGCCCAGGAGTTGCTCATACGCCTCCACGTAGCCCTTCCGAATGAGCCTGAAATCGCCCTCGAACAGCCGGGTGTACAGTTCAGCCTCTCGGTACGTGGCGGGGTTGTTGGGATTGACGGGCGGCCCGGAAGCGCCCAGGAAACAGCTCTCCCGGAAGAACAGGATACCGCCTACACGCATCCAGGAACGAACCTTATCCCGCAGCGAGACTATATCCGAGTCGCTGAGGTACATGAGGAGCCAGTTCCAGAACACGAAGTCGAATGCCTCACCCTCCAACTCCATCTCCATCACGTTCGCGCAGTGATAGCTCACGTTGCGATAGGAGGCAGTAGCCTGCCGGTTCTCGTCGAGGAACCGCTCCACGAAATCGACCGCCGTCACGTGGTTCGCCACTCGCACAAAATGGGACGTGTATCTCCCTATTCCGGCTCCAAGCTCAAGAATGTTCTTGCCGTCCAGGTCAGGCAGCTGTGCGAGTATCTCGGCTCTTTCCGCCTCACCGAGGCCGGGGACGTCGTCTTGCAGCAGCATTCCGCCCACGGTAGCAGGCTTCTCCTTCCAGAAGTCTTCAGTAAGCTGGCTTTTGGGTCGCTCCATGAATTCCTCCTGTGCTGAGAATTGACATCGTGCCGGTTCGTTCGTGTTCGAGAGTAGCAGCGAAGCCGCACTGAGCGGCAATCAAGCGCACATCAGCAAGCTGTGTTCCTGCAGCGGACCCGGGTGGACGCGTGAGTGTCCATGGATGTCCACCCAAGACGCCTGCCACTTCAACCGTTTCCAAGGGTAAGACCAGCCTGCGCTGCAAGTCAAATCGGCCGCCTCTCACCTGCAGCCCGGCGATCCGACCCCGGCTAACGCTTGTCACACGCGGCGGCGCATCGTCACCGAGTTCTGGCAGACCTCAGATGTCGGGGCCTTGTGCAGTGACCACCAGCATCTCCAGCACTTCGTGGCTGGAGATGGAGCCGATTAGCTCACCCGTTACCCTGTCGGCCACGGGCAGGACCGTGATCGAGTTCTCGGTCATCCGTTGCAGCGCGTCTTCCACCAGCTCGTCGCCGTATGCCATGGGCGTATTGGATCGGAGCACGCTGCTCAGAGACGTTCCCTCCCACACGCTCCGCGGGAGATAGCGCAGCATGCTCAGCGACACAATGCCGGCCAGCTGGCCCTTGTCCACCACCACGTAATCGTGCTGCTCCGGAAACAGCCAGGTCTCTGCAAACGCCTTCACGGACAGCGACTTCTCCGGGTACGTCCGAGATCGATCCAGTATGTCCTGAACGCGCACGTCCTCCAGCGCAAAGCGTACCAGCAACGGCGGAACTCTACCCTGCTCACCGGCGGCCCCGGAGCTCCTCATCCTCTTGAGAGCGAAACTTATGCCCAAGGGAGTCAGCAGTATGTATCCGAACATCATCAACACCAGCAAGGAGAAGACCCCCTCGTCTATCGCGCCGGTATTGAGGAGCAGAAGCAGCAACGCAATCTCAGCCACACCCTTGGCCATCAGGCCTGCGGCCATCGCCAGCGGCGCCTCCAGCCTCATCACGAATGCGCTCAAGAAAGACCCCGCGAACTTCCCCGCGAACGGCACCAGCGTCAGCGCCAGAATCGTCTCGGGGGGCAACCTCAGAAACTCAAAGCTGAGCTGAAGACCTGCGGATGCGAAGAACAGCGGCACAAAGAACCCCTCGGCCGCGCTCCTCATGCCCGGCATAATGTCTCGCCTCACCTGATAAGGCAGCGCGGACAAGGCTGCGCCAAAGAGCAGCGCGCCAAGCGAGCCGTGCAGTCCGGCTTCCTCCGCTACCACTACGACGAGGAAGAGACCGCCCAGCAGTACCCCAAACGACAGCTGAGGTACCTGAAGAAAGTGCTGCAACACTACGATAACCCTCGGAAGCACCTTTGTGGAGAACAGCCACGTCAGAATGGCAAAACCCGCGATTTGCGCGACAACTATCCCAATACCCTGCACGTCTGGAGCCTGGCTGTGGTCTCCGGAGTCGAAGTGCTCGCTGATGGTGAATCCCACGACGAACAGCGCGATCAGCTCGGCGATGATCACGGCGGTGAAGATCTGAACGCCCACACGCTCTTTCAGTCGCCCCTGGTCTATCAGCGCTTTGGCCGCCACTCCCAAACTTGACAGCGACAGCACGCCGGCCAGGCCCATTGCCTGCGTAAAGCTCAGTTCCAGACCCAGGTCGATGACGACATCCGTAGTGACCGCCAGCGACGCCACCAGCGAGATGGCCACCGACAGAAACGCCGCGAAGAACAGCCGCCCGCGAATGGCTGCGATGAAGCCTCGAATGTCCAGTTCCTCAAGGCCTATGAGGAAGAAGAACATGAAGATGCCGATGCTCAGAATGAGGTCGAGGTCGCCGGTCGGCTCCACCAGTCCCGTCACTGGACCAAGCACTGCTCCAGTGACGGCAAAGGCAATGATCGAGTTCAGGCCGAAACGCTTGAAAGCTCCTTCAAGCAGCTTCGCTCCTACGATGAGCAGGCCTATCGAGAACAGGGCATCGTGGATGTCCAATCCGCGTTGCACCCCCAACTGGAGTTTGCACCGGGCGACGCAGACCAGGTCACAAGCCTCCGCCGCGCCCGGTCTGCATGGCGCGGCCGCAACCGACACATCGTTTAGGGTTGCAGCACGGCGCCTTGGTCGATTGCCAATTATCCCGACTGGCGTATCTACAAGTCAAGCGCAACTATTCTCATTTGGGCCGCGCCCACATTGCTCCTTCCCGCCACACTCACGCGGATCGTCACAGGATTCGCAGCCGGCTCATGCCTGGCTCACAGCAACGCCGCTCCAGGCCGATCTGCCGCAGTGTTGGTGTCGCGACAACACTGCCGCAAGTTAGGCTCCGAGGTGCAATTTCCAAGCCTGGAACTGTTGTATGCAGGGACAAATGGAAGTGTTGGTGCCATGCGAAAGTCTGCATGAACCGGCCAGGGTAGATGAGGCCATATGACTCCCGCGGCCTCGTTGCCACCGGAGTTGACCATGCTCAATGCGTCAAGGTACGCGCTGAACCGCCACGTATCCCCTGCCTCAGATTTGCGCGTCAAGGAGCTTACCGGTACAGTCCGTAAGGAGTCCTATCAAGCGCAGGAGAAAAACGTCAGTCTTCACAATTCCTTATAAGTGTGAAGATACCCTAGGCGGAATTGCGGCCACATACGCCGGCCTGCCGGGCTACAAGCATAGCGGTACCGGCGCAGTCTGACGGCTCGGCACACCACGGAAAGGCGAGCGGAAAGCAATACCGATCACCGGCAGGCCATCCACTGAGAAGCACGGGGGCCGTGTTCGCCTCCACAACGAAATCGTGCACATATCATCGCAATACCACTGGCTATGTGATAGAATGCACAATAGTGACAATTCGCCCCGCGCCGGAACTCGGAACGCGTCCGACACGCCGGTCAAGGGGCGCTACTTCTTTCAGGGAGACCCATCATGCACTTCATAACCGGCATGGCCATCAGCAGGCGCTCCGTCACCCTGCTGGCCATCATCATCCTGTTGATTTCCGGCGTTACGGCCTACAACAGCCTGCGAGTCGACCTGTTCCCGGAGATCGAGTTCCCGCTCGTGGCCATTACCGCCGAGTACCCAGCCGCCAACCCGGACGCCGTGGCCGCGGAGGTCACTGCGCCCATCGAGTCGGCGATCTCAGGCCTTGACCAGCTGGATCGCGTCCAGTCCACAACCTTTGAGGGCAACACCGTCGTACTCGCCACCTTCGTATTTGGCACTGACATGGCGCGCGCGGAGAGCGACGTTGAGGCAGCGATGGCCAACCTGGACCTCCCGGAGGGCGTCGAGAGGCCGGAGGTTGGCCGCTTCAACCCGCAGGAGTTTCCGATCATGCAGATCAGCGCAGTGTCATTCCGTGACATTGCCGATATGCGCGCGCTGGTGCAGTCGGAAATCCTTCCCGCGCTCAACGAGGTCGAGGGCGTCATGCGGATCTCGGTCTCCGGCGAGGTGGAACGGCGCGTACAGATTACGGTCAACCCGCAGAGCATGCTCCAGAACGGCATATCGCTGGCCCAGATAAGCGCGACCCTTACCGACAACAACCTCAGCGCTCCCGCGGGCCTCGTCTTCGATGGGCGCCAGGCCATGCCGGCAAAGACCACCCACACTCTGAGCTCCGTCGAGGAGATCGCAGACCTCATCGTAGGCGCCTCGGAGACCGGGCCCATCCGCTTGAGCGACGTGGCGGACGTGCGGCTGACGACGGGAGCTCCTCGCACAATATCCCGCACAAACGGCAAGCCCAGCGTCAGCATCTCCGTTCTCAAGGAAGCGGAGGCCAACACGGTGGAGGTCACCAGCGGCATACGCGATGCGCTGGACAACCTGGCCCTGCCCGACGACGTGGAAATAGTCATCGTGTCCGACCAGGGCCCTGAAATCCAGTCCGAGATCGACAACCTCAGGCGCGAGGCTATATTCGGGTTCTTCTTCGCCGTCTCGGTTGTGTTCGCCTTCATGCTCACCATACGGCCCTCGGTGCTCCGCGGGCTTGGGAACACCCTGCGTCCCACCATAGTCATCGGCTTGTCCATTCCGCTAAGCGTGTTCACCGGCGTGCTGTTGCTGGCGTGGCAGGACCTGACGCTCAACTTCATGACGCTCGGCGGCCTTGCCATCTCCGTGGGCCGCGTGGTCGATGACTCGATCGTTGTGCTGGAGAACGTGTACCGCCACATTCAGGCGGGACGCGACCGATGGAAGGCGGCCCTCGACGCCACAACTGAGGTCGGGCCGGCCATATTCGCCTCAACGCTGACTACAGTAGTTGTGTTCGCGCCGCTCGCCTTCATTCAAGGGCTGGTTGGCGCATTCTTCCTGCCATTCGCCCTCACTGTGACCTTCGCTCTCATCGCCTCTCTCGTGGTGGCGCTCACCGCCGTCCCGGTGCTTGGAGCGTACCTGCTCCGCCCCGGGGACCTGACAGGCGCTGCACTGGAGGACGAGAACGGCATTATCATTCAGGAAACGTTGCTGCAGCGGGCCTATACCCCCGCTCTCCGGTGGGTGCTCCGCCACAAGGCCATAACTCTCACCGTGGTCATTTTGCTGACCGCGGCCAGCCCCGCCCTGCTTGCCGTTATCCCCATCACTTTCCTGCCCTCCGGCGAAGAACGCATTGTCACCATGGAGCTCACCACGCCTCCCGGAACGCCCATAGACGCGACTACCGAGCAGGTGGAAGAGATAGAGGCGCGTGTTGCGGAGATCTCAGACCTTTATGTGGCCACTATTGGCTCAGACGCCTTCGGTCTGACGGCGGCGCCCACCGGCCTCAACGAAGCCAGTTTCCTTCTGATTCTCTCCAGCGACGCCCCGGAAGACACTGCTGACATTCTGCGGGACGAGCTGGAGCAGCCTGGGAGGACACTGAGGATCACCGAGGTGAACGCAGGGCCACCCTCAAGCGGCGTGGACATCAGCATCACCGGATCGAACTACGACGACATCGTCGTCGCGGCTGAGCAGCTCACCGCCGCCATCGCGGCGATCGATGGCATCGAAAACCTGGAGAGCAACGTGGCGCAGGCCCGTGACGAGGTCTCGATCGCGGTCGACCCGCAGAAGGCCGGCGCCATAGGTTTGAGCACACGCCAGATAGGTCTTCAGCTGAGCCAGTACCTCACCGGCCGCACCATCACCACGGTCGTGATTGACGGTGAGCGGACGGACGTGACCCTCGCGGCCGACCCGCGCTTCGTGGCTGGACTCGACCGGCTGAGGCAGCTGACCATTACCGGACCTGGCGGCACAGCACGCCTCGGGGAGCTGGCGACGGTTGAGGTGCGCGAGGGCCCGGTGACCATCAGCCGCACCGACGGACGGCGTTCCGCCACCATCACCGCGGACATCACCTCGGACGACACCCAACGCGTCGGCCAACTCATCGACCAGGAAATTGACGCCCTGGACGTGCCGCCCGGCGTGAGCGTTGTGAGCGGCGGCATCTTTGCGGACATTGCCGAGGGCTTTCGAGCAATCTTCATCTCAATGGCAGTGGGCATTGTGCTGGTCTACCTTGTCATGGTGGCCAGCCTTGGCTCCCTGCGGAATCCGCTGGTCATCGTTACCAGCCTGCCTCTGGCCCTGATCGGCGTTTTGGTCGGTCTGGCTATCACGGGCCACTCCCTGGGCATCGCCGCGATGATGGGGGTGCTGCTGCTGATCGGTATCGTGGTCACCAACGCCATCGTGCTCATCACGTTCGTGGAGCAGCTGCGAATGCGCGGGCTGAGCGTGCACGATGCGCTGATCACGGGAGCGCGCGTCCGGCTCCGGCCCATCCTCATGACGGCGCTAACCACGAGCTTTGCGCTCGTCCCCCTTGCGGCAACCGCGCAGGCAGGCGGCATTGTGAGCGCAGAGTTGGCGACGGTGGTGATAGGCGGCCTGGCGAGCTCCACGTTTCTGACGCTGTTCGTGGTGCCCATCGTCTATGCCCTGTTCAACGAGAGCATACCCGGGCTGTTCCGGCGAGGTCGTCGGGCCTCACAGGAGGAGGCGCCGGAGACAGCGTAGGCCTCAAGAAGTTGCAGGACGCCGTGCTTAAAGACAGGTCGCCGCTCAACAGAAACCTGCCCAAGCTAACAAGCGTCGAGTCTCTTCCAAACGCAACGACATGAAGAAGGGACCTGCGGCGCTGCCGGAGATCACGGTCGAGCTGCGGGGTCCCATGAACCATCGCATTGGACGGCTGTAGTATAGTTGCGTCGGAGGGCTGTGGGCCATGAGGGATGGGCTAGGATTTATGGTCTGGTATGTCGGAGCGTTCGTGCTTTCCTTGTTCGTCCTCGGTCTATATCTTGCTCAACCTTATCTGAGCAATATCTTCGTCGGCGAGCTAGACCACAAGGCAATTGAGACAGCGGTGGTGCAGCTTACCAATGCTGAGAGAGTTAGTGCAGGACTTGACCCTCTAGCATACAGCGAGCGTGTATCTGAGGTTGCCCGAACGCACAGCGAGAGCATGGCGAAAACTGGCGTCTACGCCCACATCGTCAATGGGCGTGATCCATCCGACCGTGCGGGCTTTGCGGGCTTTCCTTGCGGCTTCGCAGAGAACATCCATAAACTAGCACGCTCGGGCTTTGGCGACGCGGAGGATATGGCGGAAAAGTTGGTTAAGGACTGGATGGCTAGTCCCGCGCACAAGCGGAACATTCTCGACTCCAACTACCGGCGAATCGGCGTTGGGGTGTTTGTCGATGACAGCGTGACCGAGATATGGGTCTACAGCACACAGAATTTCTCACCGTGCTAGCGGCGCTCTCAGGCCAAAGCGAATCTGCACTTTCGCACTAGCCTTGATTGCGTCCCATCAAGCATAGAGCGCCAGAGAGAAATACCCCTTGCGCGGGCGTCAACCCACTGCGAAGTAGCGCCGCAGAAACGCCCCAACCCTTCGCTGGGTTCGCCAGCCCGTGGAGGACTCGGCGGCCGGTTTCAACGATACAGGGACACCGGCGTCTCGCGCGGCGGCCTCACGCCAGAATCTTGGACAGGAACTCCTTGGCCCGCTCGTGCTGAGGGTTGGTGAAGAACTCCTCCGCCGTTCCCTCCTCGATTACGACTCCCTCGTCGAACATCATGATGCGGTCCGCAACCTCGCGGGCAAAGCCGATCTCGTGGCTCACAATCAGCATCGTCATCCCGGAGTGGGCCAACTCCCTCATTACGTCCAGCACCTCGTTGATCATCTCGGGGTCCAGCGCCGACGTTGGCTCGTCAAAGAGCATGATCTTCGGCTGCATGGCCAGCGCGCGGGCGATAGCCACCCTCTGCTGCTGCCCGCCCGATAGCTCACCGGGGAACTTGCCTGCCTGCTCCGGTATGCCCACACGCGTCAGGAGTTCGATCGCAATTTCCTCGGCCTTTGCCTTCGGCCACTTGCGGACCTTCTGAGGCGCGAGCGTGATGTTCTGCATCACCGACAGGTGCGGAAAGAGGTTGAACGACTGGAACACCATCCCCACTTCCCTGCGAATTGTGTCCACGTTCCGCACGTCGTTCGAAAGCTCAATGCCGTCCACCACTATGGTGCCGCGCTGGTGCTCCTCGAGACGGTTCAGCGTGCGGATGAACGTCGACTTGCCGGACCCTGACGGGCCCAGGATGACCACCTTTTCGCCGCGTCTGACCGAAGTGGTGATGCCCCTAAGCACGTGAAACGAGCCGAACCACTTGTGCAGGTCCGTGCATACGATGATGTCGTCGTCCGCACCGTTCTGATCTTCGTACATGCTACTCACTCCTCTCTTCAGCGTCTGCCCACGCCCAGATGCAGCTCTATCCTCCTGCTTATGTGGGACATGCTGTAGGTGAATATCCAGAACACAATGGCCAGAAAGATGAACAACTCATGGGCGCTGGCAATGAACTCAGGGTTGCCCTGGATGAACGCCCTGCTGTACGTCAGTATATCCTGCATGCCGATGATGAAGACAAGCGTGGTGTCCTTGAACAGCGAGATGAACTGGCCCACGATTGCGGGTATCACATTGCGAATGGCCTGCGGCAGCGTGATGAACATGGTGGTCTGCCATGTCTGCAAGCCCAGCGACTGGGCCGCCTCCGTCTGTCCTCGATGAAGCGCTTGCAGGCCCCCGCGGATGTTCTCAGCCATATACGCGGAGCTGAACAGCGTTATCACGATGCCCGCACGCATCAGGGAGTTCACTGGGAAGTCTCGGGGAAAGGCGAGCGGCACCAGCGTTGCGGACATGAACAGAAGCGTTATCAGAGGCACACCCCGGAATATCTCGATGAACAGCACGCACAACAGCTTCACCACCGGGAGATTGCCGCGTCGGCCCAGAGCGAGCGCAACGCCAATGGGAAAGCTGAGCGTTATCCCTGCGACGGCCAGCAGCAGGTTCAGCATGAGACCGCCCCAGTGGTTTACGGACACGGGCTGCATTCCGGGGACTCCCTCCACTCCTCTTAGCAGAATCAGGGTGACGCCAAAAGTGCCAACTGCAAGAATGGCCAGCCATCGCGCCGAACCCAGAGGAGTACTGCGGCCCAGAAACCAGCCCAACGACAGAGCCGGTATGTTGGCCAGAAGCAGCACGCGCACGTCCATGCCCATCGTGTCCAGGCTGTAGGGCAACAAGGAGAAGGCAGCCAGCGCCGCGACAATCCCTATGGCATAGCGCTTCATCAGGCCTCCGCCCGCAACCGCCCATCCCATGCCCAGCAGCATGATCACCAGCAAGAGGGCAACCTGTGGCCTCCAGAAGCAGTTCTGCCCTGGACATGCGCCCTCGGTGTTGTACGGTCCCATTATGAGCCGGCCGCCCAGAGTTCCTATGACCGTCCAGTCGGAATCCATGATGAACCATCGCAGCCCGTACCAGAGGACGACGGCCAACAGGGCGCAGGATATTACGGTCAGCACCGTATTGAACCGGGTGCTGAACAGGTTTGCGTGCACCCAGCCCAGCACGCCCTGCTCCGATACAGGAGGCGGAAGGACGGGGGCTGGCATCACCGCATCTGGATTTGATGTCATGAGGGTAACTTATGCAAACCGGATCAGGCGGTTGTAAACGTTTCCAATCACCGAGTACGTCAGGCTCATTGCCAGGTAGGCGAGCATGAGCAGCATGAATATGGACACGGCCGGCGCCGTCTGCGTCATGGTAACGCCTACGTTGAATAGATCGGTGTAGCCGATGGCGGCGGCAAGGCTGCTGTTCTTCGTCAGGTTGAGGCACTGGCTGATCAGCGGAGGAATAATGACTCTCAAGGCCTGGGGAAAGGTGACGTTCCTCAGGGTATTCATGTACGTCAGTCCCAGCGAGCGAGCGGCCTCGGTCTGGCCTCGCCCCACGGACTGGATACCGGCGCGGACTATCTCCGCGATGAAGGACGACGTGTAGATCACAAGGCCGGTCAACAGCGCTATCAACCCGCCCGAGGCGGTGAAGCCACCCGCCGGTCGTCCGAAGATCCCCTGCGCCTCCGGTGTCGAGATGAAGAAGGGGCTCTCACCGAAAGCAACGCTGACTGCCAGCCAAGCGGCGGCTGCCACGATGACAGCAGTGGCAATGCCCGACGCTAAGGGATAGGAGGACGCGCCGGTCGCGGTTTCACGCCTTCCCAGCGCCTTGTATACCGATAGTCCAGCGAAAACTGCAACCGCCGCTAAGCCAATGAACAGCAACCCCGAGTCTAGAGAGGTTGCATAGGGCCAAGGTACGGAAATGCCCCCGTTGTTGATGAAGATACGCCCCGCGATAATGTGCCCCTCGCGGACCGGCGGCAGCGTCAGAACAATGTAGAACCAGAAGAATAACTGAATCAGCAGGGGCACGTTGCGGAAGAACTCAACGTAGGCCAGAGCGGCCCTGGAGACTATCCAGTTGCTGGACATTCGCGAAACGCCCACGAAGATGCCCAGGGCCGTGGCCAGGATGACGCCCACGATGGAGACTACAACGGTGTTCGTGGCCGCCACGCCAAATGCGTACAGGAATGTGTCTGATGACTCGTTGTAGGGCAGGAAGTGCTGCCCTATGGGCGTCTGGTATTCGCGGGAGAGAAAGCTAAAGCCATACGGGATATCTCTATCCCGTATGGCTCTGCTTATGTTGATGAAGAACCATGCTACGAGGCTGACCACCAGGAGGCCGGAAACGACCTGCAAGACCCACTGGATAACCTTGGTATGCCGCCAGAGCGGGATACCATTATAGGTTAATCCTCGCGGTAGGGCAGCCATAGCATTGATTTACCTCAGAGGTGCAGCGTAGATCTGCCCTCCCTTGGGACAATCGGTGCAGCGGGCGTCGGCCCACAGCGCGTTCCGCCCGTTCTCCCTGGGTAGGTTGATGCCACCGGCGCCCAGGTTGCGCTCGTATATCTCACCATAGTTGCCGACGCTGCGAATCACGTCCTGCGCAGCCGTCTGGCTGAGGCCCATGGTCTCCTGACCGTAGGAGCCTGTCAGGCCGAACAACCGGTCGACCACCGTGTCTTCCGTCTCAGTCGTCGGCACGCTGCCCGAGTCTATGCCGTATGCCTCGGCGTAGATGAGCATGCCCATCACGGTCTTGACGATGTCATACCACTGCTCGTCGCCGTGGGGGACCACCGGGCCCAGAGGCTCTTCGGAGATGGTCTCCGGGAGAATAATGTGATCGTCCCTGTTCTCGAACGCGCTGCCTATCGCGGCCAGCTGGGAGCGGTCGTTGGTGAAGGCGTCGCACTGCTGGCTCTCGTATGCTGCAACGACCAGGTCGGTGTCCTCGAAGGTCAGCGCCTCGATTTTCAGGTCGTACTGGGTGGAGAAGTCCTGCAGGTTCAGCTCAGTGGTCGTGCCCTGAGTCACGCAGACCGTCGCGTTCTGAAGCTCCAGCGCGCTCTCGACTCCAACGTCCTTCCTGACCATGAAGCCCTGGCCGTCGTAGAACATGGTCTGGGCGTAGTTGCCCCACTGGGAGTCGCGTAGGGTGGTCCAGGTGACCGTTCGGACCAGCAGGTCGACCTCGCCGGACTGGATCGTGGGGCCGCGCTGGCCCGCGGTTATCAGCTTGATTTCGATGGCGTTGGGGTCGCCAAGAACAGCCGCGGCAACGGCCCGGCAGAGGTCGATGTCGAAACCGACGTTATTGCCAGCCTCATCCAAGTACCCGTAACCGGGGACGTCGTCACGGCTGGCACATACAACGGTGCCACGATCCCGGACCGCCTGCAGCCGGCTCTCTGCCTCTTCTTCCACCATCATGGCTTCTGTAGGCTCAGGCGTATTTGTCGCCTCCGCTTGGGGTTGGGGTGTGTTGGTAGGTACAGGTGTGGCCGTAGGATCCTCGCTACAAGCGAGGACTGCCAGCATACCGACGGCGAGCGCTACCAATACAATCGCAGTTCTTGCCATCAATTTGAAGTTCCTCCATTAAGCACAGTTTGGGAGAAAAATAGCACACCGTAATATTTGAGTCAACAGCCGTGCCTCCACCCGGAAGCTGTACCCCCGAAACCCGCAGTGATATGATGGGCATATGATCTGGAGCGCAGGCAGGAACCCCCCGTTGCACCTACTGGCCGAATGGCGGCTCACTGTTGTCGCAGCCGTCCTGCTGCTCGCGGCCGCCGCCTGCGGCTCCGGCGACGCCCCTGAAACAGTCTCTGACTTCACCCTTCCGTCCGCGTTCGGCTCCAGCGTATCCCTCTCGCGTGTGCTGAGCGAGCACGACTCCGCTGTGCTGGTCTTCTACCGAGGCTCCTTCTGAGGAGTCTGTCAGGCCCAGCTGGTCCAGCTGGCAGAGTCGTACCCGCAGTTCAGAGCGGAAGGAGCTGAGGTACTGGCCATCAGCATGGACGGCGTGGTGAGGGCCGCCCAGATGGCCGCCTACGCCGGAGCCGAGTACCACGTGCTCTCGGACCCTGCGGGTGAGGTAGTCCGAGAATACGGCGTGTACAACCTGCTCGGCGATATGCTGGCGGCGCCGGCCACGTTTCTTATCCGCAAGGATATGACCATCGCCTGGCAGCACGTGGGAGAGGATGTTGCCGACCGCCCGACGCCCGCGGACATCCTGCTCAGGATCCGGCAGCTTCAGCCGTAAGCCGGGCCGCGACCCCTGTAGACCAGAACCTCGTCTAACACAATCTCACACGTAGCGGCCCATCTGCCTGCCGCCCAGCACGTGAAGGTGCGCGTGGGGCTGGCTCTGCATGGCCTCCGGCCCGAAGTTGGAGAGCAGCCGGAACCCGCGCGGGCAGTGCTCCTTGCCTGCGCGCACGGCGGCCTCCGCAACCTTTGCCATAACCGGGTCGCGCCACATCTCCTCCTGCGTCATGTGGCGGCGCGGCATCGCCAGCAGCATCACCGGAACCCAGTCCAGCACATTGTGGATCACCAACACCTCGTCGTCCTCATAGACGATACGCGCCGGCGACTTCCTTGCCACAATGCGGCAGAACGGGCACCAGGCCTCGCCCGTCATCGCGGATGAACCCGCCCTTCGCGAGGGGCGCCCATGCCCACTACCGCGCGCCCCGGCCACGCCGGCCGCCGCGCCTGTAGCGATAGTCCGGCGCGTCCATCGGCACGATGTTCACCAGCGTGGCGTCCTGCAGGCGCGAGATGATGAAGTCCGAGCGACGCTCCTCGTCCAGCTCCGTGGTGGTGATGATGGTGGGCAGCCTGGCGTCGTAGCGGTGCACAAGCAGTTGCTTCAGCTTCTCGCGTGCCCAGGGCGTCACGTGCTGCATCTCCAGATCGAAGTCGCGGAGCACCAGAAGGTCTGCGTTGCGCACACTCTCGAACAGCCGGAAGTAGCTGACAGTGCTGTCGGGGCTGAAGGCGTCCCGCAGCCGGTCCAGCAGGTCCGCCGCCAGGAAGTAGCGGACGTCACGGCCCTGCCTGAGCTGCGCGTCGGCGACGGCCACGGAGAGGTGTGTCTTGCCGCAGCCGCGTGGGCCCAGGAACACCAGCCAGCCCTCCGGCTCGACTGCGAAGTTCTGCGCCATCCGCAGGGCAGCCTCGAGGCTCTGCCTCTGTGCCGTGCCCGCCGCATTGCCGGCCACGTCGAAGCTCTCGAAAGTCATCCTGCGCCGAAGCTCCGGCTCCACCATCCCCCACTCCTCCGCGGGGCCGCGGCCGCGCCCGGCGCCGATCGCAAATGAAGCGGACAGCTGAGGGTCCCAGATTCGCGTCTGCCACCGCTCGTCCAGCGACTCCGGCGGCACGCTGATGGTGATAACCGTAGGCAGCTGTGACAGGTGCCGGTAGTTCAGCACCTGGTAGAGCTTCTCCTGCGCCCACGGCGTGCTGCTGTGCCCCCCCAGGTCGTCCAGCACCAGCAGCGGAGCGGTACGCACCTGCTCGAAAAGCTGGTCATACGAGATCTCGCTCGTAGGCGTGTAGGTGGAGCGCAAATGGTCGAGCAGGTCAGGCACGAAGACGAAGAACACCGGCTGCCCTCGTTCCATCACGCGGTTGGCGACGGCCGCGGCCAGGTGTGTCTTGCCGGCGCCGCTGGGGCCGGTGAGCACGAGCCAGCCCTGAGGCTCCTCCGCATACGCCGCCGCCGCGTCGAAGGCGAGACGAAACAGGGCGCGGTTGTCAGGGTCAGAGCTGCGGCCGTCGGGCAGAGTCCTCTCGAAGTTCAGGCGCGTCAGCAGCCCCATGTTGCTGTAGCGCTGCAGGCGCTCCAGACGGGAAGGGTCTTCGGCGCGATCCAGGCACCCGCACGGAATGGCCTTGCCGAAGTAGGGATGGCCCACCGGCACCTGCAATCGAACCCAGCCGAAGTCGTCACAGATGGCGCAGGCGGGGGCCGGCTGGTCCTCCTCAGCGAATTCGTAGAACGATCTGTCACGAAGGTCTGGGTAGTCCGTGCCTTCTGATCCACTCCCGGGCGTCAACCTTCTTAGGACGTCCCCCAGGCTCTCCATGGTCTCTTCCTTCCGTGGCCCATGCCATCAGTATAGCCTCGATGTAGCGCCAGTTACGCCTGTTTCGCGTAACCGCCTCACGAAATGCCTCCTCGATCCATGCGGCAGGGTAGGTTGCCTCCGCGTCCTTTAGCATCTCGGCCATCATCGGGGGGATAATGCCGATGTTCTCCTCGTAGAGTGCGAATATGTTGGGCTTGGTAGCCGGTTCCTGCCGTTGCCTCACAGCAGGCCGGGCGGCCATGCCCAGGCCGCTGGCCTTCACGTGTTCCGCCGCCCTGCGGCCCTCGCGGGTGTTGGGCATGTACACGTCCTGGCCTCCGTCCCTCTGTCCCGTCCGCAGGTGAATGAGCAGCCCCATGTCCTCCAGCTTCGCAAGCGCCTCGTCCAGCGCCTCGTCAGGCCGCGAGCCGGTGGATGCAAGCGCGTGGGACATCGTGCGGTCGGCAATCATCTTGTCTCGCGTAACGTACCGCGGAAACAGCCTCTCCTGCGAATGGAGCCAGAGCAGTCGGAGCAGGCACTTCAGGGCCGTCAGGTCGAGCTCCTCCAGGACCGGCCCGAAAACCAGGTTTGGCACAGGCGTGGATCGCGAGTCGTCCGGAAAGCCGTTTCGGAGCGCCATCACAGCACCTGGGATGGAGTGTCCTCGAACCGGGCCATCGCGCCATTGAAACGCAGGTTGATGGTGCTGAGCGGGCCGTGCCGATGCTTGGCCACGATCAGCTCTGCCAGGCCCCTGGGGTACTCCTGGTCCGGGTACTGGCGCTCCCACTCATCCCTCGTGTAGCGCAGGTCGTCCCTGTGGATGAACATCACCACGTCGGAGTCCTGCTCGATGCTGCCGCTCTCTCGAAGGTCGGAGAGCTGCGGCCGATGGGAGGGACGCATCTCGACCGCGCGGCTGAGCTGCGAAAGCGCGAGCACGGGCACGTTCAGGTCGCGGGCGATGCCCTTCAACGCCCGCGTGATCTCGCCGACCTCCTGCACCCGGTTCTCGCGGCGGCCGCCGCCCTGAATGAGCTGCAGATAGTCCACAATCACCAGGTCCAGCTTCCGCTCCATGTGCAGGCGGCGTGACTTGCTGCGTATGTCAACGATGCTCTGCAGCGGCGTGTCGTCGATGAATATGGGCAGCTCGGAGAGTGTTCCGGCCGCGTTCACGATGCGCCTCTCCGCTATGTCGCCGTACAGCCGCTGCCTCACGGCGCGCAGGTCAACGTTCGCCTCGCTCGACAGAAAGCGATGGCCGATCTGCTCCCGGCTCATCTCCAGGCTGAATACGGCAACGCCGCTGCCGTGCAGCGCGGAGTTGCGCGCTATGTTAAGCGCTAGCGTGCTCTTGCCAACGCTGGGGCCGGAGGCAAGCACAATCATGTCGGACCGCTGCATGCCTCCCAGAAGCTGGTCAAGGTCGTCGAAGCTCGTGTAGACCGGCGCCTGGTCCTGCTCCTGCGGGCTGTCCAGCCTGG
Organism: Dehalococcoidia bacterium; assembly: GCA_034421435.1. Lineage (GTDB taxonomy): Bacteria > Chloroflexota > Dehalococcoidia > Lucifugimonadales > UBA2985 > JAPPHY01. The sequence continues at coordinate 27,190 of DAOUKJ010000015.1, read as the reverse complement.
CGCTCTCCTCCAGGTACTGGTCGAGCACGTCCCGGATGGCCACGAAGTCCCGCAGCTGCTGGCCGCTGCGAATGCCGTACAGCAGGTCTTCCGCTTGCGACAGCGCCCTGTCGACGTCGTCGCCTCCTTCGTAGCCCAGCGACGCAATCTCGCCGGCGGCCCCGATCAGGCGTCGCAGCGTGTGCGTCCTGCTGACGATGCGTGCGTAGTGCTCCGCGTGGGCAGACGTGGGCACGGAGTTGACCAGGTGTCCAAGGTACGTCGGGCCGCCAATCAGCTCCAGGCGCTCCAGCATCGCAAGGCGATGCCCCACCGTAACCGGGTTGATGGCCTCGTTGCTCTCCCACAGCGAGAGGCAGGCCTCGTAGCACCAACGGGCGCGTTCTCCGTAGAAGTCCTCAGGGCGAAGGAGCGTGGACACGGTGACGATCGCGTCGCTGTCTATGAGCAGCGAGCCGATTACAGACTCCTCTGCTCGCTCGTCGTGAGGGGGCAGTCTCTCTACGTACATAGGCTGCTACTCCAGCGGCTGCACTGCGAAGTTCACGGTGGCCGTCAGCTCGGGGTGCAGCCTGACGACGGCCTGATACTCGCCCGGCTCGTGGATTGTGTCGTCCAGCGCCACGGTGCGGCGGTCAATCTCCACGTCCATGAGCGCTGTCAGCTCCTCGGCGACCATCGCGTTCGTGACGGCGCCGTAGAGCCGTCCCGTCGGGCCGGTGCGCACCTTGATCACCACCTCCGCAGCCTCCAGCCTCTCAGCCAGCGCCTGCGCACCCTCCATCAGCTTGGACTGTCGCTCCAGCCCGGCCTTTCGAATGGACTCAAGTCTCGAAAGCTCCTGCTTCGTGGCCGCAACCGCAATCTTCTTCGGAAGCAGGTAGTTCTTGGCGTAGCCGGTCTTGACCTCTTTGACGTCCCCGGCTCGTGCCACGTTGGGAACGTCATCAAGAAATATCACTCGCATGGAATCCACCCCTTGCACAGATAGTTTGTTCTATTATAGCGGCCTACCGGCCAGATGGGAAGCCAGTTCGAAAGACCAACCGACCCGTGCAGAGGATAGCACGCGGGAAACAAGCGGCGTGCAAGTGGCGGCGGAGGGTATTTTCGGGCGGTTTATGTGCCGCAGGCCCGCGACGATGTTCTACCCGCGGCGCCGGTACACTTCCACCGCCGCATATTCGAGCATGGCGTCGCGGATGGGCACGTGCGGCTTGGCAACGCGGACAGTGACGGCGTCGAGCGGGAAGTCTTGCAGGAGCCGGCGCGCCAAGCCGTCGGCCACGCTCTCTAGGAGGTTGCGAGCCGGGCCCTCCACTACCTCCCTCGCCACGCCGTACACGGCTGAGTAGTCCACCGTGTCTCGCAGGTCGTCGGAACGTCCCGGACCGCTCAGGTCCAGCTCCATCTCCACGTCCAAGACGAAGGGCTGTCCCCGCTCCCTCTCGTGCGGCGTCGCGCCGTGGTAGCCGTAGAAGGTCATCCCCTTCAGGACTATGCGGTCTGCCATCTCACGCGCGGCCCCGTCGCCGGATCAGGCCTGCCGGCCGGAACCCGATATGGCGTCCTGAATGTCCAGGAGGTTGCGCGCCCGCTTGACGATGGGCACGTCGACCATCTTGCCGTCCAGCGAGGTTGCTCCCCTGCCCTGCGCCTCCGCCTCCTCGAACGCCTCCACCACGCGGCGGGCGTACTCCACCTCCTCCGGCAGGGGGCTGAGAATCTCGTTGATGGGGCCAAGCTGCGCGGGATGAATGGCGAACTTGCCCTTGTACCCCAGGCTCTTGCCGACCAGCGTGTCGCGCCGCAGGCCTTCTTCGTCGCGGAAGTTGGCGTAGACGACATCGAGCGCCGGGATGTCGGCCGCCCTGGCTGCGATGGCTACTGCGGCTCTCGGAAACTGGACCTCCGCGCCCTCGTCCGTGCGCTGCGTGCCCATGTCCACGGTGAAGTCCTCCGCGCCGAACGCGGCTGCCACAATCCTGGGCGACGCCGCGCACACCTCGTAGGCGTGCACCAGGCCAAGCGCAGTCTCGAGGTAAGGCACCATGCGGACGCTGCCTCGCGCGATTCCCACCCTGGCCTCCATCGCGGCCATGATCGCGTCCACCTGTTGCACGTCCCACGGCGTCTCGATCTTGCCGACGTTGACGGCGAAGGTGTGAGGCGAAACGGCCGCCCGCATGTCATCCTCAAGCAGGCCTGTGCTCAGCGCGTTGACTCGCACCATCACGCGCCTGCCGGCCTCCGCCAGCACGGGTAGCATGTCTCCTATCGTGTCACGCGCGGCGCCCTTCTCGGACAGCGGCACGGAGTCCTCCATGTCGGGCACCACTATGTCGGCGGGAAACGCGATCGCTTTCTCAAGCATGTCCCTGCGGTTGCCAGGTACGAATATCAGGCTTCTGAACAGCTCCACGACCACCTCTTGTGACGAAAGGTCAAGCGCCGGCTCCGCCGGTGCGCCTGCGACGCCAGTATATCACCGATTACGCAAGCGGCGCATTCATCTCGCCCACGCCCACTGGGAAGGCGCCAGGATCGCGCAGGTCTTTCTACGGGTAGAACCCCCGCAGCTCTATCGCCTCCACCACGCGGCTTATGGCGAGCACGAGCGCCGCCTTCCTCAGCGTGACGCCCCTGGTCTGCGCCGTCTCCACCACCTGGTCATAGGCCTTCGACATGACCTGCTCCAGTCGTGACTCCACCTCCGGCCGGTCCCAGAACAGCTGCTGGCGGCCCTGAATCCACTCGAAATACGAGGTTACGACGCCGCCTGCGTTGGCGAGTATGTCCGGCACCACCTGTACGCCCATCCGCTCCAGCGCGTGGTCGGCTTCAGGCGTGACGGGGCCGTTCGCGCCCTCCACGATTATCCTCGCGCCGACGTTGCGGGCATTCTCCCCCGTAACCTGGCCCTCCAGCGCGGCCAGCACCAGAATGTCGCACGGCATGGCAAGCAGGTCATCGTTGGTCACGTGCTCCGCGCCCGGGAAGTCGACCAGCCGCATGCCCTGGTCCTTCCACTCCTTTAGCTTCTGCAAGTCCACGTGCCCGCCAAGGTAGCAGCCGCCGCTGCTGTCCGTGACTGCAATGATGCGGCAGCCCCGCTCCTCCATAAGCTTCGCCGCGAAGTAACCCACGTTGCCGAATCCCTGCACCGTGACGGTAGCGCCCTCCAGGCTCCGGCCCTCTCGCGCCATCTCGCGGGCTGCGACGATCATGCACCCGCGCCCCGTTGCGTCCAGCCTGCCCAGGCTGCCGCCGATGCCCACCGGCTTGCCCGTCACCACGCCGGGCACCGAGTAGCCCATGTGCATGCTGTATGTGTCCATGATCCACGCCATGACCTGGGGATTGGTGTTCACGTCTGGCGCGGGGATGTCGCTCTCCGGCCCAATGAGTATCGAAATCTCCGTGGCATACCTTCTTGTGAGGCGTTCAAGCTCCTTCTGCGAGAATGGCCGGGGATCGAAGGCTACGCCGCCCTTGGCGCCGCCATAAGGAATGGACGCCACGGCGCACTTCCACGTCATCCACATCGCCAGGGCCTTCACCTCGTCAAGCGAGACCATTGGGTGATAGCGGATGCCTCCCTTGGCAGGGCCGCGGGCAAGGTTGTGCTGCACGCGGTAGCCCGTGAAGATTCGCATTGACCCGTCGTCCATACGCACCGGGAAGTTCACGCTTAGCTCGCGCTTGCAGGTCTTGAGATACGACGCCATGTCATCCGACAGGCCAAGCAGCGCGGCGGCCTCGTCGAACTGCTTGATGGCCACGTCGTAGGCGCTGCCCTGCTCGTGGATTGCTACACCTTCAACCATCTGTTCACCTCCCTCTCCTCACATTCCGGGGCGCGTCGGTAGGCCGTCTTGAGTCAAGTCGAGATCGGGGTGATGCGCAACGGGAAGGGGCAATTGCGTGATTCCGCGACCACCGGTTCGATAGTGGCCGAGACTACGGCGGCTCAGGACCTCTTGCGCTCGAAGTCCTCCAGGTCCAGGTTTCCGATGAAGTCCTTGAAGGCTGACATCTTCTTCAGGTCATCCTCGGTCATCTGCTCCTTCTCCTCCCCGTTCACGTCGCTGCCAGTAGCAAATGGCCTGTTCGTCTCCTTGTCCAGCGCCACGCCCGCCTTGTCCAGAACCGTCTCCTCAGCAAATATGGGGCAGGCTTTCTTTATCTCGGGTGCGTAATCAGGGTGATACCTGCGCTGATTAGTCACGAAAGTTTCGGCTTCCGGAAGTGTATGAAAATACTGCTTGTGCCCCTCAGGATCTATCAGGAAAAACCCGTCGTGGCGTACTGCGAGAGCGATGGCGTCGCTGGGCCTGCAGTCTATCTCGTAGGTGTCGCCGTTCAGCTCTATGTGAACCTTGGCGTAGAACGTGTCGTCCATGAGGTCGGACACCACAATGCGGGAAACCTCGCCGCCCAGGGAAGTGATGACCCGCTTCAGCAGGTCGTGCGTGAGCGGTCGAGGTGTTGCCACGTCCTGAAGCTTGACTGCAATGGACTCGGCCTCCGCGGGGCCTATCCAGATTGGGAGGTATCTGTCGGAGGACTTCTCCTTCAGGATGACCACCCGCTGATAGTTCATTAGGCTCAGCCGGATGCTATCTATCTGCATTTCTTGCATCTGAGACAATCTCCTTCCCGCTTGGCCTACACCTGCATTCTAAAGTCCACCCCAACCGAGTGTCAACGACCCTCGCCCGCAGCGGCGCCCTTGCCGCCGGCTTGACTTTGCGCCTGACGCCTTGAATAATCCTAAGCATGAGACTGGCTGCCGCCCTCCTCGTTCTCGCGCTGCTGGCGGTCGCCTGCACTCAGCAGCAGGCCACGGAAAACCCTCCTACGGCTCCGGCCACCGCAACGGCCACGACCGCGCCGTCCGCCACCCCCGGCGCAACGATCACACCCGCCGTAGCCACCGCGACCGCCACGCGCGCGCCAGCGCCCACGGCCACGGCAGCCATGCGCCCGACGGCCACGACCAACCCTAACACCGACGACGCGTCACAGACCACAGTCTACGACGAGGTGCTTAGCCGAGTCTCTGCCATACGCGGGCTGGACGCCACGGAGCCGATCACCCCGCAGTTCAAGACTAGGGACGAGCTGGCGGCCTCCCTGGAGGAGGACCTGGAGGAAGACCGCGACGAGATAATGAAGGCCCAGGAGGTGCTCCGGCTACTGGAGCTTATTCCCGACGACGCCGACCTGTCCGAGCTGCTTCTCGAGCTGTATACGGAGCAGGTGGCCGGCTTCTACGACTCTGGCGAGGAGGAGCTGTTCCTCATCGGCGAGCAACAGGACGAACTTTCAGCCCAGGAAGAGGTGACGCTCGCCCACGAGTTCGTTCACGCCCTGCAGCAGCAGCACTATGACATCGACTTGATGCTGGATTCCGTAGAGGAAAATGCGGACGCAGCCTCCGCCGTGATCGCGCTCATTGAAGGCGACGCCGTGGCCGTGGAGCTTCAGTACGCCTCCCAACATCTGACCAGAGAACGGATCCAGGAGTTCCTCAATAGCGCCGAAGGGGGGAGCTCAGTGTTTGACTCGACCCCGTACTTCCTGCAGCAGGACCTACTGTTTCCTTACGTGGAGGGGCTGACGATGGTGCTTTCCCTGCGAGGCCGGCTGACGTGGGACGCCGTGAATGATGCGTACTCCAGGCCTCCCGAATCCACAGAGCAGGTACTCCACCCGGAGAAGTACATCGCGGAAGAGGCCCCCGAAGTCGTGGAGCTGCGGGACTCCCTGGCTGCCCTGGGCCAAGGATGGAAGGTGGTCTACGGCAACGTTATGGGCGAGTTCTTCCTGAGGACGTACCTGGAAACGCGCCTCGGCCAGGGTACGGCGAACCCCATCGCAGCCGGCTGGGGCGGCGACAGGTATGCTCTCTATAGCGGCCCTGACGGGGAGTATGCGCTGGTGTCGCTCATTGTGTGGGACACTGTGGGAGACGCCCGCGAGTTCTACGAAGCTATGGTCACATCCGAAAGCGTCGCCCCGGAGAGCTTCCTGGGTCTTGAGGGCGATCGCGTCCTGTGGATCGTTTCGCCCTCCCGGCAGGTCACGCACGCTCTGCTCTCGATATGGCCTCGTTTCGGGTAGCGCGGCCCTGCCCGCCATTAGGCAGCGGCTATTGTATCCAATATCGCTGCGGCGCGGAGCGGCGACGCTAGGCCGCCGCCCGCATGTCCGCCAGAGCGTAGCTGGTGCTGCGCCCGCCAGCCGTGCTCCTCACCAGGATGCCTCGCTCCATCAGGTCGGTGATGTCACGCAGGGCGGTGTCCTGTGAGCATCCGGTCATGCCTGACCACCTGGTTGTGGTCAGCTTTCTATCGTATCCGTCCAGCAGCCGGTTGATGACTCTGCGCTGCCTATCGTTCAGGGAGACACCGGCGTTCTGCTCCCAGAATCGCGCCTTGCCCAGCACTCCGGCCAGGGCCGTCTCGGAGTGAGCAATGGCCTCTCCCAGACAGTCCAGGAACCACGCCATCCAGCCTGTTACGTCCACGTCGCCTCTCTGCGTGCGCTCCAGGATACGGTAGTATGCGGACCGCCTGCGCAGTATCTGGGATGACATGCTGTAGAAGCGCTGTGCGCTGTTCTCGGAGCGCGCCAGCGCCATCTCCGCGACGGCCCGCGCGATGCGACCGTTGCCGTCCTCGAACGGGTGAATAGTCACGAACCACAGGTGCGCCAGGCCCGCCCTCAGGACTCCGTCCATGCTCGCCGGCGAGTTGAACCACTCCAGGAAGGCGCTCATCTCTCCGTCGATCCTCTCCGCGGCAGGCGCCTCGAAGTGGACGCGCTCCCTGCCTATAGGGCCGGAGACCACCTGCATGGGGCCGCGGCTGTCGTCACGCCAATCCCCAACGCGGATCGCGCCCAGCCGGTTGCGTCCCGCGGGAAACAGTCCGGCCTGCCAGCCGAACAGCCTGTCCGGGGTCAGCGGACGGTCGTAGCCCTGGGTGGCGTCCAGCGTCATCTCCACCACGCCGTCCACGTGGCGGTCCACTGCGCCCATGCCGCCCGCGTCCATGCCCAGCCGCCTCGCGACTGAGGAGCGTACCTGCTCCGTGTCCAGCGCCTCTCCCTCTATCGCGCTGCTCCGAACTGCTTCATCTGTCAGTGTGTCCAGATGCGCGTCCAGCCGCAGCTCAAAACCCAGCGCCTCCATACGGCCACGCAGCCAGCCCTGCCGGAACTTGAGCGCGGTCAGCCGGTCTGCTATGCGCTCCTCCTGCCAGTGTATGTTGGGCCAGTCTGGGTGGTCATGAATGTATATTCTCCGCATCACTTCAGCTTATCTCCGCATTTTCTGCGGTGATTATACACCTAATCTCCGCATCCTTCAAGATCTCTGGGCGCCATTGGCTATCTGTCCGGCACCGGCGCCACCCAGTGAGAGGCCATTATTCTCCGCAATATATGCGGAGCTTATGCGGAGATTACTGCACCGAATCTCCGCACGGCCGCCACCGCGTCATCCCGCGAGCACGGTGCGCCTATCGCCTTCAGTGAACACGCAAGCACTTTGTGGACAGCCCGCGTATTGCCTGCTATAATCTCCGAGCGCAAGAGGTTGACACCCTAAAGATGGCAAGGATACATCCACCCAGACCCACTTCCCATTCGTCCTCGGCACAGACGGCTGCTGCCGAGGCTTGTTGTTGATTTGGTAGCGAGCGCCTAAATGAAGCAGATCTCTCTGGAAGAGCTGACAGCAACCGCAGTGCAGATGCGGCGGGACATCCTTAACACCATCACCGAGGCGGGAAGCGGCCATCCCGGCGGCTCCCTCTCGGCAGTTGAGTTGCTCACGGCCCTATACTGCAAGGAGATGCGGCACGATCCGGCATCACCCGCGTGGCCGGACAGAGACCGATTCATTCTGAGCAAGGCTCACGCCTGCCCCGTCCTCTACGTGATGCTGGCGCACTGCGGCTACTTCCCGCGGGAGGAGCTGTGGACGTTTCGCAAGATAGGCAGCCGTCTCCAGGGTCACGCTCACACCATGACCCCGGGCGTCGAAATGTCCGGTGGCTCGCTTGGTCAGGGGCTCTCCTTTGGAGTCGGCGCATCAATGGCGGCCAAGCTGGACGGACGGTCATCCCGCGTCTTCGTCATGCTGGGCGACGGCGAGTGCGACGAAGGACAGGTATGGGAAGCCGCCATGGCGGCCTCGCACTACCGCCTCGACAACCTCGTCGCCATCGTCGACCGCAACGGCATCCAGAACGATCGCTTCACCTCCGAGGTGATGGACCTTGAGCCGTTCGCCGACAAGTGGCGCTCCTTTGGCTGGAACACGCTCCAGGTCGATGGCCACAGCATCTCCCAGGTCATCGACGCCCTGGAGGAGGTCAGGTCCGTCAAGGACCGGCCATCCGTCATTCTTGCCTCCACGGTCAAGGGCAAGGGCGTGAGCTTCATGGAGAACAACCCGGACTTCCACGGCAAGGCTCCCACCAGGGAACAGCTTGAGTTGGCCCTTGCAGAGCTGGAAGACTAGCAGGAATACCACGACGTGACCACCGCCTCAACCAGAGAGACCTACGGCCGCACGCTGCTTGAGTTGGGCAGGGAGAACCCGGACATCGTTGTGCTCGGCGGCGACCTCAACAAGTCCACGGTCATCAACCTGTTCGCGGAGCAGTTTCCGGACCGTTTCTTCGACATGGGGCCTGCGGAGCAGAACATGATGAGCATCGCCGCAGGACTCGCAAGCTCCGGCAAGACCGTCTTCGCCAGCACGTTCGCGGTGTTCGGCAGCGGTCGCCCCTACGACCAGATCCGCATCGGCATTTCGCAGGCGCGCCTCAACGTCAAGATCGTCGTGACCCACGCAGGCATCACCACCGGCGAGGACGGCATGTCCGCGCACGGCATCGAGGACCTCTCGCTCATGTGCGCCCTCCCCAGCTTCACCGTCCTGGTACCCGCGGACGGGCCGGAGACCGATTTGGCCGTGCGAAAGGCCGCCGCCACGCCCGGCCCCTTCTACATCCGCCTGTCCAGGCCCGCTACCCCCGTCGTGCACGAGGGTGATTTCGACTTCACCATTGGCCAGGCGGAGACGCTGAGGCAGGGCAACGACGCCACTATCATCGCCTGCGGCACCATGGTACATACGGCCCTCGCAGCCGCAGAGGCCCTGGAGAGCGAGGGCATCGGTTGTCGCGTCCTCAACATGTCCACGCTGCAGCCGGTGGACACGGCCGCAATCGTCGCGGCGGCCCGGGAGACGGGAGCGATAGTCACCGCCGAGGAGCATCTGCGCCACGGCGGACTGAGCAGCATCGTCGCGCAGGTGCTGGGCGAGTCCTGTCCCGTGCCAATGCAGATGGTCACGCTCACGGGATACGCCGAGTCTGGCGCGCCCAACCAGCTCATCGAGAAGTACGGGCTGGCGCCCGCAAACGTGGCGGACGCCGTCCGAAGCGCAGTGGAACGCAAGGGCCAGTCGTCCGGCAACGGAAGAACCGCCAGCTAGCAACCCAGGTATCTACGGCATGGCGCAGGCAGAAGTTCGGCAGGCCGACCAGCAGAGCGGTGGTGCCGCCAGGGCCAAGGTAGCGGTGGTGTACACCAAGCCCGAAACCGTGTTCGAGGACATCGGCAGGGCCATGCGCCTCGCCGACTACCAGTCACACCTTTCGCCCGACGTTGCAACCCTCCTGAAGATCAACATCTCGTGGCAGCACTACTACCCCGCGTGCTCCACCACGCCGTGGCAGATGGAGGGCGTCATCAAGACGCTGCTGGAGGACGGTCATAGCGACCTCATCGCCGCGCACAATGGCACCGTTGTCGTCGACTCATTCGAGGGCGAAATTCGCAACAAGCAAAAGCCCGTTCAGGACAAGTACAACCTGCCCAACGTGCACCTCGACGTTCCGCCCAACCGGTGGATTCCCTTCCAGCCCAAGGGAAAGATGCTTGTGCTGGACGAGATATTCCCGGAGGGCCTGCAAATCCCTGAGATTTTCCCCGGCAAGAACGTGATCCACCTGCCCACGATGAAGACACACGTCTTCACCACCATGACCGGCGCCATGAAAAACGCATTCGGAGGCCTGCTGAACCGCAAGCGCCACTGGACCCACTCTGTGATCCACGAAACGCTGGTGGATTTGCTGACCATTCAGAAGGAGATACACCCCGGTGTGTTCGCCGTGATGGACGGCACGTTCGCCGGCGATGGGCCTGGCCCCCGCGCCATGCGATGGCACGAGAAGAACGTGTTCCTAGCCAGCGCCGATCAGGTGGCAATCGACGCCGTCGCGGCGAAGATGATGGGCTTCGACCCCATGTCGATACGCTTCATACGGCTGGCGCACGAGCGAGGCCTCGGTTGCGGAGACCCATCGCAGATCGAGACCGTAGGCGAGGATATCTCCGGCGTGGACTGGCGGTTCGAAGGCACCGGCAACACCTTTGCCAGCCGCGGCCAGAAGCTCATCTACTGGGGCCCGCTCAAGCCTCTGGAGAACGTCTTGCTCAGGTCGCCCATCGCACCCTGGGCCTTTGTGGCCTCCAACCTGTACCACAACTCCTACTGGCTCCGCTTCATCGGCAACCGCAGGGTGAAGGCCGCGATGCAGACCGGTTGGGGCCGGCTCTTCCAGCAGTATTAGGGCCCCTCCGTGGCAGACAATCCGCAACTTCGCTCAGAAGCGGGCCGGCACTCATCGCACGCGCCCATCACAGCCGTGCTCTTCGACTTCGACGACACGCTGGTGAGCACCTACGCAGCGCGACTCGACGCACTTCAGCGCGTCTTCACCGACGCGGGCATCACTGATCCGACGGCGGAGAAGTTCATCACCGACATGCGTGGGCACCAGCTTGAGGACACCCTCAGGCCTCTCGAGGAGAGGGAGGGTCTGCCTCCGCTGCACCTGTTTCAGGGCTATCGCCGGACCTACTGGACAAATCCGGCCGGCCTGGTCACCCTTTTTCCTGGCATCCGCGCCCTTCTGGAGGAGCTGCGAGGTCGGAGACTCAAACTGGGAATCGTCACGCAGAAGGGGTGGGTATTCGAGACGGAGGGGCGAGTCGTCGGCGCCTCCCAGGAGCTAGCCGAGGTGGGGGCCAGCGAGTTCTTTTCCGTGGGCGTCGGCTTCGAGAGTGTGACCAACCACAAGCCACACCCGGAGGGCGTGCTCCTTGCGCTGGAGCGCCTGGGTGCGCGTCCGGAGCAGTGCGTCGTCGTGGGCGACACCCCCGCCGACATGGGCGCGGCGAGGGCCGCCGGCTGCTGGAGCGTCCTCGCTACCTGGGGCATCCCTGAGGCCAACAGCAGCCATCTCCAGACCGACGCCGACTTCGTCATCGACAGGCCGGAGGCGCTGCTGGAGTTGCCACTCTTCCGGTAGCAACCAACTGAACGGAGCGTTGCACTTCGTTTGTGAGTCGAGTGTGCCCAAGACCTACGGCGGTCTGACGGCACCTTCACAGCGCACGCTTACGCCATCTGTGCCATAATGGCCCAACCATGACTTCGGCAACGGACACCTACGACGCCACGGCCAAAGAAGCTGTCCATGCCCTCGCGCTGGAGCTTGGATTCGACCGCGTGGGCGTCACCTCCGCCGAGCCTTTCGAGCAGGCGGAGGCGGTTGCGCTGGAGCGCGTGCGCGACGGCCTGATGGACGGCCTGCCATGGTACCACGAGGCGCGTGTCCGGCGCGGCGCCAGCCCCTCCGACATCCTGCCCGGCGCACGCTCCATCATCTCGCTTGCGATGAGCTACTACGTAGACGACGACCCACCACCTGACCGCGAACCTGTCCTGAGCGGCCAGGTGGCACGATACTCCCGCGGCCGCGACTACCACGGCGTCATGCAGCGACGCCTGAAGCAGCTCGTCGCATCGCTGTCGGAGCGCATCGGGCGGCCGGTGCAGGCCAAGGTGTACGTGGACACCGGTCCGATGCAGGACCGCGCCGTCGCCGAGAGGGCGGGCGTCGGCTGGTTCGGCAAGAACACCAACGTCCTCACCTCCAGCCACGGCTCGTGGGTATTCCTGGGCCAGATCGTGACCGACCTTGCGCTGGAGCCGGACGCGCCCCTCAAAAAGACATGCGGCCGCTGCACCACCTGCATCGACGACTGCCCGACGGGCGCGCTGATCGCGCCCTACGTGCTGGACAACTCGAAGTGCATCTCGTTCCTGACAATAGAGCTGCGAGGCCCCATTCCGCTGCACCTGCGCCCGCTGGTCGGCGACTGGGTCTTCGGGTGCGACATCTGCCAGGACGTGTGCCCCGTCAATCGCAAGGCTCAGCCGTCGCGAGAGCCGGCGTTTCGCACCGGCGAGCACGGCTACGCTGCCATGGACCTGCTGCCGCTGCTCAGCATGACGGAGTCGGAGTTCAGAGAACGATTCGCCGGAAGCGCGATCCGGCGCGCCAAGTACGCCGGCATGCTGCGCAACGCCTGCGTGGCCCTGGGCAACATCGGCGACGCGAGGGCGATACCTGCGCTAACCGCGGCGCTGGGCCACGAGAGCAGCCTGGTGCGCGGCCACGCGGCGTGGGCGTTGGGCGCGATCGGCGGCGACATCGCCCGCGCGGCACTGGAATCCGCGCAGGCCACGGAAACCGACGAAAGCGTCCTGGAGGAGATAGCGGCCGCGCTGGCGGCAAGCTGAGCCTACTCTAACCCAAACTCCTGCTTGACCTCGCGCACTGCGTCTTCGATCACGCGGAGCTTGGCTACGCACTCCTCCTCGGAACGGGTCTTCATCCCGCAGTCCGGGTCGATGAACAGCTTGTCCGGAGGCAGCACGTCCAGGCCCATCCGTATGCCGGACTTCACCGACTCCAGCGACTCAATCCGGTGGTTGTGGACGTCCACCACGCCCATCGCCACGTACTTGTCGAAGGTCGGGTGGCTCCGTATCAGCTCCAGGAAGTCGTAGTTGCTGTTGGTCGTCTCCATGTCCAGCATGTCCACGGGGAAGTTGGCCAGGTGCGGGAACACGGCGGCGAAGTCGCCGTAGCAGATGTGGGTAACGGTGAAGGCGTCAAGGCCATCGGTGACGACGGCGAACGCCTTGGCCGCCATCTCCATCTCCTCCGGCCTCACGGACAGCGCAGGCTCGTCTATCTGGATGTATCGCGCGCCGGCCTTCGCAAGGTCCATCGCTTCCTCGTGAACCACCCGCGCCATGTCCATCAGGAACGCCTCTCGCGTCGGGTAGTAATCGTTGAAGGACCAGTCCACGATTGTATATGGCCCCGTGAGCATCCCCTTGACCGGCTTGTCGGTCAGGCTCTGTGCGTACTTCCACCAGTCCACGGTCACCGGCTTGTCGCGGCCCACCGGCCCCGTGGCGATGGGCTTGCGATAGTAGCGGTTGCCGTAGGAGCGCACCAGGCCGCTGTCGGTGAACCCCGCCATGTTCTCGGCGAAGTAGGCCACCATGTCGCCCCGATACATCTCTCCGTCCACCAGCACGTCCATCCCCAGCTCATCCTGGAGGGTGATCCAGTGAGCGGTTGCCTGCTTCTCCAGTTCCATAAGCTCTGCGGCGTCAATCTGTCCACGCTGGAAGCGGCCGCGGGCGCGTGTGATGTAGTCCGGCTTGGGATAGCTCCCAACGGCGGTCGTTAGCAGTCCGTTGCTCATGCTGCACTCTCCTGGGCCAGTCTGGCACCCTCAACCAGGCGCACCAGCTTGGCTCTGGCGTTTGGCCGCGGCAGAAAGTCCAGCCCGCAGCTTGGGTTGACGTGAAGCCTCTCCATGGGCACCAATGCGGCAAGTTTCCGGATGGTCTCGGCGATCTCCTCCGCCGTCTCCGGCCTGGTGTTGCGGGCGTCCACGATGCCGCATCCCAACATCTTGTCCTGCGGCAGGTCGGCGATGAGATCGAAGTTGCCGGGTCCCATCAGGAAATCCAGCCCGACGAGGTCCACCGGCAGTGCGAACAATCGCTGATGAATGCCGGAGGCGTCGCCGAAGTAGGTGCACAGCGCCTTGGTGGCCGTGATGCCGTCCAGGGCGCGCCCGATGGCCTCCTCGAACAGATCGACGTCTTCCTTGTGCTTGAGTATGGACGGCTCGTCCAACTGGATTACCGGCGCGCCCGCCTCCTGAAGGGCACGCGCCTCCAGATTCAGGATGCCTGCCAGGTCCATCACCAGCGAGCGCAGGTCTTCATAGCAGCCGAGCTGTGAGAGGCGCGCCAGCGTGTAGGGGCCGGTGATGACCGCCTTGACAGGCCGCTCGCTGTGGGCGGCAGCGAATTCGTAGTCCTTCACGCTTATGCGGCCGTTGGGCTGCAAGCGCTGCTCAGGTATCGGATGGCGGTAGTAGGTGTTCGAGTCGAAGTAGCGGATCAGGCCGTTGATGACGTAGCCCGAAATTCCGCGTGCGAAGTAGGTCTGGCCGTCGTCCCAGCGGATCTGGCCGTCCGTGACCAGGTCCAGGCCTGCTTCGATCTGGTCTTCGATCACCTCCTGCGTCACCTCATTTTCAACCCGCTTCAGGTCTTCCAGTGAGATGCGTCCCTCGTCGAAGCGGTTGATGGCCGCTCGCAGGCTGGGGGCTCTGGCGTCCGGGGATATCTTGGGGTAGTTGCCCACCATGGTCGTAATCAATACGGCCTCTCCTTCCAAATTTTAGCTGCTTGCCGCACGCGCCTATAGAGGTTTGTGCGCCACCACCTTCACGCTAACAACGTCCGGGAACCCGGCTCCCTGAGACTTGGGCTCACCGTCCTGGTCGATGGTCACGTCCACGAATCCGGCCTCAGCGAGGCGGCCGAGATAGGTCGCTCGCTCCTCCGCGCCGGACACGCAGCTTGACCAGCTCTGGGCGTCCTCTCGCAGCTCCTGCGGCATGGGGCCCAGAGACATCATATCAGAAAGGTGCAGCCTGCCGCCGGGCGACAGCACCCTGAACGACTCCGAGACTACAGCGTTCTTGTCCGGCGAAAGGCACACCACGCAGTTGGAAATCACCACGTCCACGGACGAATCCGGGAGCGGTATATCCTCGATGTAGCCTTCGACGAACTCCACGTTGGTCACGCCCAGAGTCTTGGCGTTTCGACGCGCCAGCGCCAGCATGTCCGGCGTCATGTCCAGCCCGATCACGTGGCCGTCCGCTCCCACCTGCCGTGCTGCCAAGAAGCAGTCGATGCCGCCGCCGGAGCCAAGGTCGAGCACACGCTCGCCGGGCTGCAGGCCGGCCAGCGCCGTGGGGTTGCCGCAGCCTGCGGAGGCGGCGACCGCCTCCATCGGCAGGCCCTCCAGCTCGCTGTTCATGTAGAGGTTGGGGAATGCACCCAGCGATTCGTCCATGCCCGCCGGCGTCTCTCCAGAGGCACAGCACGCAGCCTGCTCCACGCTGACGAGGGTCAGCCCCGATACCTGCCGCGCACGCTCGCCGTAACGCTCTTGCACAGCCTGCTTTATCGTTGCGTTGTCATTGGCCATCATGAAACCTCCCGAGTCGCGCCGCTGCCGCATCGCGCGGCTACTGGTAGAGTATACCACGGGTTGCGCTGCGGCTGAACGGGGGCGTATTGAGACGAGTCTCAGGCTTGCGGGTTCGATATTCTCCCAACACTACCGCACAACCAACAGAGTCCTTTGCTTGGGTGCCGCGACCAGCAACCATCCACTGGCCGGACCTAGAATCAACGTCCTCCCCGAATGAATCCGTGGCAGTCCACATTCGTGTACTCGTTGAAGAAGTGCGCTACACCAAATCGGTCCCGTACACGGAACGCTCTGTTGCCGATCCCATGGACATCGTAATGGAACTGTGCTGGCACCTGATAGGTGAACTTCCATCGCCACTCCGCTTCAGCCCCGCCGTGCCTTGGGCCGCCTGGATCGAAGATCAATCCGGCGCGATCATGCCACACGCCATTGGAGTAGTGCTTGGAACGAAAGGAGTTGATCGGAGTCTGAATGTGCGCCAGAGAATCTCTTCCCTCGACAATACGCTGGGCGCGAATCCAAGTGTCTTTCAACAGACCGTCAGGCTCGAAGCTCTGCTCCGGTAGTACGAGAGCGTCGCGCACGCTTGACGGCCGAATCAACTCCCTCCACTTGCTTTCGAAATCAAGCGCGTTCTGAATGTACTCAGTAAACTCAGATGAACCGTACGACCTCAACTTCTCTTTATCCAGCCACACAAGCCGATGCCTGCCGTATATGGCATCCTCATACTCGCGGCGGTCCTGAATCTTTGAGTGGAATGCCAGAATGTGCACGCCGGATTCATATGCACTATCCGCAATTTGAAGTAAAGCATCCCACGAGCGTTCGACTGAGACCACCTTCACAGGTGAAGGTACGACAACCACCTGCCACCCAGAAACCATGGGCGAGTAGTGCTGAAACCGTTGACCAACTGGCTTTGGAATTCCCGCTAGCAGAGAGAGAGGCATCAGCTTTGGGCGGTAGCCTTACGCGCGAGGCCGCTTTGTCAAGTCTCGGTAGAAGGCCTCGACCGCCCTAAAGGGCACGTTCAGTTCCCCGATTTCCTGTTCGGACATGTAATGCGCGAGCCTTGTAAGAATCTGTTGCGGAGTCTCGCTCTTGGGCTCAATCGAATTGTTGTGCCATGCAGGCGACACTGCGATGCCATTTGCACTTGCCCATTCACTGAGTTTGGCATACAAGAGATCGAACTTGAAGCGGTGCCAACTGTCAGATAACTCCATACGGATTAGTTCGCGCTGGAAATTCCCCAGGGGGTTAGCAGAAGTGCTGAGAGATTCAAGCAGTGCCTGCCTAGCTGAGGAGTCATCCAAAGACTCAGCAAACTTCCTCCTCTGGGCAACCAATTCTTCGAAGTTGACTTGTGGCAGTGCGACGGCGTCGGAATGCCCGTCACTGACTGTCCGGAATTCATCAGTGCTGGGCAAATAGTGGAAGCTGACCCGGGACACTCGCGTCAGCGCCTCATACACGTCATGCCGTAGTTCCGGTTGTATTGGCGAGTGCGAGGACGCTGTAGTTGGCCATCTTGCACCCTCGAGCCCCACCAGCATGTCTGTTCCTACCTGTTTCCTCACCTCCACTCCGTCTACCTGCTCCAGGAATGTGACGAAGCGCAATCCCTTGATAAGAAGATACGAATCGAAGGCGTGTTGATCCTGGCAAGCCTCCACTATACCCTGCTTGAGTCTTGCCCCGGTAAGCAGAGTATGTTCTCCTCCAGCCTCGCGGAGAACTCGGCGAACCAGTTCAGCCCATTGTGCGTCGTTCATGACTTTCCAATCCAAACAGAAAAGGGGTGTCAGTATTCCTGCACCCCTTTGAATATGCCATTATGATGGCACTGCCCAGTGGACGCTGAGGGCATTTTCGAGGTCCCGGTCTTGCACTGGGCAAACATGCAATCCATCGCCCCACCCTGGACGCCCGGATGTTACGCCGGTCGGCAGATGTCCGAGTAGACGTAACCAATAACTATTATCCCCCTGCCGTCAACCCCCTGTCAACGGCAGTGAGACGCCTACCCCACAAACCGCGCCCGCAGCCACTCTATCGCCGCGGCCATTGCGGTGGGCTCGCTGCGGAAGCGGTGTCCCACGCCGGGCAGCATCCGCAGCTCTTTGCCCTCGCCTGCGCGCTCGTACAGAACGTGCGCACTCTCGGGCGACACCACGTCGTCAGCGTCTCCGTGCAGTATGAGCAGCGGCCGCGGCGAGACCATCGACACCCACCTGGCAGGGCTGAGCTCCACGCCCTCGTTGGCCCACTCCTCCAGCGACGGCGGAAAGTCCGGGTTTCGAATGATGCCCATCTCCCTCATGCGCTCCAGGTCCTCCGCAGGCCGCTGTCGCGTCCGCGTCTCCGCCGGCCCCGCGAACGATACCAGGCCCGCGACCTCCGGCCGGTGCGCCACGGCGTATGTCGCCACCGCAGCGCCCATGCTCGACCCCAGCAGCACGAGGCGGCGAGTGTCCACCTCCGGCCTCGTGAGCATCCACGAGATCACCGCGTCGAGGTCGTGAGCCCACCCCATCGCGTGGAAGTTGCCGCCGCTTTCGCCGGTCCCACGAAAGTTGAAGATCAGCGTTGCGAAGCCCTCCAGCGCACACCACTCCGCGACGCCGGGGTAGCTCAGCCCCTCGTCCGGCGACGGCGGCGCGCCCGGCTCCGGGCGAGGTCCCGCCGGCATACCGTGGCAGATCACCAGTCCGGGGTGGGGCCCTGCGCCCTGCGGAACGAACAGCGTCGCCGCAAGTGGCACGCCTGCCCCGTCGAGCCGGTAGTCCTGTTGTGAGACCAAGATTGCCTCCCGATCTTGCGGCTGCAGTTCGCCGCGGTGGTCTCTCCGGTAGCATGCGCATTGTAACATTGCAGACGCGCCTCGCGCGCCGTTTCCACTCGGCAGCGATGTGGCGTATAATCGAGCCGCCCCCAGCGGCTATTCCCTAACGAGGTATGGAGCACATGACCACAGTCTCAGCCTATAGGTTGCCCACCAACGTCCGCCCAGTCAAGTACGCCATGACGCTCACGCCGGATCTGCAAGCATTCACCTTCGACGGCGAAGAGACTATTGAGCTTGAGCTGACTGAGGCGGTCTCATCGATATCGCTCAACGCGATTGAGCTCGATGTCACTTCGGCAGAGCTGACCCCGGCCGGCGGCGCCGCAACCCCGGCCAGCAGCATCACGCTGGACGAAGCGATGGAGACCGTCACGTTCGAGTTCGGCGGCGAGATTCCGGCCGGTACCGCGTCTCTCACCATCCGGTTCACCGGCACCCTGAACGATCAGCTGCGCGGCTTCTACCGCAGCCGTTACACCACGCCCGGTGGCGAGGAGCGATACCTGGCCACCACCCAGTTTGAGGCCACGGACGCCCGCCGCGCTTTCCCCTGCTGGGACGATCCTGCCGTCAAGGCCGTCTTCGACGTGACGCTCGTCATTCCCGAGGACCTGGTCGCTATCTCCAACACGCTGCCAATCAGCGAGACGCCCGTGTCCGGCGGCCTCAAGTCTGTCCGATTTGGCGAAACGCCGCGCATGTCCACCTACCTTCTCGCCTTCATCGTCGGCGACTTCGCATCGGTGGAGGAAACGGCGCCCAATGGCACGCTCGTGCGGGTGTGGGCCACGCGCGGCAAGGAGGAGCAGGGCCGCTTCGCCGTCGAGAACGCCGTGAGGCTCCTCACCTACTTCAACGACTACTTCGGCATCCCGTACCCGCTCGAAAAGCTCGACCACATCGCCGTGCCGGACTTCGCCGCCGGCGCCATGGAGAACTGGGGCGCAATCACCTACCGCGAAACTGTGCTGCTGTTCGACCCCGAGAACTCCTCGGCGGCCACCCGCCAGCGAATCATGGAAGTGGTGTCTCACGAGATGGCACACATGTGGTTCGGCGACCTGGTCACGATGGAATGGTGGGACGACCTTTGGCTCAACGAGAGCTTCGCATCCTGGATGGGCGACAAAGCCGTCGACCACCAGTACCCTGAGTGGCACATGTGGACGCAGTTCGTCTTTCAGGACACCAACTCCGCCCTGAGCCTGGACGGCCTCCGCAACTCCCACCCGATCGAGGCGAGGGTGGACAATCCGGCGCAGATCCGCGAGCTCTTCGACGCCATCAGCTACAGCAAGGGCGGCTCCGTCCTTCGAATGCTGGAGGACTTCCTTGGCGCAGACGTGTTCCAGCGCGGCCTCCACGCCTACCTGTCCGCGCACTCGTACGGCAACGCCCGCACGGAAGACCTGTGGAAGGCGCTGGAGGAGACATCCGGCCAGCCGGTGACAGCGATCATGGACTCTTGGGTGAAGCAGATGGGCTATCCAGTCCTGAGCGCCCGCGCGCAGCGGCATGGCGGCGAGCTGAGCGTGGCCCTCTCGCAGCAGCGCTTCCTCTACGATCACCTCATGGACGATGGCGAGGAAGACACGACGCTGTGGCAGATGCCCATCGGTATTGCGCGCGCCGGCTCCGAGGACAAGACCACCGCGCTCGTGGGCGACCGCGAGGCTGAGGTCTCGCTGGGCGCGGACACCGGCGAGGACGGCTGGGTCAAGGTCAACGCCGGCCAGACCGGCTTCTACCGAGTCAGCTACGCCGACGAGGACGCCGACCTCTTGCGCAGCGCCGTCGAGCGTCATGAGCTGCCGGCCATCGACCGGCTGGGCGTCCAGAACGACGCCTACGCACTAGTGCGGGCTGGGCACATCCCCGCGACGCGTTTCCTTGCGCTTGCCCAATCCTACCGCAATGAGGTGGACACGTCGGTATGGAGCGACCTGTCCACGAACCTGCGCGGCCTCGAGAACCTGCTATTGGATGAGGCCTGCCTTGGCGGCTACCGTTCCTTCGCCGGCTCGCTCTTCGAGCAGGTGGTTGGCCGGGTAGGTTGGGACGCTGGCCCCGGCGAGGGCCATCTGGACTCACTGCTCAGGGCGACCGTGCTGGGACAGGCCGGCGCTTACGGCAACCCGGCAGTCCTGGCGGAGGCACGAAACCGGTTCGATGGCTACCTGAGCGAGCCTGCGTCGCTCCACCCCGACCTGCGCGGCCTTGTGTACGGACTGGCGGCCCAGCAGGGAGACGAGTCCACCTACGAGACGCTCTGGCGCCTCGAAAAGGATGCAGACCTCCACGAGGAGCGCATGCGGCTACTGGGCGCGCTTACGCGCTTCGAGAGCGCGGAGTTGCTGCAGGACGTGCTGCAGCGGTCGCTGTCGCCGGACGTACGCTCCCAAGACACGGTGCTGCTCGTGGTGGCGCTGGCCGGCAACCGCAACGGGCGAGAGCTGGCATGGGAGTTCGTGAAGGAGAACTGGGAGGAGTTCGACCGCAGGTATGGCCGTGGCGGTTTCGCCATCATGCGGTTGGTGAGCATCACCGGAGCGTTCACCACGCTGGACCGCGCACGGGAGGTGGAGGAGTTCTTCAACACGCATCCGGCGCCGTCCGCGGAGCGCACCATTCAGCAGTCGCTGGAGCGCATACGCCTGAACAATCGGTGGCTGGAGCGCAACCGGCAGGACGTCGGAGAGTGGCTTTCGACGCGGGCATAGCGCACACGGTACTAAGTGCCTACTTGCCCTTTGCCCGCGCTGTGATATACTATCCGCAGCCTAAGAGAGGATGTGCCATGCGAGATTTCGAGTACGTAGCACCCACAACCATTGACGACGCCGTAAGGCTCATGGCCGAAAGCGGGAACAGGGCCAAGGCCCTGGCGGGCGGTACGGACGTCATAGTCCAGCTGAGGGGCGGCCGGTTTGACATTGACCGCCTGGTGGACATGAAGAAGATTCCGGAGCTCTGCCAGTTGTCCTACTCTGAGGCGGACGGCCTGACGGTCGGAGCCGCCGTACCCTGCCACGAGATATACGAGGACGAGACCGTCCAGGAGCTATACCCAGGACTGGTGGACGCAGCATTCCTGATCGGCGGAATCCAGATCCAGGGAAGGGCGACCCTCGGCGGTAACCTCTGCAACTCCTCCCCCAGCGGCGACACGATCCCCGCTCTCATGGCCCTGGGCGGCATGTGCGACATTGCCGGCCCCAACGGCCGCCGGAGCCTTCCCGTTGAAGACTTCTGCACCGGCCCTGGAAGGAACGTGTTGCAGGACGGCGAGATCCTCGTCGGCCTGAACTTTCCCAGCCCCAAGGCCAACTCCGGAGCCGCATTCCTCCGTTTCATCCCCAGGAACGAGATGGACATTGCAATCGCCAATGCCGCGGCCTCGGTAGTTCTTGACGACTCCAAGGAAAACATCGTTTCCGCCCGCATCGCAGTGGGCGCCGTTGCCCCCACCCCCATGATGGCGACGGCAGCCGCCGAGGGCCTTGCCGGCAAAGCGGCCACCGAGGAGAGCATCGAGGCGGCGGGAGAGGCCGCCAAGGCCGTCGCAAGCCCAATCAACGACATGCGAGGCACCGTCACCCAGCGCATCCACCTGGTGGGCGTGCTCACCAAGCGAGCCCTTCGGACCGCAATTTCGAGAGCCAAGGGAGAGTAAGCAAATATGGCAAAGGTACACGTACAGACCAACATCAACGGCACCGACACGGACTTCCTCTGCGAAGCTCGTCAGAGCCTGCTCGAGGTGCTCCGCGACGTTCTCGGCATGACAGGCACCAAGGAAGGTTGCAACGACGGCAACTGCGGCGCCTGCACCGTAATTCTGGACGGCAGAATCGTCGACTCCTGCTGTGTCCTGGGCGTCGAGGCGCAGGGCCGCACAATCACCACAATCGAAGGCGTTGCCACGCCGGAAGGACTCCACCCGCTCCAGCAGGCATTCCTGGAAGAGGCTGCCCTCCAGTGCGGCATATGCACGCCGGGCTTCATCGTCGCCGCCAAGTCTCTCCTCGACCGGGAGCCGGACGCCGACGAGGGGCGCATCCGACACTGGCTGGCCGGCAACCTCTGCCGCTGCACCGGCTACGACAAGATCGTCCGCGCCGTGCTCTCGGCTGAGGACATTGCCGCCGGCCGGACCGACCGGTCCGCAGCCTCCACCGGCGCAGGCGCCGGTGCCGCTGACCAGCGAGACGTCTACAACGACTAGTCGCTGAACTCTCGCTTCGGCGGAAGGCTGCCGCGCACATACGCGGCGCCAGAGGATCATCCCTGAGTCAAAGGAGATACTCAGCATGGCCACAACAGCCGACAGAGACGCAGCGCAACAGGGTAAGTTCAGGGTACTGGGCACTCGGCCCGTCCGTCACGACGGCATCGAGAAGGTGACGGGCGCGGCGCGTTACGGCGCAGACATGCTGCTGCCCGGTACGCTCCACGGGAAGGTGCTCAGAAGCCCCTACGCCCACGCACGTATCATCTCAATCGATACGAGCAAGGCGGAGGCAATGCCCGGCGTGAGGGCCGTGGCAACTTCTGCGGACTTCCCCATCATTCAGAACCGCGACGTCAACTTCGCCCAGTCGCTCCAGAACCCCAGGCTGATGGCGGAGAACGACCTGGCCGACAAGAAGGTCCTTTACAAGGGACACGCGGTCGCAGCCGTGGCCGCCACCAGCCCCCACGACGCGGAGGAGGCGCTCAACCTCATTGAGGTCGAGTACGAGGTCCTGCCCACAGTCCTCGGCTGGCGCGAGGCCATGAAGGAGGACCCCGTCCTGCTCCACGACACCCTCACGGAGCGCAAGACGGTGTCCCGCGCCGATCCCGGCGAGGACACTGGGAAGCCCGGAAACGTGGCAAGCCACCTCCAGCTCAAGCTCGGAGACGTGGAGCAGGGCTTCAGTGAAGCCGACATAGTCATCGAGCGTGAGTACAACACCCAGACCGTGCACCAGGGCTACATCGAGCCCTTCGCCTGCACCGCACAGTGGATGCCCGAGGGCCGGCTGACCATCTGGACCAGCACTCAGGGCATCTTCGGAGTGCGGGGCAACGTCGCCGCCATCCTGGACGTACCGGAATCGATGATCAAGGTAGTCCCAATGGAGATCGGCGGAGGATTCGGAGGCAAGGGGACCGGCTACCTTGAGCCGGTTGCCGCCGTCCTCTCCCGCAAGACCGGCCAGCCGGTGAAGATGGTGATGAGCCGCAAGGAGGTCTTCGAGGGCACAGGCCCCTCCTCCGGCAGCTTCATCCGCTGCAAGATCGGCGCAAAGAACGATGGCACATTCACCGCCGCTCAGCTGTACATGGTCTACGAGGCCGGGGCGTATCCCGGCTCGCCCATGGCCGGCGGCGCCACCTCCGGACTCAGCGCGTACAAGCTGGAGCATGCCCTCGTAGACGGCTACGATGTGGTCTGCAACAAGCCCAAGACTGCTGCGTACAGAGCGCCCGGCCATCCGCAGGTCTGCTTCGCCGTAGAGAGCTGCATAGACGAGCTTGCACAGATGCTGGACATGGACCCCATGGACCTCCGCATCAAGAACGTGGCTCAGGAAGGCGACCGCGCCACCACCGGCGTGCCTCACGCACACGTGGGTCTCCGCGAGGTTATGGAGGCCATGAAGGCGCATCCCCACTACAACGCACCCCTCGGCGGCCCGAACCGCGCCCGCGGCATAGCCACCGGCTACCGGCTCAACGGAGGCGGGAGCGGCTCGTCCGCGACCATCAACGTGCTGGCCAACGGCACCGTCAACATCACCACCGGCTCGATGGACCTGTCCGGCACACGCGTGGCAGTCGCCATGCAGGTGGCCGAGGTACTGGGCCTGGAAGCCGAGGACGTCACACCCCAGGTCGTGGACACCGACTCGGTGGGCTGGACTGGTGGCTCCGGCGGCAGCCGCATCACCTTCGACACCGGTCGTGCCGCCATCGCCGCAGCACGGCTGGCCGTAGACCAGATGAGGGATCGCGCCGCTCTACTGTGGGAGCTGCAGCAGGAAGACGTTGAGTTCGTGGACGGCACCTTTGTCTCCACGAAGAACCCGGAGGACCGCTTCACCTTCCGTGAGCTTGCAGGCCGGCTGATGGCAACCGGCGGCCCCGTCACCTGCTCCGCAATGGACACCCAGGGCGGTGTAGGCGGGGCCCTTGCAGGAAACATCTTCGACGTGGAAGTGGACCCGGAGACAGGCAAGGTGGACATCGTCCGCGCAACAGCCTTCCTGGACATCGGCCAGTCCGCTCACCCCTCCTACGTGGAGGGCCAGATGCAGGGCGGCACCCTCCAGGGCATCGGTTGGGCACTGAACGAGGAGTACTTCTTCTCGGAGGACGGCGTGATGGCCAATTCCAGCCTCCTCGACTACCGGATGCCCACCACGCTGGACCTGCCCATGATCGACTGCGAGATCATCGAGTACGCCAACCCTCGCCACCCGTACGGCCTGCGGGGCGCCGGCGAGCACCCGATCATCGCTCCCCTGCCGGCGCTTGGTAACGCCGTTAGCCGGGCAATCGGGACGCGCGTCTACACCCTGCCAATCACTCCCGGCTCCGTCCTGGAGTCGATCAACGAGCGGGACGCCGCCAGCGGCTAGAGGCAACTGGCCAAAGCAACGCTGCACAAGAAACGCCCGCCGCACATGGAGTGCGGCGGGCGTTGCGTTTCGGCGGAATTGCGGCGTCGCTACGGCTTCAGCCGGTAGGAAGGTGGGCGAGTGTCAACCTCCACCCTGCCCTCCTTGATGAGCTTGTCCAGGTGGGCCATCACGTTGCGGCCTGCCGCCCCGCGCAGTCTCCTGTCCATGTCGCGCGGGTAGATGTCACTAACCATGTCTTCAACGTCCGTGATACCCTTCTCCAACGCCGAAAGCACCTGCTCCTCGCGCTCGTTGCGGTGGCCTATGTACCAGGATATGAGGCGCGATCCGCGCGGCGGGGGCACCACGGGGCCGTGGCCGGGGCAGATGACCTGCACCCTGTAGCGGGACAGCTTCTCGAGCGAGTCCATGTAGTCCGCCAGGTCCTGCACGGTGGACGACGAGCCGCCCAGCACGGTGTCGCCGGTGAACATTGCCCTGTCCCGCGCCATGTAGTAGCAGACGTGCGCCTCCTCATGCCCTGGCGTGAAGATGGCGGTCAGGTTGACGCGGGTGCATGCCCTTATGCGCTCGCCGGACCGCAGCCGGTGCACGTTCTCCGCGCCCACCACTGCGGAGAGCCGCCCGACAAGCTTTGGGTGGCAGCGCACCGGCGCCTGCACCGCCTCGAAGACGCGGTCGAGGCCGCCGATGTGGTCGCCGTGGGCGTGCGTGATCGCGATCGCCGAGATTGGAGGCCGGCCAAGCTCTTCGTAGCCTTCCAGGATCTGCCGCGTCCACTCACGGTCGTGCTCGCCCGTGTCAACGATGACCATGCCCTCGGACGGGTCGCCTGCGAAGAAGATGTTGGAGCCGCCCGGATGAGCCACCGACGTGTCCTCAACGTGCACGGAGTGCACGTGGGCCGTGACCTGCATAATTGCACCTCCGTGGCGCTCCTTTGGGGGATGCGCCCGCGCTCACTGCCTGATGATGGTGTTCCTGTCCCTACGCCACTTGCCGCGCAGCTCGTCGCTTGCCTCCAAGAGTCTCTGCAGCGTCTTGAAAGGCGACGCGCTCAGCTTCGACGCGCCAAGCACCTCGGCGGCGTCCGCGGCGGCTGTAGGGCCCGGTATGGGGTCGCCCCGCTTGGCGGCGCGCTTTGCCCAGGCGGCGTCCACGCCCGGCCACCAGGAGCCAGACTCCTTCTGATCCGCAGCGGCCGGCCTAGTTGACGCGGCGGGCCGCGGCTGCGGCGCGGGCGACGATCCCAGGTCCGCAAGCTCAACCGTCACGTCGTTGGCGCCGCGCCTCCGCGTAACCTTGACCTCCGGCGACGCCTCAAGGTACTTCGTGAAGGTGGAGTAGCCGGTGGACCGCACGTCGAAGGCGGGGTCAAGCCGCATCATGGTCTGTATCAGCTTGCTGCCGGCAACCCTGCCCTCCCCGTCCATCGCTGCGCCCATCGCCCTCAGGATCAGAAACTCTCCCTGGTGCTGGCCCTGGTCATCGGTGGCCTGCTCGGCCTTCTTCTCGTTCTGGTCCATGTAGATGTACCTGTCGCATGAAATGACCAGGGCGCGAGAGGCCCCCCCGCGGCCCGCGCCGATGACCAGCTTGCCGCCGGACCTCAGCTTGCTCACCAGCGGCACGAAGTCGCTGTCGGATGACACAATGACGAATATGTCTATCGGCGACTGGTACAGCAGGTCCACGGCATCGATGACCAAGCGAATGTCGCTGGAGTTCTTGCCGGAGGCCGTCACGTGGAAGAGATGCACCGGCTCGATGCCAAGCTCCACCATCTGGTTGCGGGCCGCCCTGGTCACGGACGACCAGTCACCGTAGGCGCGCTTGATAGTGACGCGGCCGTAGTCGGAAATCTGGTCGAAGAGCCATTGTATCGAGCCAAGGCCCACGTTCTCCACGTCTATTAGTACCGCCACCTGCCTCTCTATCCCATGTCCACCGTTGTTCACCATACCATGCTCCTATCCCCGCATTCGTGCGTTGGCAACCCGCCGGGACCCCCGGCCAGGCTACTCAATCGACACCAGCTCAATTTCGAATGTCAGCGCCTGCCCTGCCAGCCTGTGGTTCGCGTCCACCGTGAACGTCTCGCCGGTCACCTCCAGGATGACCGCCTGGCCGCCGTTCGTGAAGAACACGCTATCGCCCTCTGTTGCGCCCTCCGGCAGCTGATTGATGGGAAACGACAGGATCAGCTCATCGCGCCGCTCGCCGTAGGCCTCCGC